>JAICIN010000137.1 GCA_025924375.1 Dermatophilaceae bacterium | reverse complement strand
CACGACGTGGACGATGCCCTGCTCGGCGTCGCCCATCGGGAACAGCCGGACCCCGAACTCCTCGCAGTTGCGCCGCAGGGTGTCGACCTGGGTCTTGCTGACGAGGTCGGTGATGGGTCCGGGCGTGGTCGGGACGTTGTGGTCCTCGGTCGCCAGGGTGAGGTCGGTGCGGCGGACCTTGCGGCCGGCGAGGCGCAGGCCGTCGAACGCCTGCGGGCTGGTGACCTCGTGGAGCAGGTGGAGGTCGATGTAGAGCAGGTCCGGCTCTCCCTCGGCGCGCCGCACGACGTGCGCGTCCCAGACCTTCTCGGCCAGCGTTCCAGACACGGCTTCCTCCCGCTCTCTGCGTCCTCGACCGGCGCCGCTCTGCACCGGTACTGCGAGGTTCGCACGGCCGGCCGTGCGGCGAACTTGCGTCTCAGGCAATGAGACGTCAATATCAGTGCATGGACAGCACCAGTGGAGTCGGCGTCCTCGACAAGGCCGCCATCGTCTTGGGCGCCCTGGAGGCCGGCCCGGCGACCCTCGCCCAGCTCGTCGGTGCGACCGGCCTCGCGCGCCCGACGGCGCACCGCCTCGCCGTCGCCCTCGAGCACCACCGGCTCGTCGCGCGAGACATGCAGGGCCGGTTCGTGCTCGGCCCGCGGCTGGCGGAGCTCGCCGCTGCCGCCGGTGAGGACCGCCTGCTCGCCGCGGCAGGCCCGGTGCTGGGCGCCCTGCGCGACCACACCAACGAGAGCGCGCAGCTGTTCCGGCGCCAGGGCGACCACCGCATCTGCGTGTCGGCGGCGGAGCGGCCGGTCGGCCTGCGGGACTCCATCCCGGTGGGGGCGACCCTGACCATGCTCGCCGGCTCCGCGGCCCAGGTGCTCCTCGCCTGGGAGGAGCCGGACCGGCTCCACCGCGGCCTCCACGGCGCCTCCTTCACGGCCACGACGCTCTCCGGGGTGCGCCGCCGCGGCTGGGCCCAGAGCGTCGGTGAGCGGGAGCCCGGCGTCGCGTCTGTCTCCGCGCCGGTCCGGGGCCCGTCCGGCCGCGTCGTCGCCGCCGTCTCCATCTCGGGACCGATCGAGCGCCTCTCCCGCCAGCCCGGGCGCCTGCACGCCGCGACCGTGGTGGCCGGCGCCAACAAGCTCACCGAGGTGCTGGCCCGCCACCACGCCCAGCAACAGCAGCAGAACGGCGCGTGACCTGCCGTCGTTCCTCACCGGCGCCCTCGGCGCTGGCGGGCCGGGCCACGAGCCGGGCCAGGAGCCGGGCCACCCGGCATACGGGAAGAGCCCCCGTCCACGGAGGACGGGGGCTCTTGCGCGCGTAGCCCCGACGGGATTCGAACCCGCGCTACCGCCTTGAGAGGGCGGCGTGCTAGGCCGCTACACACCGGGGCCGTGCGGCTGTCCGGCGGGCCGGGCAGCGGGGAAAACCTTACCTGTACACGGGGGCTTTCACCGAATCGGCGCCGCCGCGGACAGCAGGACGGCGCCAGCGCTGGGGTACCAGGACTCGAACCTAGACTAACTGAACCAGAATCAGTCGTGCTGCCAATTACACCATACCCCAAGGGGGTACCACGCCCGACGCCGCGCACAGCGGCTTCACCGTGGACCGAGAGGCGATACTACCGGCCCGCCCGATGGCGCCCAAATCGGCTGGGACCAGACGGTATGCCGTGTGCTCGCCTCAGCCGAGCGCGTCCCGGAGGCGACGGAGCCGGGTCAGGGTCGAGGGCTTGCCGAGGATCTCCATGGACTCGAAGAGGGGCGGGCTGACGCGCTGCCCGGACACCGCCGTGCGCAGCGGCCCGAACGCCAGCCGCGGCTTGAGGCCCAGGCCCTCGACGAGCGCCGCGCGCAGGGCCTCCTCGATGGCCGGAGCGGTCCACCCGCTCTCGGAGCCGAGGAGGCCGCGCGGGCTGTCGTCGACTCCCTCGAGCGCGGCCAGGCCCGCGGTCAGCACCTCCCCCGCGTCGTCCTTGAGCTGCGCCCGGGCGTCCGCGGCGATGTCGAGCTCCTCGTCGGCGACGAAGAAGGGACGCACGAGGGCGGTGGCCTCGGTGAGCAGCGCCATGCGGGTCTGGATGAGCTCGGTCACGGCGCGCAGCCGTGCCAGCTCGCCGAGGCTGGGGCTGCCCGGCAGGACGCCGTCGCGCTCGAGGAAGGGCAGCAGCCGGGAGGCGAGGTCGTCGACGGCCAGCTCGCGGATGTGCACGCCGTTGAGCCACTCGAGCTTCTTGAGGTCGAAGATCGGGCCGACCGGGTTGACCTTGCGCCAGTCGAAGTCGCGGGAGAACTCCGCGAACGTGAAGACCTCGACGTCGTTGCCGTCGGCGTCCTGGGCCGGCGGGTAGGCCAACAGCGCCAGGAAGTTGTCGAGCGCCTCCGGCAGGTAGCCCTCCTCCTGGAACCACGTCAGCCGCGCGGCAGGGTTCTTGCGCTTGGAGATCTTCGACCGGTCGGCGTTGCGCAGCAGCGGCATGTGCGCCCACTTCGGCGGCTCCGCCCCCAGCCAGCGGTAGAGCAGGATGTGCTTGGGCGTGCTGGAGATCCACTCCTCGCCACGCACCACGTGGGTGATGCCCATCTCGTGGTCGTCGACGACGACGGCGAGGTGGTAGGTGGGGAACCCGTCGGCCTTGAGGATCACCTGGTCATCGGGCCGGGGCGCGGACACCCGGCCGCGGATGAGGTCCTCGAAGGTGAGCTCCACGTCGTCGGGGATGAGCATGCGCACCACGGGGGTCGGCGTGAAGCCCGGCAGCTGCGCCCGCTCCTCGCGCGTCTTGCCGTAGCAGAGCCGGTCGTAGCCGGTCGGCTGCTTGGTCTTCTGCTGCACCTCGCGCATCTGCGCCAGCCGCTCCGTCGAGCACCAGCAGTGGTAGGCGTGGCCGTCGGCGAGGAGCCGCTCGACGTAAGGCTTGTAGGTCTCGAGCCGCTCGGACTGGCGGTAGGGCGCGCACGGGCCGCCGACGTCGGGCCCCTCGTCCCAGTCGAGCCCCAGCCAGTGCAGCGTGTCGAAGACCTGCTTCTCGCTGTCCTCCCGGAAGCGTGCCCGGTCGGTGTCCTCGATGCGCAGGATGAACTGGCCGCCCTGCTGGCGGGCGAACGCGAGGTTGAACAGCGACATGTACGCCGTGCCGACGTGCGGGTCGCCGGTGGGCGACGGCGCGACGCGGAGGCGGGGGGCGGCGGGGTGCTCGGTCATGGTCCCCCGATTCTAGGGACCGGGCTAGCGACGCACGAAGGTGTTGGTGAGCGAGCCGATGCCCTCGATCTCGACCTCGACCCGCTGGCCGGGCTGGACCGGCCCGACGCCCTCCGGGGTGCCGGTGAGGATGACGTCACCGGGCAGCAGGGTGAAGGCCTGCGAGGCGTGGGAGACGAGCGCCGCCACGTCGTGGATCATGTCGGAGGTGCGCCCGTCCTGCACGACCTCCCCCTCCCGGCGCGTGCGCACCGACAGGTCCGACACGTCCAGGTCGGTGACGATCCACGGCCCGAGCGGGCAGAACGTGTCGAAGCCCTTGGCGCGCGACCACTGGCCGTCGCTGCCCTGGAGGTCGCGGGCCGTCACGTCGTTGGCGCACGTGTAGCCGAAGACGACCTCGGGGACGCGCTCCGGCGGGACGTCCTTGCAGATCCGGCCGATGACGACGGCCAGCTCGCCCTCGTAGTCCACCCGCTCGCTCTGCCGGGGCATGACCACCGGGTCGCCGGGGCCCACGACGGCGGTGTTGGGGATGAGGAACATCAGCGGCTCGGCCGGCGCCTCGCTGCCCATCTCGGCGGCGTGGGCGGCGTAGTTCTTGCCGATGCCGATGACCTTGCTGCGCGGGATGACCGGCGCGAGGAGGCGCACGTCCTCGAGCGGCAGGCGCTCACCGGTGAAGACGACGGGCTGGTAGAGCGGGTCGCCCTGGACGGCGGCGACCACCTCGTGGCCCGGCTCGCCCTCCACGACGCCGTAGGCCGGGTCCTCACCTGTGGTGTACCTCGCGATCCGCACCCGCTCACCCTAACGGGGCGGCGGTAGGCTCCCCCGACGTGGCCGAGCACGTCCTCCCCCTCGCCGAGTGGCAGGCCGCCGAGGCCGCGCACGAGGAGCGCGTGGACGCCGCCACCGCGGCCCACCTCGCCCGCCGCGAGGCCGGCGAGAGCCACCCGGTCGAGGACTTCCTCTTCACCTACTACTCGCACCGTCCGGGCCGGCTGCGGCGCTGGCACCCGGGGGCCGGCGTCGTCCTCGACGGGGCGGCGGACCTCCCGCGGTCGCGCTGGCGCCACTACCGGCAGGTGGGGCCGGGAGCGGCCCTGGACGCACCGGCATACCTGCGTGAGCGCGGTGACACGGTGCGCTTCGTGCGCACGCTGCTCACCGCCACGGCGGGGCGCGCGCCGCACCTCGCGTGCTTCGGCCTGCACGAGTGGGCGATGGTCTACCGGCTGCCGGAGGGCGACGTGCGGCACACGGGGTGGCCGCTGCGGCTGGGCGCCGCTGGCACCGACGAGGTGGTCGAGGCGCTGCGGGTGCGCTGCACCCACTACGACGCGTTCCGCTTCTACACCGCGCCCGCCCGCCCCCTCAACGCCGTGCAGCCCACCCGCGAGACCCAGGTGGCGCTCGAGCAGCCGGGCTGCCTGCACGCCGGCATGGACCTCTACAAGTGGGCCCACAAGCTCTCCCCCGCCGTCCCCAGCGGCCTCGTGATGGACTGCTTCGAGCTGGCGCGGGAGGTGCGGGAGCTCGACATGCGCGCCTCGCCCTACGACCTGACCGGCCTCGGCTACGACCCGGTGCGGGTCGAGACGGCCGAGGGACGGGCCGCGTATGCCGGTGCGCAGCGCGCCTTCGCGGCGCGCGGCCAGGTGCTGCGGGGCCGGTTGCTGGCAGCGCTCGACGCCCTCGACGCCCGCGGCTCGGAGCGGGCCGTAGGCTGACGTCTCGTGTCCAAGGTTCTGACGTCGCTGCCCGTCGGTGAGCGTGTGGGGATCGCCTTCTCCGGCGGTCTCGACACCTCGGTCGCTGTCGCGTGGATGCGCGAGAAGGGCGCCATCCCGTGCACCTACACCGCGGACCTCGGGCAGTACGACGAGCCCGACATCGGCTCGGTGCCCGGACGCGCCGGGCAGTACGGCGCCGAGCTCGCCCGGCTCGTCGACTGCCGGGCTGCCCTCGTCGAGGAGGGGCTCTCGGCCATCGCGTGCGGCGCGTTCCACATCCGCAGCGGCGGCCGGACGTACTTCAACACGACCCCGCTGGGTCGGGCGGTCACCGGCACGCTGCTCGTGCGGGCGATGCGCGAGGACGGCGTCGACATCTGGGGCGACGGCTCGACGTTCAAGGGCAACGACATCGAGCGGTTCTACCGCTACGGCCTCCTCGCCAACCCGGCCCTGCGGATCTACAAGCCCTGGCTCGACGCCGACTTCGTGGGCGAGCTCGGGGGCCGCACCGAGATGTCGGAGTGGCTGCGGGCCCGCGACCTGCCCTACCGCGCGAGCACCGAGAAGGCCTACTCCACCGACGCCAACATCTGGGGCGCCACCCACGAGGCCAAGCGGCTGGAGTACCTCGACACCTCGATGGAGATCGTCGAGCCGATCATGGGCGTGGCCTCCTGGGACGAGGGGGTGGAGATCCCGACCGAGGACGTGACCGTGCGGTTCGACCAGGGCCGGCCGGTCGCCGTCAACGGCGACGCCTTCGACGGCGACGCGGTCGCGCTCGTCATGGAGGCCAACGCGGTCGGTGGCCGCCACGGCCTCGGCATGTCGGACCAGATCGAGAACCGCATCATCGAGGCGAAGTCCCGCGGCATCTACGAGGCGCCCGGCATGGCGTTGCTGCACATCGCCTACGAGCGGCTGCTCAACGCCATCCACAACGAGGACACCGTCGCCAGCTACCACGCGGAGGGGCGCCGGCTCGGCCGCCTCCTCTACGAGGGCCGCTGGCTCGACCCCCAGTCGCTCATGCTCCGCGAGTCGCTCCAGCGGTGGGTCGCCTCCGCGGTCACCGGCGAGGTGACGCTGCGGCTCCGCCGTGGCGACGACTACACCGTGCTGGACACGAGCGGGCCGGCGTTCAGCTACCACCCGGAGAAGCTCTCCATGGAGCGCACGGAGGACGCGGCCTTCGGCCCCGTCGACCGGATCGGCCAGCTGACGATGCGCAACCTCGACATCGCGGACTCCCGGGCCAAGCTCGAGCTGTATGCCGCGTCGGGCCTGCTCGGGGTCCGTCACCAGGAGCTGGTGGGCGACCTCGAGCCCGGCGGCGCCAGGGCGATCTCGGCGAACCCCGCCGCCGCCCAGGTCGACAACATCGACGACGCGCTCGACCGGGCCGCGATGGAGTCCGGCACCGACTGAGCGCCCGTCGCCCGGCCATGCAGTCCTGGCCCACGGTTCGCGCTGCGAGTGAACCTTCACCGGCAGGGTGAATGCTGGGCCAAGCTTCGGCCCACGGGGACCGCGTGGTGGCCAGTCAGCGGACGGGGACCCCGGCCCGCACCAGGCCGTAGGTGACGCCCTCGACGAGCGCCTGCCAGGAGGCCT
>JAICIN010000136.1 GCA_025924375.1 Dermatophilaceae bacterium | reverse complement strand
TGTCCTCGACCATGACCGGGCCGGGGTTCGCCTCCAGCCGGTCGATGCACTGCTCGGCGATCTTCAGCGACTCGTACATCTCGTCGATCCGGATGCGGAGCCGGTCGTAGGCGTCGCAGTTCGTGCGGGTGATGACGTCGAAGTCGTAGGTCTCGTAGCCGCAGTAGGGCTGCAGCTTGCGCAGGTCGTGGGGCAGGCCGGTGGAGCGCAGCACGGGCCCGGTGATGCCCAGCGCCATGCAGCCGCTCAGGTCGAGGTAGCCCACGTCGACCATGCGGCCCTTGACGATCGGGTTCTCGTTGAGCAGCAGCTCCAGCTCGTGGAGGCCCTGCCGCACGAGCGGGATGGTGTCGCGGACCTTGTCGATGGCTCCTGGCGGCAGGTCCTGGGCGACGCCGCCCGGGCGCACGTAGGCGTGGTTCATGCGCAGGCCGGTGATCATCTCGAAGACCGCGAGGATCCGCTCGCGCTCGCGGAAGCCGATCGTCATGACGGTGGTCGCGCCCATCTCCATGCCGCCGGTGGCGAGGGCCACGAGGTGGGAGCAGACCCGGTTGAGCTCCATCATCAGCACCCGGATGGTGCTGGCCCGCTCGGTGACCTGGTCGGTCACGCCGAGGAGCTTCTCGACCGCCATGGAGTAGGCCGTCTCCTGGAAGATCGGCGTGAGGTAGTCCATGCGGGTGCAGAACGTCACGCCCTGGGTCCAGGTGCGGTACTCCATGTTCTTCTCGATGCCGGTGTGCAGGTAGCCGATGCCGGCGCGGGCCTCGGTCACCGTCTCCCCGTCGAGCTCGAGGATGAGCCGGAGCACGCCGTGGGTCGACGGGTGCTGCGGGCCCATGTTGACGACGATCCGCTCCTCGCCCAGGGCGGTCGCCTCGTCGACGAGGTCGTCCCAGTCGCCGCCGGCGGCGTTGAAGACGTGGGCGCCGGCGGCGTCGGCGCTGTCGGCTGCCGAGGTGGCGTAGAGGTCGGCAGCGGCGTCGGCGGCGTGCGGGCCGGTGCCGTCGTGGACGGCCGGGGTGTCGTGGGTCGTGGACATCAGTTGTAAGACCTCCGCTGGTCCGGCGGCGGGATCGTCGCGCCCTTGTACTCGACGGGGATGCCGCCGAGCGGGTAGTCCTTCCGCTGCGGGTGGCCCGGCCAGTCGTCGGGCATGAGGATCCGCGTCAGCGCCGGGTGCCCGTCGAACTGGATCCCGAACATGTCCCACGTCTCCCGCTCGTGCCAGTCGGCGGCGGGGTAGGTCGGGACGATCGACGGGATGTGCGGGTCCGCGTCCGGGCAGGTGACCTCGACGCGCACCCGGCGCCCGCCGTGGGTGATGGACAGGAAGTGGTAGACCGCGTGGAGCTCTCGCTCGCTCTCCTCCGGGAAGTGGACCCCCGAGACGCTGCTGCAGATCTCGAACCGGAGCTGTGGGTCGTCGCGCAGCGCGCGGGCGACCACCGGCAGGTGCTCGCGGCGCACGAAGAGCGTCAGCTCGCCACGGTCCACGACGACCCGCTCGACGGACTCGGAGAAGGAGGCCGCGCCGCCGACGAGGGCTCGCTCGAGGTGGTCGGCGAGGTCGTCGAAGTAGCCGCCGTAGGGGCGGGTCGCGGCCGCGGGGAAGAGGATCGGTGCGACCAGGCCGCCGTAGCCCGACGTGTCGCCACCATCGGCGACGCCGAACATGCCGCGCCGCTCACCGACCTCGACCGGGTCGGGCTGGGTGCCTGGCGCGGCCGGCAGGGTCTCCCCCGTCGTCGCGCCGTACTGGACCGCCGCCTTGGTGTCGGGCGCGTCGTCGACGACGGGGTCGGGTGCCGCGGTGGCGGCCTCCTTCATCGCGTCCTCGGCCGCCGGGGGCAGGCCGCCCACGGTCGGCTCCTCACGCACGGGCTCCTCGCCGCTCCGGGGCTTCTCGTCGCTGCGCGGCTTCTCGTCGCTCACGCCAACAGCCCCTTCATCTCGTGCGTCGGCGTCGCGCGCAGGGCCGCCGCCTCCGCCGCGCGTGCCGCGGCCACCCGGTTGACCCCGAGCTTGCTGTGCTGCACCTGCTGGTGCAGCTCCAGGATCGCGTTGAGCAGCATCTCGGGCCGCGGCGGGCAGCCGGGCAGGTAGACGTCGACGGGGACGATGTGGTCGACGCCCTGGACGATCGCGTAGTTGTTGAACATGCCGCCCGAGCTGGCGCACACGCCCATCGAGATGACCCACTTGGGGTTGGGCATCTGGTCGTAGACCTGGCGGACGACGGGCGCCATCTTCTGGCTGACCCGGCCGGCGACGATCATGAGGTCCGCCTGGCGCGGGGTCGCCGAGAAGCGCTCCATGCCGAACCGGGCGATGTCGTAGTCGGGCGTCCCGACGGCCATCATCTCGATGGCGCAGCAGGCCAGCCCGAAGGTCGCGGGCCAGATCGAGCTCTTGCGCATGTAGCCAGCGGCCTGCTCCAGCGTCGTGAGCACGAAGCCGGCGGGCAGCTTCTCCTCGATACCCATCAGCGGGCTCCTTGGGGTGCTAAGGGGTCACACGGCATACGGAATCGCTTCCTCAGTCCCACTCGAGGCCGCCACGCCGCCACACGTAGGCGTAGGCGACGAAGACGGTGAGGACGAAGAGGACCATCTCGACGAGGGCGAACAGGCCCAGCTGGTTGAAGGCCACGGCGAAGGGATAGAGGAACACCGACTCGATGTCGAAGATGATGAACAGCATCGCGGTCAGGTAGTACTTGATCGGCACCCGGCCGCCACCGGCCGCGTGCGGCGAGGGCTGGATCCCGCACTCGTAGGCCTCGAGCTTGGCGCGGTTGTAGCGCTTCGGGCCGACCACGAGGCTCGTGCCGACGGAGAGGACGGCGAAGCCGGCGCCCAGCGCCAGGAGGAAGAGCAACGGGACGTAGGGGTTGGTCATCGCGGAGCAGCTCCCCTTTCGTGGGTCTGGCCGGTGGTCGCGACCACCCGGCGGCAACGCGGCCCCATCCTAGGCGGGGCAGGGCGGAATGCACGTCTGGTCATGCGTCCGGCGCCATCCTCGAGAGGGCACTGATCACGCGGTCGCTCGCGTCACCGCCGCGGGGCTCGGCGAGGTTGGCCATGAGTTTGAGCAGGAAGCGCATGAGCGTCGTGCGGGGCAGGCCGTACCTCGTCGCGAGCCGCATGACCTCGGGGTTGCCGATCATCGCCGCGAACCAGCGGCCGAGGGTGTAGTAGCCGCCGAGGGCGTCGGCCATGACGCCCGGGTAGGCCCGCAGGACGCGCTCACGGCCGGCAGCGCTGTCCCGGGCGAACGCCTGCGCGACGACCTCGGCCGCGAGCCGGCCGGACTCCATGGCGTAGGCGATGCCCTCGCCGTTGAAGGGGTTGACCATGCCGCCCGCGTCGCCGACGAGGAGCAGGCCCTTGTCGTAGTGCGGCTGGCGGTTGAAGCCCATCGGCAGCGCGGCCCCGCGGATCGGACCGACCATGGTCTCCTCGGTGTAGGTCCACTCCGCCGGCATGGTGGCGACCCACCGCCGCATGACGTCCTTGTAGTCGGTCCTGCCGAACGCCTTGGAGGTGTTGAGGATGCCGAGGCCGACGTTGGAGGTGCCGTCGCCGACGCCGAAGATCCAGCCGTAGCCGGGCAGCAGCACACGGCGCCCCGCCTCGTCGGTGCTCCACAGCTCGAGCCAGGACTCGAGGTAGTCGTCGTCGTGCCGGGGGCTCGTGTAGTAGGTGCGCACGGCCACGCCCATGGGCCGGTCCTCGCGCTTCTCGCGGCCCACGGCCAGCGACAGCCGCGAGGAGTTGCCGTCGGCCGCCACCACGAGGGGCGCCCGATAGGTCAGCTCGGGTCCGGTCGCGCGCCCCCGCTCGTCGACCGCCCTCGCGGTGACGCCCACGACGTTGCCCGAGTCGTCGAGGACCGGGCCGGTGACGCTGGTCGCCTCCTGCAGCCGCGCACCGTGCTTCACGGCGTGCCGGGCGAGGATGTCGTCGAAGTCCTGACGGGTGCGGACCAGTCCATAGGGCGGGAAGCTGGCGAGGTCGGGCCAGGGCAGGGACAGGCGCATCCCGCCGCCGATGATCCGCAGGCCGTGGTTGCGGATCCAGCCGTCCTCCTCGGGCGTCGGGATCCCCAGGGTGATGAGCTCCTTGACGGCGCGGGGCGTCAGGCCGTCACCGCAGACCTTCTCCCGCGGGAACGTCGTCTTCTCGAGGAGCAGGACGTCGAGCCCCGCCATCGCGAGGTAGGCCGCCGTGGCCGAGCCGGCCGGCCCGGCACCGACGACGACGACGTCGGCCGTCCCCGCCGCCCGGCCGGGGGCCACCGCCCCGGTGCTGGTCTGTGTCACGCCTGCCTCGTCCACGCTTGTGAAGATCTTCACGAACCAAGAGGGGAGTCTATTCCCGGCCACGTCGGCACGCCCATTGAGGGGAACCTAACCTTGCGGCTTCACCGCACGGTGCAGGGCGACGACGCCACCGGTCAGGTTGCGCCACTGCACGTCGGCCCACCCGGCAGCCGCGATCCGGCGCGCCAGCTCGCGCTGCGCCGGCCACGCCTGGATCGACTCGGCGAGGTAGACGTAGGACTCGGGGTCGGAGCTCACGCGTCGCGCGATGGTGGGGAGCGAGCGCATGAGGTACTCGTTGTAGACCGTGCGGAACGCGCGGTTGGCCGGGTGGCTGAACTCGCAGACGACCAGCCGGCCGCCGGGCCGCGTGACCCGCAGGAACTCGCGCAGGGCGTCGTCGACGGAGGCGACGTTGCGCAGGCCGAAGGACATCGTCACGACGTCGAAGACCGCGTCGGCGAACGGCAGCCGCATGGCGTCGGCGGCGGTGAAGGGCAGGTCGGGCCGGCGCCGGTTGCCCACGGCGAGCATGCCCAGCGAGAAGTCGGCCGGCACCACCTCGACCCCGGCGTCGGCGAACGGCTCGCTCGAGGTGCCCGTGCCGGCCGCGATGTCGAGGACCCGCTCACCCGGCCGCGCGTCGACCGCCCGCACGACGGCGCGGCGCCACAGCCGGTCCTGGCCCATCGAGAGCACGTCGTTGGTGCGGTCGTAGCGGCCGGCCACGTCGTCGAACATGGCCGCGACGTCGCGGGGCTGCTTGTCGAGGCTCGCACGCGTCATGCCTGCATCCTTCCACCCGCGGCCGTGCCGTCCTCGAGCGGTCGAGCGAGCGGCCGGATCGTAGGCTGGCCCCCGTCATGACGAGTCAGCCCACGGCCGGGACCCGGCCCCACGGCGCGCCCCTGGTCGCGCGCACCACGGAGATCGCCGACCCCGGCCCGCTCCTCGCCCTCCTCCCCCGCCCGGACAACCCGCGCGGTGTCGTGAGCTGGGTCCGCCGCGGGGAGGGCATGGTCGGGTGGGGCCGCGCCCTCGAGCTCGCCGTCGCCGGCGCCGACCGGTTCGCCGTCGCGCAGGAGTGGTGGCGAGACGTCGTCGCGGGCGCCGTGGTCCGGGACGACGTCGCCCTGCCGGGCACCGGGCCGGTCGCCTTCGGCTCCGTGTCGTATGCCGCGGGGTCGCCCTCGGGGGCCGCGCTCGTCGTGCCCGAGGTCGTCGTCGGCCACCGGGACGAACGCTGGTGGGTGACGACCATGCGTGCCGACGGCTCCGTGCCCCCGCCGTTGTCGCCGCGGCCGGACAGCGCGCCGGAGGAGCCGGAGCGCACGGCCTTCGCGGACGGGGGCCGGTCGCCCGCGGGCTGGGCCGGGGCCGTCGAGGAGGCGGTCAGCCGGATCGTCGAGGGGCGCCTCGACAAGGTCGTCCTCGCCCGTGACCTGCAGGTCAGCGCCGCGGCGCCGATCGACCCGCGCTGGCTGCTCGCCCGGCTGGCCGAGCGCTACGACACCACCTGGGTCTTCGCGGTCGACGGCCTCGTCGGCGCGACCCCCGAGATGCTCGTGCGCCTGGAGCGGGGCCTGGTGACCTCGCGGGTCCTCGCCGGCACCATCCGCCGGACCGGCGACGACGCCCACGACCTGGCGCTGGCCGCCTCCCTGGCCCGGTCGTCGAAGGACCTCGAGGAGCACGAGTACGCCGTCCGCTCGGTCGCGGAGGCCCTGCGCCCCCACTGCTCGTCGGTCAACGTGCCGGAGGCGCCGTTCGTCCTGCACCTGAGCAACGTGATGCACCTCGCGACCGACGTCGCCGGGGTGCTCGCCGACGGCTCGTCGTCGCTCGCCCTGGCGGCGTCGCTGCACCCATCCGCCGCCGTCTGCGGCACCCCGAGGGACGTCGCGGACGCCACCATCGCCGAGCTCGAGGGCATGGACCGCGGCCGCTACGCCGGACCGGTCGGCTGGGTCGACGCCGCGGGTCACGGCGAGTGGGGCATCGCGCTGCGGTGCGGCGCCTACGACCCGGCCGATGCGTCGGCGATGCGCATCTGGGCCGGCTGCGGGATCGTCGCCGGCTCGGACCCGGAGGCCGAGGTCGCCGAGTCCGACGCCAAGCTCGTGCCGATGCGCGACGCCCTCGCGGGGCGCTGAGCCGGGCCGTCAGCGGGGCGCCGAGCCGGGCCGTCAGCGGGGCGCCGAGCCGGGCCGTCAGCGGGGCGCCGAGCCGGGCCGTCAGCGGGGCGCCGAG
>JAICIN010000135.1 GCA_025924375.1 Dermatophilaceae bacterium | reverse complement strand
GCCGCTGCGACTGACGCTCGAGCGAGTCCTGGAAGGCTGGCCCGACGCGCGGACCGACGTCCCGGCGCTGCTCGAGCTCTGGGAGCGTGCGGTGGTCGACGAGGCCGCCATGGAGCTCGTCGCAGAGGTGCGTGCCGCGGGAGTCCACTGCGCCCTGGCCACCAACCAGCAGGACCACCGACGCGCCTGGATGCGCGACCACCTCCGGCACGACGCCTGCTTCGACCGCGTCTACTACTCGTGTGAGATCGGCGCGGCGAAGCCCGAGAAGGAGTTCTTCCGCCACATCCTCGACGACCTCGACCTCCCCGCCGCTGCGGTCGGGTTCGTCGACGACAGCCCCGCGAACGTGCAGGCGGCACTCGACGTCGGACTCCACGCGGTCCGACACGACCCCGCGTCGGGCGCCCAGAAGCTGCGTAACGAGGTCTGGGCACTGCTCACCGCCGCGACCTAGGCCAAGCTCCCAGCCAAGCGGCTTCCCAGGTGCGACGAAAAGTGATATCACTTAGATGTCTATTTCATCTCGGGAGGCAGGCATGAACAACACACTCGAGCCCAGCGGCGCCGACCCGGTGTCGCAGCCGCCGGCCACCGAGCCCGTCGGCCACCAGGGCGCCAGGGTCGATGTCGCCGAGCGACCTGCCTGGGCGGTCGACGGCTTCCTCGCGCTCGGGGTGGCACTCGTCCTCGTGGCTGTCATGGTGTGGATCGGCACGGGCATGGCCAGCTCCACGGAGTCGACAACAGGCCGGTCGTGGATCGTGGCTGGCCTCGCGTTGGTGGTCGTGCTCATCGCCTCGTCGCTGGTCGTCGTGTCGCCCGGCACCACCAAGGTCGTGCAGTTCTTCGGCCGGTACGTCGGGACGACTCGGCGCCACGGGCTCAGCATGGTGGTGCCGCTGACGACGCGTCGCACCGTGTCGATCCGGGTGCACAACTTCGAGACCAACGCGCTCAAGGTCAACGACGCGAGCGGCAACCCGGTGGAGATCGCGGCCATCGTGGTGTGGCAGGTGGCCGACACGGCCCGGGCGAGCTTCGCGGTGGAGCGGTACCAGGACTTCGTGCGGGTGCAGTCCGAGGCCGCACTGCGTCACGTTGCCACAACCCGGCCGTATGACGACCCCACTGGCGACGAGGAGTCCCTGCGGGGGTCCACAGACCTGGTGTCGGCAGAGCTGGCCCACGAGGTGGCGGAGCGGGTGGCGGTCGCCGGGGTGGAGATCGTCGAGGTGCGGATCAGCCACCTCGCCTACGCACCCGAGATCGCCCAGGCGATGCTGCGCCGACAGCAGGCCAGCGCCGTGGTGGCGGCACGCTCGCGGATCGTCGAAGGCGCGGTGGGCATGGTGGAGATGGCGCTCGAGCGGCTCGAGTCGCAGTCGATCGTCGAGCTCGACGACGAGCGTCGCGCCGCCATGGTGTCCAACCTGCTGGTCGTGCTCTGCAGCGAACAGAGCGCCTCGCCCGTGCTCAACGCTGGCAGCCTCTACACCTGACGTGACCGAGCAGCCGGCAGGTCGCAGGCCGGAGCGGCACCAGGTGCCGCTCCGGCTGGACCCGGCCGTGCACCAGGCCCTGACCCGGTGGGCCGCCGACGAGCTGCGCAGCGTCAACGCCCAGATCGAGCTGATCATCCGTCGAGCCCTCAGCGAGGCCGGGCGCGAGCCGAGGGAAGCAGGACCGCCGCGGCGCCGGGGCAGGCCCCCCAAGAACTAGGCGGGTCGGGTCACGTGGCGACGATCCGGCGGCTGGACCAGCAGTGCGTCCCGGTGTAGCCCAGGCTGCGGTAGAGACCACGGGCGACGGCGTTGTGGGAGTACAGGCCGAGGGTGCAGACACCGTGTTCGCGGACTGCCTCACGGGTGAGGTGGGCCGTGACGACGCGCCCCAGACCCGTCCCACGGTGGGCGGGGAGCACGGTGATGCCCGACAGGATGGGCCATCCGGCGATGTTCGGCTCGCGGACGCCACAGGCCACGAGGCGTCCCGCCTCGTCACGGATTCCCGCCCACCGCTGGCCCTCGAGCTCGAAGGGCCGGGCGTCGGTGCCGGGGTTGGCCACCTCGAGGAGGGCAGCGATGTCCGCCAGGTCGTCCTCCGACAAGGTGACGAGCCGCTCCTCGGCGGCGCCCACGGGAGCTGCCGACACGGCATACATCCACTCCCAGTCGTTGCCCCCGCCGAGGGGGAGGTGGCGGCCGACGGCCTCGATGGACCCGTGCGACACGGTCACGTGGGTGAGGTGCCCGTCGAGGAGGTCCCGCGCCGCCATCGCCGAGAGGAGGTCGCCCGCGTCGTCGGGCGGTCCCATGACGAGGAGGCCGAGGCGCCGCGTGTGGGTGCGGCGGGCCAGCGCGAGAGCCGCGCCGAGCGCCACCCCGGGGTGCTCGAGCGTGGTGGGGATGTCGTAGCGGATGAACGGGTCGTCGCCGGAGGCCTCGAGGAGCTCCGCGTGGGTCGTGAGGCGCCGCAACGTCACTCGGTGATCCCGAACCGGGCGTGCAGCCGCTTGATGCGCTCCGGAGCCCACCAGTTCCAGTCGCCGAGCACCGCCATGGTCGCCGGTACGAGCAGCATGCGGACCAGGGTGGCGTCGAGGACCACAGCCACGGCAAGCCCCACACCGGTCTCCTTGATGACGAGCAGCTGCCCGGCGATGAAGCCGGAGAAGACGATGACGACGAGGAGCGCTGCCGAGGTGATGATGCGGCCTGAGCGCTGCAGGCCCAGGACGACCGCGTCGTCGTTGCTGTAGCCGCGCTCGTGCAGCTCCACCATCCGCGACAGCAGGAAGACCTCGTAGTCCATGGACAGCCCGAACCCGAACGCCAGCACGAGCAGCGGGATCATCGACTCCACCGCGCCGACCGACGAGAAGCCCAGCAGCCCCTCGAGGTGGCCACGCTCGAACACCCACACGAGGACCCCGAGGCTCGCGCCGAGCGAGACGACGTTCATGACGAGCGCCTTGACGGGGATGACGAGGGAGCCCGTCATGAGGAACAGGAGGATGACGGTGGCGATCGCGACGAGCCCGAAAGCCACCGGCGCCCGCGCCACCATCGACGCGGTGAAGTCCTTCAGGCTCGAGGCCTCCCCGACGACGTAGGTCGGGAAGTCCGGCCGGTGCTGCTGGAGCGTCCTGACGTAGTCCCGCGCCGGGTCGTCGAGCGGGCCGCCCGGCACGTCGACCGAGATGACGCTGAGGCCCTCGCCGACCCGTTCCGCGCGGCCGGTGACCGGTGAGCCGTGCAGCGGTGGCAGGGCCGCGGCGTAGGCCGCCGCCTGCTCCGGCGTGGTCCGGGCCACGACCTCGAGGTCCGGTCCGCCGAGCTGCGGGTAGTGGGCCGCGAGGTCGCTGAAGAAGACCCGCTGCGGCGAGCCGACGGGCAGCATCTCCGTGCCCGAGGAGGTCAGCCGCATGCCGAACGCGGGCAGCGCCAGGGCCACGAGGATGCCCAGCACCACCACGATGATGGGGACCGGGCGCTCGTGGACCCACGTCGCGAGTCGCGAGAAGACGCCGTGCTCCGGAGCCTGCTCCGTGCCGCGACGCAGGAGGTGCCGCGCGCCCAGGGCGCACAGCGCCGGCACGAGGGTCAGCGCGACGAGCACCGCGACGAGGACCACGGACAGCCCGGCGGAGCCGATCGCCTTCATGACCTGGGCCTCGAAGACGAGCAGGCCGCCGAGCGAGATCGCCACGGTGACACCGGAGAACACCACGGTGCGGCCGGCCGAGTCCACCGTGTGGGCCGTCGCGCGGATGATCTGGTCGCGGGTGATCTCCGACGGCGGGATGCCCCGCGCCAGCGACCGGAGCTCCTCCCGAAAGCGGCTGACGGTGAGCAGGCCGTAGTCGATGCACAGACCGAGCCCGAGGATCGTCACGACGTTGACGACGGTGGCGTCGAGGTCGATGGCGTGGCTGAAGCCGAGCAGCGACGCAAGGCCACCGGCGATCGCGGCGACGGCGCCGACGACCGGCATACCGGCGGCGATGAAGCCGCCGAAGACGAAGACCATCACGATGAAGCTGACCGGCAGCGCGATGCCCTCCCCGGTGCGCAGGTCGGTCTCCACCTGGCCGGTGATCGCCGTGATGAGGTCGTTGACGCCGCCGGTGGTGCCCTTCGCGCCCGGCAGGTCGGCGGCGAGCCGGTGCAGCGCCTTGTCCACCGGCACCTGGTCGGCCTTGCGCTGGTCGCTGGTCAGCGAGTGCTCGAAGGTCACCACGGTGAGGAAACCCCCCGAGTCGGCAGACCCGTCCTTGAGAAGGGGCTTCGCCGCCGGCCCCTCGACGCCGCCGGGCACGACGAACGGCATCGCGACGCTCTCCACGCCGGGGAGCGCGGAGATCTGCTTCACAGCCGCCACCGCCGTCGCCGCGACCTGCGGCGAGCGCAGGTCCACGCCGGTCACCTGAAGCATCTGGGTCGACAGGCTCGAGTGACCCGCCGCCGTGAGCAGGTTGCGCCCGGTCAGGCTCTCGCCCTGGACGCTGGGGTCGCCCGAGTGGAGCCGGTCGAACAGCGACTGGTTGCCGAGCGCACCGAGGGCCGCGGCGAACGCCGCCACGACCGCGGCGAGCCACAGCAGCACGACGGTGCGCGGGTGGCGGGCGACGAGCCGCCCGAGCCCCGAGAGCGCAGAACGGGAGCGGTCGGGGTGGGCCTGCGTCACGGAGATAGCCTGCCACCCGTGGGTGTGGCACCTGGCGACGACCTCTTCGCCTCCGCCTCCGGAGCCGAGGGCGATGGCCGTATGCCGTCGGGCGCCTCCCTGCCGCCCCTCGCCGTGCGGATGCGGCCGCGGTCGATGGAGGAGGTGCGGGGCCAGGCCGACGTGCTGCGTCCCGGGAGCCCGCTGCGGCGGCTCATCGAGGGCTCCGCCGGCGCGGCGGGGCCGCTCTCGGCGATCCTGTGGGGTCCGCCGGGCACCGGCAAGACGACCCTGGCCCACCTCGTCGCCACGGCGGCCCACCGGCGGTTCGTCGAGCTCAGTGCCGTCACCGCGGGCGTCAAGGACGT
This sequence comes from Dermatophilaceae bacterium, assembly GCA_025924375.1. Classification (GTDB taxonomy): domain Bacteria; phylum Actinomycetota; class Actinomycetes; order Actinomycetales; family Dermatophilaceae; genus JAICIN01. The sequence goes on along the minus strand of JAICIN010000135.1, from coordinate 1,563 downwards.
CAGGGCGGTGATGGAGCAGGCGGCCCGCGACCGCGACCTCTACGACCGCCAGACCGTGCTCTTCCTCGACGAGATCCACCGGTTCACCAAGGCCCAGCAGGACGCCCTGCTGCCGGGTGTCGAGAACCGTCAGGTCATCCTCGTCGCCGCGACGACGGAGAACCCGTCCTTCTCCGTCATCGCGCCCCTGCTGTCGCGCTCCATGCTCATCACCCTGCTCCCTCTCGACGACGAGGAGGTCGCCGACGTGCTCCGCGCGGCGGTGAGCGACCCGCGCGGTCTCGACGCGGCATACGGGCTCGACGACGACGCGGCCGCCCACCTCGTCCGCGTCGCAGGCGGGGACGCGCGGCGGGCGCTGACCTCGCTCGAGGCAGCCGCCGGTGTCGCCCTCGACGAGGTCGCGCCCGGCTCGCTCGACGACGCCCCGGTCCGCATCACGCTGGCCCACGTCGAGCAGGCCGTCGACCGCGCCTCGGTGCGCTACGACAAGACCGGCGACCAGCACTACGACGTCGCCTCGGCGCTCATCAAGTCGATGCGCGGCTCCGACGTCGACGCCGCCCTGCACTACCTCGCGCGGATGCTCGAGGCGGGGGAGGACCCGCGGTTCATCGCGCGGCGCATCGTCATCGCGGCCAGTGAGGACGTCGGCATGGCCGACCCGACCGCGCTCCAGACGGCGGTCGCCGCGATGCACGCCGTCGCGCAGATCGGCATGCCGGAGGCGCGGATCATCCTGGCGCAGGCCGTCGTCCACAACGCGCTCGCGCCGAAGAGCAACGCGGCCTACCGCGGCATCAACGAGGCGATCGCCGACGTGCGCGCCGGCCGCGGCGGCCCCGTGCCGGCCCACCTCCGCGGGAGCGGTTACGCCGGCGCCGCCCGGCTCGGCCACGGCAAGGGCTACGTCTACGCCCACGACGAGCCCGACGGCGTGGCCGCGCAGGACTATCTGCCCGAGGACCTGCAGGGCGCCACCGACTACTACCGGCCGACCGACCGCGGGTTCGAGGAGCGCCTCGGGCCGCGCTGGGAGTGGCTCAGGTCGCGGATCCGCAGGGGCGGCGCGGGCACCGACGGGCAGTAGCCGGTCGCCGGGGTGGTGTCCGTGCGGGGCGCGGCGGCGTCAGGCCACCACTGCCCGTCGGTCCTCACGCGGAGAGCTGGGCAGCGGCCGGCGGAGGGGTGGGCCGCACCCGGCCGTCGAGCTCGGCGAGGAGGGCCTCGACCGTCCACCGCACCCAGACCGGCCGGTACATCACGTCGTGCCACGTGTAGCGAAGCAGGCGCCAGCCGCAGGTGGCGAGCTCGGTGTAGCGGCGGCAGTCACGTTGCAGGCCCGCTCGGGTGCCATGGCGCTCGAACCCCTCTGCCTCGAGCGCCACGCGACGCACCTCGTCACCGAGGTCGACGGTGGCGAAGCAGCCGGAGTCGGCGACCCGGAGCTGGGGTTGCACCGAGATGCCCGGCACGTCGAGGACGATGGCGCGCAGCACCGACTCGAACGGGATGGCGGCCCGGCCATCGGCGAGGAGCAGCACTCGCCTGGCACGAGGCGCT
>JAICIN010000134.1 GCA_025924375.1 Dermatophilaceae bacterium | reverse complement strand
CGATGGAGTAGATGTCGTGATGGGGTGGCGGACTGATCAGGCCGACCCCCGGCGTGGAGTGCCGCGTCTTGGCCACCCACGGGTAGACCTTGTGGCCGGGCAGCTGGCCGCCCTCCCCCGGCTTGGCGCCCTGGGCCATCTTGATCTGGATGTCGTCGGCCTGGGTGAGGTAGAGCGAGGTGACGCCGAAGCGGCCGGAGGCGACCTGCTTGATGGCCGAGCGCCGCTGCGGGTCCATCAGCCGGTCGGCGTCCTCGCCGCCCTCACCGGTGTTGGAGCGGGCGCCGAGCCGGTTCATCGCGACCGCGAGCGTCTCGTGGGCCTCCTGGCTGATCGAGCCGTAGCTCATCGCGCCGGTGCTGAACCGCTTGACGATGGCGCTGACCGGCTCGACCTCCTCGAGCGGCACCGGGGGCCTCGGGTCCTGCCCACCGAGCTCGAAGAGCCCGCGCAGCGTCATGAGGCGCTCGGCCTGCTGGTCCACGCGGGCGGTGTACTGCTTGAAGATGTCGTAGCGCCGGGACCGGGTCGAGTGCTGGAGCCGGAAGACCGTCTCGGGGTCGAAGAGGTGCGGCTCGCCCTCACGGCGCCACTGGTACTCGCCCCCGATGGCGAGGCGGCGGTGCGGTGGCCGCACGCCGTCCGGCGGGTAGGCGACGGCGTGGCGGGCGGCCGTCTCGGCGGCCAGCACGTCGAGGCCGACGCCCCCGAGCTGGGAGACGGTGCCGGTGAAGTAGCGGTCGACGAGCTCATGCGAGAGGCCGATGGCCTCGAAGACCTGGGCGCCGCGGTAGGACGCCACGGTGGAGATGCCCATCTTGGACATCACCTTCAGGACGCCCTTGCCGAGCGCCTTGATGAGGTTGCGCACCGCCTGCTCCGCCGAGACGCCGGTCACGGCACCGGAGCGCACCATGTCCTCGACCGACTCCATGGCGAGGTAGGGGTTGACGGCCGCAGCGCCGTAGCCGACGAGCAGCGCGACGTGGTGGACCTCGCGCACGTCACCGGCCTCGACGATGAGGCCGACCTGCGTGCGGGTCTTCTCACGGATGAGGTGGTGGTGCACCGCCGACGTGAGCAGCAGGGACGGGATGGGCGCGAGGTCGCGACCGCTGTCGCGGTCGGAGAGCACGACGAAGCGGGCGCCGTCGTCGATGGCGCGCGACACCTCCGTGAAGATCTGGTGGATCCGCGTCTCCATGGCGGCCCCGCCGCCGGTGACGTCGTAGAGGCCGTGGACGACGTGCGTGGCGTAGCCGGGGAGGTCGCCGTCGGCATTGATGTGGACGATCTTGGCGAGCTCGTCGTTGTCGATCACGGGGAACGGCAGCACGAGCTGGCGGGCGTGGGAGGGCGAGGCGCTCAGCGCGTTGCCCTCGGGGCCGATGGTCGTGCCGAGCGAGGTCACGAGCTCCTCGCGGATGGCGTCGAGGGGCGGGTTGGTGACCTGCGCGAAGAGCTGGGTGAAGTAGTCGAAGACGAGCCGCGGCCGGGTCGACAGCACGGCGATGGGCGTGTCGGTGCCCATCGAGCCGAGCGCCTCTCCCCCGCTGCGCGCCATGGGCGCCAGGAGGATGCGCAGCTCCTCCTCGGTGTAGCCGAAGGTCTGCTGGCGACGGGACACCGAGGCCGCGGTGTGGACGACGTGCTCACGCTCGGGCAGGTCACCGAGCTGGATGAGGCCGGCGTGCAGCCATTCCTCGTAGGGGTGCTCGGACGCGAGGGCCGCCTTGACCTCCTCGTCGGGCACGATCCGGCCGTGCTCGGTGTCGACGAGGAACATGTGGCCCGGCTGGAGCCGGCCCTTCCGCACGATCCGTGAGGGGTCGAGGTCGAGGACGCCCGCCTCGCTCGCCAGCACGACGAGCCCGTCGTCGGTGACCGAGTAGCGCCCGGGTCGCAGGCCGTTGCGGTCCAGGACGGCGCCGATGAGGGTGCCGTCGGTGAAGGTGACGCACGCCGGCCCGTCCCAGGGCTCCATGAAGGTCGAGTGGAACTCGTAGAACGCCCGCCGGGCCGGGTCCATCTCCCCGTGGTTCTCCCACGCCTCCGGGATCATCATGAGGACCGCGTGCGGGAGGGAGCGCCCGCCGAGGTGGAGCAGCTCGAGCACCTCGTCGAAGGACGCCGAGTCGGAGGCTCCCGGGGAGCACACCGGGAACAGCCGGCGCAGGTCGCCGGGGATCACGTCGGAGACGAGCTGGCTCTCACGGGCGTGCATCCAGTTGCGGTTGCCCTTGACGGTGTTGATCTCGCCGTTGTGGGCGATGAGCCGGTAGGGGTGCGCGAGCGGCCACGACGGGAACGTGTTCGTCGAGAAACGGGAGTGGACGAGCGCCAGCTCGGTGGTGAAGCGGCGGTCGGAGAGGTCGGGGAAGAACGGCTCGAGCTGCCCCGTGGTGAGCATGCCCTTGTAGACCAGGGTCCGGCAGGACAGCGACGGGAAGTAGACCTCCGCCTCGTGCTCGGCGCGGCGGCGCAGGCAGAACGCGAGCCGGTCGAGCTCGACGCCGCCCGCGGCACCGGAGGCGGCGGCGACGAAGAGCTGGCGGAAGGCGGGCATGCAGTCTCGGGCGGCCTGACCCACCAGCTCGGGGGCCACCGGCACGTCGCGCCACCCGAGGACGCGCAGCCTTTCCTGCGCGGCGATCCGCTCCACCGCCGCCTCGGCCTCCAGCCGCTCCGCCGGGCCGGTCGGCAGGAACGCCAGCCCCACGGCATACGAGCCCTGCGGCGGCAGCGGGAAGCCGGTGACCTCGCGCAGGAAGGCGTCGGGCACCTGGGTGAGGATCCCCGCGCCGTCCCCCACGAGGGGGTCCGCGCCGGTCGCGCCACGGTGCTCGAGGTTGCGCAGCGCGGTGAGGGCGTGGTCGATGATGTCGTGCCCCGGCGTCCCGCGCAGGGTCGCCACCATCGCGACGCCGCAGGCGTCGTGCTCGAACTCGCGGCGGTACAGCCCCGTGTCCGCCGGCTGGGTGGAGAAGCGCACGGGAGTCACGTGGTCACCGTCCTTCGAGCGAGTGCGTGGTGCGCCGTTGGCGCACGCAGGGGCTCGTGGACGGCCTTGGCCACGGTGCAGGCAGGATAGCCCCGAGGGCCGTTCTGTCCTGCTATGTGAGCGCGGCTATTCCGTATGCTGAGATGCCGGCTCGGCGTGGACCGGCACCTCCGTGGATGCCTGCCGGCGCCCGAACAGGACGAACAGCACGACGCCGAGGAGGAAGACCACGGCGGAGGTCCACACGTTGACCCGCAGCCCGAGGATGTGGTTGGCCTCGTCGCTGCGCATGAGCTCGAAGACGACGCGCCCGAGTGGGTAGCCGGCGACATAGAGCGCGAACAGCTGGCCGCGGCGCAGCGTGGTGCGCCGGTCGAGGAGGACGAGCAGCAGCGCGAGCACGAGACACCACAGCGACTCGTAGAGGAACGTCGGGTGGAACGTGCCGAGGACCGTGGTGCTCGTGCCGGGGCAGGTGACGGCGTGGGCGCCGGGCTGGTCCCAGCAGTGGATCGTCAGGCCCCAGGGCAGGTCCGTCGGCCGCCCGTAGAGCTCGTTGTTGAACCAGTTGCCCCAGCGACCCATGGCCTGGGCCACCGCGACGCCCGGCGCCGCCGCGTCGACGAAGGCCAGGAAGGGCACACCGACGCGCCGGCAGCCGATCCAGGCGCCGAGCGCGCCCAGCGCGACGGCCCCCCAGATGCCGAGGCCGCCCTCCCAGATCTTGAAGGCGTTGAGGGGGTGGCCCCCCTCGCCGAAGTACGGCTGCGGCGTGGTGACCACGTGGTAGAGCCGGCCCCCGACGATCCCGAAGGGCACGGCGTAGGCCGCGACGTCGAGGGCCTGCTCGGCCCGGCCGCCGCGGTCGAGCAGGCGGCGGCCGGCCATCCATACCGCGACGACGATCCCCGCCAGGATGCACAGGGCATAGGCCCTGATGAGCAGCGGTCCGAGGTGGAACCCCGCGACGGTCGGGCTGGGGATCGCCGCGATCACTTCGTGGCGGCCTTGACCGCCGCGTCGAGGGACTGCGGCGTGAGGCCGCTGAGGGAGATGTCCTTGCCGTTGAGGCGGATGGTCGGCGTGGCGTTGACGCCGTCCTTGCTGCCCTGCGTCTGGACGGACTCCACGTACTGGTTGTGCGAACGGGAGTCGTAGCACTTCTGCCACGTGCCGAGGCCGGCGCCGCTCAGCCCCGCGGTCTGGGCGAACTGCTTGAGCTGGGCGTCGGTGTAGCCGGTGCCCTCCTGCTCGGGCTGGTTGGCGTAGATGGCGTTGTGGTAGGCGAGGAAGGCGCCCTGGTCGTCAGCGCAGGCGGCGGCGTTGGCGGCCCGGTTCGAGGAGTCGTTGCGCAGGTTGTCGTCGAGGAACGACAGCGTGTGGAAGACGAGCTTGACCTTGTTGTCCTTGGCGAGCTGGTCGACGTGCTGGCCGTAGAGGTCCTCGAACTGCTTGCAGACCGGGCACTGGAAGTCCTCGTAGATGTCGAGGGTCGGCACGTTGGCCGGGGCGCCGGGGTTGATCACGATGCCGGCACCCATCGCGGACGCGTTCTTCGGCAGGCTGCTGCCGCCGGCGGTCACGTCCTTCTTCTTGGCCTGGTCGGCGACGATGACCCCGGCGACGACCGCGGCGATGGCCAGCACGGCGACGACCGTGGCGACCACGATGCGGTTGGCGCCACCGCCCCGCTTGGGCGCGGCCGCCTCGATCTTGGCGCGTCGCGTACTCGTGTTGCTGGGCATCGTCCTCTTTACCTCTCGTTTCCGAACAGCGTGCGCTCGAGGCCGAACATGGTCCTCGGGCGGATCACCAGCCAGAGTCCGCAGAGCAGCAGCCCCGCGTCCCGGGCGATCTCCTGTGGGTACTGCGTCTGGGCGGCCGCAATGGTTCCCCCGTTGCCGAAACAGCCACAGTCGATGCTCAGGCCCCGTGCCCACGCCGAGGCGATGCCGATGATGAAGGCGACCATCAGCAGGCTGCCGACCACCGCCGAGAACCGGGTGAACAGCCCGAGCACCAGCAGCACGCCGACGATGATCTCGACGATGGGCAGGCCGTAGCCGATGTAGGCCGCCACGTCGAAGGGCAGCAGCTGGTAGGCCTGCACGGCCCGGGCCGAGGTGTTGGGCGCGGTGACCTTGAGGGCTCCCGCGACGACGAGGGTCACGCCGAGGACGAGCCGGGCGAGCAGGCCGATGGCGTCGCGGACGCGGGGGCTCAGCGCCACCCCGTTGCGGGATGTGGTGGTGGTTGTTGACACGGGTGTTCAGCGCCTCTCTCGAACGCCGGCAGCGAGCTCGGTCGTCACCTTACGCAGCGTGGCCAGCCCCGCGGCGGGGGTTTCCGCCTCGGTGAGGCACCTCACCAGCGCGGACCCGACGATCACGCCGTCGGCGTAGGCGGCGACCTCGGCCGCCTGCTCCCGGGTCGACACCCCGAGCCCGACGCAGACCGGCTTGTCCGTCACGCCGCGGACGCGCCGGACGATGAGCCCGGCAGCGTCACCCACGCTCTCCCTCGCGCCGGTCACGCCCATGTGCGAGGCGGCGTAGACGAAGCCCCGGCACTCCTTGGTGACGGCGGCGAGCCGCTCGTCGGTCGAGCTCGGCGCGACGAGGAAGATGCGGTCGAGGCCGTGGGCGTCGGTCGCCTCCACCCACTCGGCGGCCTCGTCCGGGATCAGGTCGGGGGTGATCATGCCGGCTCCGCCGGCGGCGGCCAGGTCGCGCGCGAAGGCGTCGACGCCGTAGCGGAGCATGAGGTTCCAGTAGGTCATGCCGAGCGGTGGGGCACCGGCGTCGCGCACGGCGCGCGTCGCCGTGAACAGGTCGCGGACGCGCGCTCCGCGCCTGAGAGCCTGCTCGGCGGCGTAGGCGATGACCGGGCCGTCCATGAGGGGGTCGCTGTAGGGCACTCCCACCTCGACGATGTCGACGCCGGACTCGACGAGCGCCACCATCGCCTCGACGGAGCCCGCCACGTCGGGGAAGCCGACCGGCAGGTAGCCGATGAGCGCCGCCCGGCCCTCGGCGCGGCACTGGTCGAGGACCGCCGCGACGCCGCGGCTCACGGCTGCTCCTCCGGGTCGAGCAGTCCGAACCACCGGGCGGCCGTGTCGACGTCCTTGTCGCCTCGGCCGGAGAGGTTGACCAGCAGGAGCGCCTCGGGCCCCAGCTCCTGGCCGACCTCGAGCGCCCCCGCGAGGGCGTGGGCCGACTCGATGGCCGGGATGATCCCCTCGGTGCGGCACAGCAGCTCGAACGCGCGCATCGCCTGCTCGTCGGTGGCGTAGCGGTACTCCGCCCGGCCGGAGTCGCGCAGGAAGGCGTGCTCCGGCCCGACGCTGGGGTAGTCGAGACCGGCCGAGATCGAGTGCGACTCGATGGTCTGGCCGTCCTCGTCCTGCATGAGGTAGCTGAAGGTGCCGTGCAGGACGCCCGGCTCGCTCGCCGCGAAGCGCGCCGCGTGGCGGCCGGAGTCGATGCCCTCTCCCCCGGCCTCGACGCCGACGAGCCGGACGTCAGCGTCGTCGATGAACCGGTGGAAGATGCCCATCGCGTTGGAGCCACCGCCGACGCACGCGATGACTGCGTCGGGCAGCCGGCCCGTCTCGTCGAGCACCTGGCCCCGGGCCTCGACGCCGATGATCCGGTGGAAGTCGCGGACCATCTCCGGGAAGGGGTGCGGGCCGGTGACCGTGCCGATGAGGTAGTGCGTCGTGTCGACGTTGGTGACCCAGTCGCGCATGGCCTCGTTGATCGCGTCCTTGAGCGTCGCGCTGCCGTTGCTGACCGGGATGACCTCGGCGCCGAGCAGCCGCATCCGCGCCACGTTGAGCGCCTGCCGCCGGGTGTCCT
>JAICIN010000133.1 GCA_025924375.1 Dermatophilaceae bacterium | reverse complement strand
GCGCTCCCTGGCCGCGGTCGCGCTGCTGATCGCGATCTTCAAGGCCCGGCCCAGCCCGTTCTACATCATGGATGAGGTGGAGGCCGCGCTCGACGACGCCAACCTCGGCCGGCTCATCACGCTGTTCGAGGAGCTGCGCGACTCCAGCCAGCTCATCGTCATCACCCACCAGAAGCGCACGATGGAGGTCGCGGACGCGCTCTACGGCGTGACGATGCGCGGCGACGGCGTGACGACGGTCGTCTCTCAGCGCATCCGGGACGTCGCGCAGAGCGCCTGACCCGCGTGGGGTGTCCTCGACTTCCCCCTCGGGCTGCGGCGGGTCGATTTGGGACTTCTCCTCGCCGCAGGGCACCCTTGACCCATGGTTGCGCTGATCCTCGGGATGCTCGTGTGCGTCGGTCTGGCCCTCGCGGTCGTCGCGCTCGTCGCGATCCCGGCGCGTCGTGAGGGGCGCGAGCTGCTCACGCCGCAGGGCGAGGAGCTCGTCGCGGACGTGCGCGAGCGGACCCAGTCGACCCTCGAACGTGCCGGGGAGCGGATCTCCGAGGCCAAGGACAAGGTGGCCGACTCGGTCGGCTCCGCCACGCCCGCACCCGAAGGTGCCGACGAGGCGCCCCACCGCCGGGCCAGCTGACCGACAGCCGCCGGGCCAGCTGACCCCCAGCCGCCGGGCCAGCTGACCCGCAGCCGCCGGGCCAGCCTGGCGCCGTCCTGCCGCAACCTCTGCCAGCAGGGCGTGCCTGCCCAGAGCGCGGTCGGCTGAGCACCTCGGGCGCCCTTCCCCCGGCGTGGCCACCGACCACGCTCCACGACCGGTGACGCCGAAGCCGCAATGAGAGGATGACGGGCGTGATCGATCAGCTCTGGGAGTACATCGCCGTCGCCATCGGCATCCTCGTCGTCCTCGGCGCAGTCCTCGTCGGGCTGCTGCGCGGACGGGGGGGCCGGACCCGAGAGCTGCCGCCCACCGGCCGCGAGCCGGGTGTCGGGGAGGACGCCGCACCTCCGCGTGACGCGCCGAAGCGACCCGTCGAGGACGTCGGGGGCATCGACACGCTGCCGCCGCGCACCGCCGAGCCGCCGCGCGGCCGGCCACCGGTCGCCGAGCCGGAGCCCGAGACCCTGCGCGAGCCGGAGCCGACCCCGGTCGTCGAGCGGCCGGAGGCGCCGGCCGGGCGCCTCCAGCGCCTGCGCGCGCGGCTCGCGCGGTCCAACAGCGCACTCGGGCAGGGCCTGCTCGCCCTGCTCTCGCGCAGCGACCTCGACGAGGAGACGTGGGAGGACGTCGAGGACACGCTGCTCACCTCCGACCTCGGCGTCGACGCGACGACGGAGCTGGTCGACGCCCTGCGCGCCCAGGTGAAGATCGAGGGTCGGACCGACGAGGCCACCGTGCGCGACTGGCTGCGCGCCGACCTCATCGCCCTCGTCGACCCGACGATGGACCGCTCCATTGCGAGCAGCCGCGTGGAGGGACGGCCCGCGGTGGTGCTCGTCGTGGGCGTCAACGGCACCGGCAAGACGACCACCGTCGGCAAGCTGGCCCGTGTCCTGGTGGCCGAGGACAAGGACGTCGTCCTCGGTGCCGCCGACACGTTCCGCGCGGCCGCCGCCGACCAGCTCGAGACCTGGGGCAGCCGCGTGGGCGTGCCGACGATCCGCTCCGAGCGCGAGGGTGCCGACCCGGCCGCCGTCGCGTTCGACGCCGTCAAGGGCGCGGCGGAGATGGAGGCGGACGTCGTCCTCATCGACACCGCGGGCCGCCTGCACAACAAGGTCGGGCTCATGGACGAGCTCGGGAAGGTCAAGCGGGTCATCGAGAAGCGGAGCCCCATCGACGAGGTGCTCCTCGTCCTCGACGCCACCACGGGACAGAACGGCCTGCGCCAGGCGGAGGTGTTCGCGGAGGTCGTCGACGTCACGGGCATCGTGCTCACCAAGCTCGACGGCACGGCCAAGGGCGGCATCGTCGTCTCCGTCCAGCGCAAGCTCGGCGTCCCGGTCAAGCTCGTCGGCCTCGGCGAGGGCCCCGACGACCTCGCGCCGTTCGACCCCGAGGCGTTCGTGGACGCGCTGCTCGACTGACGAGGCGAGGTGGCGCCCGGCGTGTCGTGCTGAGATGCCCGGCCCGCTGGCGTCGGCCCGTGCGGTGGCCGCCAGGGACGCGCACAACTCAGCACGACGCGCCGCGGTGAGCACCCGGCATACGGCTCAGGTCACCGCCGCGCTGCACCCAGGGCCGCCGGCGCCATGAACTCGCCCACGAGCTCGCGCCGCCACCACGCCCCGGTCTCCCGCCGCTCCCGCCACGAGGTGAACTCGTAGCGGTAGACCCTGGCGCGCACCAGCTGCGGCGGCCGTTCCGGGAACGGATTGTGGGCCAACAGCTTCAGCGTGGTGCGGTCACCCTCGAGCAGCCGCGTGACGAACCGCGGGAACCAGGGCTGTGCGTAGCTCGGTGACAGCGCCGCGAACCACATGAGCCAGTCGAGCCGCAGGTGGTACGGCGCGAACTGCCGCGGCCGTCGCGTCGGGTCGGTGGGCTTCCCCTTGAACTCGTACTCGCGCCACACCGCGTCGGGCGCCGGCACGGCGTCGGCCGTCCCCTCGACGACGATCTCGTGGCGCACCCGCGTGACGCTCCCGAACGCGCCGTAGGTGTTGACGAGGTGGAGCGGGTCGAACGAGGCGTTCATCGCCTGGTGGGAGGAGAGCAGGTTGCGCGTCGGGCGGTAGCTCAGCACGACGACGAGCGCCGTCACCGCGACCACCAGGCCGGCCCACCACAGCGGGGTGCTGCCCGGTGGGCCGAGCGGACCCGGGCGGAGGACCCACTGCCAGAAGGCGTCCGGCAGGACCGGCAGGGCGAGGACGATCGCCGTCCAGTTGAGCCACGCGAAGTTGCCGCTCGTGACGAGCCAGAGCTGCGTGAGGACCATGATGCCGGCGCAGGCGCCGGAGACCGGCTGCGGCAGGAACAGGCCGAACGGCACCACGAGCTGGGTGAGGTGGTTGGCCGCGACCTCGACCCTGTGCAGCGGCCGCGGGAGGTGGTGGAACCACCAGCTGAGCGGCCCGGGCATCGGCTGCGTCTCGTGGTGGTAGTAGAGGCAGGTCAGGTCGCGCCAGCACGGGTCCCCGCGGATCTTGATCAGCCCCGCGCCGAACTCGAGGCGGAACAGCAGCCACCGCAGCAGGACGAGGACGAGCAGGGGCGGCGCGGTCGCGGCGTTGCCGAGGAAGACGGCCAGGAGCCCCGCCTCGAGGAGCAGCGACTCCCAGCCGAAGCCGTACCACCGCTGCCCGACGTTGACGATCGACAGGTAGAGCAGCCACAGCAGCAGCCACACCGCCATCGACGCCGGCAGCGGCAGCCGCTCGGTGACGCCCGCGACGGTCGCCGCGGCGAGCACCGCACCGGCGACCGCGACGCCCGCGAAGAGCCCGTCGGAGTAGCGCCAGTGGAAGAGGCTGGGCGAGCGCCGGAACGGCACGGCGGCGACGAAGCGAGGGATCGGCAGGAGACCGTTGCTGCCGAGCAGCGCGCGGAACTGGTTGAGCGCCACGAGGAACGCGACGACGTAGAGCGCGCCGAGCGCCCGCTGGAAGACCAGCCGCCCGAGCACGTGGCCGTCCGCGCTGAACCACTCCAAGCCTTCACCGTATGCCGGCCGGCCGGCCGCCGCTCGACGGCCGCCGCTCGACGGCCGCCGCTCGACGGCGCCCGTTAACGCGGTGCTTACCGGAGGCGCGGATCGCTAACACCGCCGTAACACGGTGAGGCACGGCTGGAAACGCGCGGCCGAGAGGGTCTCCGCATGAACATCAACACCGGCGACACCGCCTGGGTCCTGGCCAGCGCCGCCATGGTGCTCCTCATGACCCCCGGTCTCGCGCTCTTCTACGGCGGCATGGTGCGGGCGAAGAGCGTCCTCAACATGATGATGATGAGCTTCATCGCCCTCGGGACGGTCTCCGTCGCCTGGGTGCTCTGGGGCTACAGCGAGGCGTTCGGCGAGTCCTGGCACGGGCTCGTCGGCAACCCCTTCCAGCACTTCGGGCTCGACGGCCTGCTCGGTACACGGGTCTTCGGGACCATCCCGGCGAGCGCCTTCGTGGCGTTCCAGTCGGTCTTCGCGATCATCGCGGTCGCGCTCATCAGCGGCGCGATCGCCGACCGGGCCCGCTTCGCCGCGTGGACGGTCTTCACGGTCGTCTGGGCCACCGTCGTCTACTTCCCCGTGGCGCACTGGGTGTTCGCGTTCAACGGCTTCGCGGCGCACCGGGGCGGCTGGATCGCCAACGACCTCAAGGTGATCGACTTCGCAGGTGGCACGGCGATCCACATCAACGCCGGTGCCGCCGGCCTGGCGCTCGCGCTCGTCCTCGGCAGGCGCGTCGGCTTCGGCCGGGAGCCGATGCGGCCGCACAACCTGACCCTCGTGATGCTCGGGGCCGGCCTGCTGTGGTTCGGCTGGTTCGGGTTCAACGCCGGGTCGGCCCTCGGCGCCGGTGCGACCGCAGCGGTCGCGTGGGTCAACACCCTGGCCGCGACCGGCGCGGCGATGCTCGGCTGGCTCGCGGTGGAGAGGCGTCGCGACGGTCACGCCACCTCGCTCGGTGCCGCCTCGGGTGTGGTGGCCGGGCTCGTCGCCATCACCCCGGCCTGCTCGGCCCTGACGCCGGTCGGCTCGGTGGGGCTGGGCGCCCTCGCGGGGGCGGCCTGTGCGTGGGCGGTCGGGCTGAAGTTCCGGCTCGGCTTCGACGACAGCCTGGACGTCGTGGGCGTGCACCTCGTCGGCGGGCTCGTCGGCACCATCGGCGTCGGGTTCCTCGCCAGTGCCTCCGCCCCGGCGGGCGTCGACGGCCTGTTCTACGGAGGCGGCGTCGACCAGCTGTGGCGGCAGGTCGTGGGAGCGGTCGTGGTGCTCCTCTTCTCCTTCACGGTGACCTGGGTCATCGGCAAGGTGATCGAGGCGACGATGGGCTTCCGGGTCGACCGGGAGGCGGAGCTGGCCGGCATCGACCTGCGCGAGCACGCCGAGACCGGGTACGACCTCACGGTCCTCACCGGCGGCCGCCTGGGCGCCGGCACCGCGGCCACGAAACCGGCAGGCTCCAGCCCCTTGGCCGGCTCCGCAGCCGGAGGCCCCGCCGCTCAGAGCGGCACGAAGACCCCTGAGGGAGCGTCGGCATGAGACTCGTCACCGCCATCATCAGGCCCCACCAGCTCGACGACGTGAAGGAGGCGCTCGAGGCCTACGGCATCTCCGGCATGACGGTCAGCGAGGTGTCCGGCTACGGCCGCCAGCGCGGGCACAGCGAGGTCTACCGGGGCGCGGAGTACACGGTCGACGTCGTGCCGAAGGTGCGCCTCGAGGTCCTCGTGGACGACCTCGACGCCCGCAGCGTCGTCGACGTCATCCTCAAGGCGGCACAGACCGGCCGGATCGGCGACGGGAAGATCTGGACCGTGCCGGTCGAGGACGTCGTGCGCGTCCGGACCGGCGAGCGTGGCCCCGAGGCGCTCTGACCCGTGACGACACCGGACGGCGGCCTCCTCGCGAGTCGCCTCGACCTGGCCGGCGCCCGGGGCCTCGACGCCCCGGGCGCCGGTCCGGCGCGTCGGGCCGCCGCGACAGCCCTCACGCGCGACTGGCTGGCCCGGCGCTGGGAGGAGGCGCTCGACGGACGGGGCTCCGACGGGCTCGCGCTCGCCGCCGTGGGCAGCCTCGCGCGAGGTGACGGCGGCCCCTTGAGCGACCTCGACCTCGTGCTCCTGCACTCGGGCCGGGTGCTCGACCGTGACGACCTGCACGCCCTCGCCGACCGCGTGTGGTACCCGCTGTGGGACGCCGGGCTGCGCCTCGACCACTCCGTGCGGACCGTCGCGGAGTGCAGGGGCATCGCCTCGAAGGACCTCAGCGCGGCGGTCGGGCTGCTCGACCTCAAGGGGGTGGCCGGCGACGCCGAGCTCGTCACGGCGGCGCGGGCCACCGTCGCCCACGACTGGCGCGCCAACGCGCGCACCCGCCTCCAGCAGCTCCTCGACAGCCTGCAGGCGCGCCACCACCGACACGGCGACCTCGCGCAGTCCCTCGAGCCCGACCTCAAGGAGGCCCACGGCGGGCTGCGGGACATGGCCGTGCTGCGGGCGCTCGTCGCCGCCTGGCTGGCCGACCGTCCCCACGGCCCCGTCGACGACGCCTACCGGACGCTGCTCGACGCCCGCGACGCCGTCCACGTCGCCACCGGCCGGGGGCGTGACCGCCTCTCGCGCCACGACCAGGACGCCGTGGCGGCCCTGCTGGGCCACGGCGACGCCGACGAGCTCCTCACGGCGGTCTCGACCGCGGGCCGCACCCTGGCCTACGCCCTCGACGGCACCGTGCGCCGCGCCGGGCAGTCCCAGCGCGCACGCACCCTCCGGGTCCGTCCGCGACGGCCCCGGCTCACGCCGCTGGGGCACGGCTTCCACGAGCACGACGGCGAGGTCGTGCTCGCCGGCTCGGCCACGGCTGCCACGGACCCCCTGCTTGCGCTGCGCGGCGCCGGCCTCGCCGCACGCAGCGGCCTGGTGATCGCGTCCCCGACCCTGGCGAACCTCGCCGCCCACAGCCCCCGGCTCCCCGTGCCGTGGCCCGCCGCGGCGCGTGAGCTCTTCGCCGAGCTCCTCGCCAGCGGGCCGGGCCTGGTCCCCGTGTGGGAGGGGCTCGACCAGGCGGGCATCGTCGAGCGCTGGCTGCCCGAGTGGGGAAGGGTCCGCTCACGACCCCAGCGCAGCCCGGTGCACCGGCACACGGTGGACCGGCACCTCCTCGAGACGGTGGTCGAGGCCGGCCGCCGGGTCCGCACCGTGAGCCGGCCCGACCTGCTCCTCCTCGCCGCCCTCCTCCACGACATCGGCAAGGTCCCCGGCGCGCGGGACCACTCCACGGAGGGAGCGCCCGTGGCGGCGGCGGTCGCCACCCGCCTCGGCCACACCGCCACCGAGGCGGAGGTGGTCACCACCCTGGTCCGGG
>JAICIN010000132.1 GCA_025924375.1 Dermatophilaceae bacterium | reverse complement strand
TTCGACTTCCTACCGCTGTCAAACCGGCACGACGACCCGATTCGCCCTTCCGAGGACCCGATCGATCGAATTGAGGACAGCCTCGACACGCTGATCCCGCCCTCTGCGGCGACACCGTACGACATGCACGAGGTCATCGAGCACCTGCTGGACGACGGCGAGTTCCTCGAGGTGCACCCGCTGTTCGCGCAGAACATCATCTGCGGGTTCGGGCGCGTCGAGGGCTACCCCGTCGGCGTCGTCGCCAACCAGCCGATGCACTTCGCCGGCTGCCTCGACATCGATGCCTCGGAGAAGGCCGCTCGGTTCGTCCGCACCTGCGACGCGTTCAACATCCCGGTGCTGACCTTCGTCGACGTCCCCGGCTTCCTGCCCGGCGTCGGGCAGGAGCACGCCGGCATCATCCGCCGGGGCGCGAAGCTGATCTTCGCCTACGCCGAGGCCACCGTCCCGCTCGTCACCGTGATCACCCGCAAGGCGTACGGCGGGGCCTACGACGTCATGGGCTCCAAGCACCTCGGCGCCGACATCAACCTCGCCTGGCCGACCGCGCAGATCGCCGTGATGGGCGCCCAGGGCGCGGTCAACATCCTCTACCGCAAGCAGCTCGCGGCCGCCGAGGCGAACGGCGAGGACGTCGAGGAGGCCCGCCAGCGGTTCATCACCGAGTACGAGGACACCCTCGCCAACCCCTACATCGCGGCGGAGCGCGGCTACATCGACACCGTCATCACGCCCAGCAACACGCGCATGAACGTCACCAGGGCGCTGCGGGCGCTGCGCACCAAGCGCGAGAGCCTGCCGCCCAAGAAGCACGGGAACATTCCCCTGTGACCCCTTCGCAGGCTCAGGGCTCCCACGGGACCCGCCCTGTGACCCCTTCGCAGGCTCAGGGCTCCCACGGGACCCGCCCTCTCCGGCTGGTGCGCGGCGAGGCGACGCCCGAGGAGGTCGCGGCCGTGCTGGCCGTGCTGTCCGCGGTGACCGGCGAGGAGCCCAGGGCCGCCGCCGGGCACCCCTCGCCGTGGGCCTCCCACGAGCGGGCGCTCCGCGGCCGGCTCACCGGCGGTTGGCGCGCCTCCGGCCTCCCCCAGTGACGGCGGGCTGACCCGGGGCGCGACGGGCTGACCATGCCGCGGACGGGCTGACGCGGGCCGCTCCGCCCACGAAAGGCCGCCCTGCCCACGAAACGGCGTGGGCAGAGCGCTGTTTCGTGGGCAGAGTGAGGGCAGGCTCGGCGGGGCGGTCCATGGTGGGCAGAGTGAGCCGGGCCCGGCAGGGCTGGGCCGGGCAGTGGCCCCTCAGCCGGCGGCACCCGGCATACGCCTCGGCTCAGTCCTCCAGCTCGCCCACGGCGGCCAGGCGACGGCCCACGCGCCGGGCCAGCTCGTCGTGCTCAACCGCCACGAGCACCCGGGCCCCCAGGACCTGCTCGGCCGCGGCCAGGTCGCCGGAGAACGCCCGGAACGCCAGCCGCACGCCGATCCCGTGGGTGGGGCGCTCGACGACCTCGAGCGTGTCGCCGCGGCGGAGGGTGCCCGGTGAGAGCACCGACAGGTAGGCGCCGGTGTTGCCGACCTCGGTGAACCGGCGCACCCAGCCGCGGACGCCCATCCGCGCCTGGAACGTCTGGCACGGGATCCGTGGCCCGCACACCTCGAGGACGACCTCCTCGCCGACCCGCCACCGCTCGCCGATGAGCGCGCCGTCGACGTCGAGACCTGAGGTCGTCAGGTTCTCGCCGAAGGCGCCGTCGGCCAGGTCGCGTCCCAGCCGGTCCTGCCACGCGTCGAGCTCCTCACGGGCGTAGGCGTAGACCGCCTGGTGGTCGCCGCCGTGGTGGCGGCTGTCGCCGACGAAGTCGCCCACCAGGCCGCTCCCGAGGCCACCGTGCTTCGGGCCGGGTGCGCGCACGCGGGCCGCCTCGACCGGCACCTTCGCGATGCCGGTGGCCCGGGACGGCGCGGCCGGGTTGTGGCCCGGCGTCGCGGCGTTCAGGGAGCGGACGTATGCCGTCATGGGAGCCGAGCGTACTGAGCCAAGAGGGGCAGGACCGCCGACGGGAGCGTCCGGTACGTTCTGGCCCGTGACCAGCGACCCGACGCCCACCGCCCGTCCGCGCACCGAGGTCGACGAGATCGCCGACGGCTTCGTCGACGCCTCCGTCGCCCTCAGCCCCATCGAGGCCACCTACCTCGGCATCGCGGGCCACGACGAGGAGCTCGACGACTTCTCGCCGGCCGGCCACGCGGCCCACGCCGAGCTGCGCTCGAGGACGCTCGCGGCGCTCGACCGGGCCACCCCGGCCGACGAGATCGACCGGGTGACCATCGCCGCGATGCAGGAGCGCCTCGGGCTCGCCCAGGAGGTCCACGACGCCGGCCTCGACGAGATGGCGCTCAACGTCATCGCCTCGCCGCTGCAGGGGATCCGGGGCGTCTTCGACCTCATGCCGACGAGCACCGCCGACCAGTGGGCGGTGCTCGCCCGGCGCATGGCGCAGGTGCCGAGGGCCGTCGAGGAGTGGCAGGGCACGCTGCTCCACGCCGCCGGCCGCGGCGACGTCGCGCCCCGGCGGCAGGTCGAGGCCTGCATCCAGCAGTGCGAGGACCTCACGGCGCAGGACGGCTACTTCCGCACCCTCGTCGGGGGCGCCTCCGTCGACGAGGGCGAGCTGCCCGAGCCGGTCAGGAGGGAGGTGGACAGGGCCGTCGAGGCCGCCGCGCAGTCCTACCGCGAGCTCGGCACCTGGCTCGGGGAGCAGCTCCTCGACCGGGCGCCGGAGTCCGACGCGGTGGGCCGCGACCGCTACGCGCTGCTGTCCCGCCTCTTCCTCGGCGCGCGGGTCGACCTCGAGGAGACCTACCACTGGGGGCAGGAGGAGCTGGCGCGGATCACCGCCGAGATGGCCGACGTGGCGGAGCAGCTGAAGCCCGGCGCCACCGTCAAGGAGGCCATCGCCGCCCTCGATGCCGACCCGGCATACCAGCTCCACGGCACCGACGAGCTCAAGGCGTGGATGCAGACCAAGGCCGACGAGGCCATCGCCAACCTCGCCGGCACGCACTTCGACATCCCCGAGCCGGTGCGCCGCATCGAGTGCCTCATCGCGCCGACTCAGACCGGCGGCATCTACTACACCGGGCCGAGCGAGGACTTCACGCGCCCGGGGCGGATGTGGTGGTCGGTGCCCAAGGGCGTCACCGAGTTCGGCACGTGGCGCGAGCTGACGACCGTCTACCACGAGGGCGTCCCGGGCCACCACCTCCAGGTCGCGCAGACCGTCTTCCGCTCGGAGCTGCTCAACCGCTGGCGCCGGCTCATGGCCTGGACCTCGGGCCACGGCGAGGGCTGGGCGCTCTACGCCGAGCGGCTCATGGCGACGCTGGGCTACCTCGACGACCCGGGCGCCCGGATGGGCATGCTCGACGGCCAGTCGCTGCGCGCCGCCCGGGTCGTGCTCGACATGGGCGTCCACTGCGGGTTCGAGGCGCCGGCCGAAGTCGGGGGCGGGTCCTGGGACTACGACAAGGCGTGGGCGTTCCTCAACGCCCACTCCAACATGGACGAGGGCTTCCTGCGCTTCGAGCTCGACCGCTACCTCGGCTGGCCGGGCCAGGCGCCGTCCTACAAGATCGGCGAGCGCCTGTGGATGCAGCTGCGCGACGAGGTCGCCCGCCGGGAGGGTGAGGCCTTCGACGTCAAGGCCTTCCACCGGCGCGCGCTCGACGTCGGCGGCGTCGGCCTGGACACGCTGCGGGAGGCGGTGCTCGGCACGCTGGGCTGACCGCACGCCCGGCTCGCCGCACGCCCGGCTCGCCGCACGCCCGGCTGACCGCGGCCGGGCCCCGCGCATCCTGCGCCCCACTCCTGCGAGGATTCCTCCGTGCAGATCGCCGTGACCCTCCTGGCCATCGTCGGCACGGTCACGGTGGTCGCCGGTCTCTGCCGGCGCGTGGGCGTGCCGGCCCCTCTCGCCCTCGTCGTCGTCGGCGTCATCGGGTCGTTCCTGCCGTTCATCCCCGAGCCCAAGCTCAGCCCCGAGGTGGTGCTCGTCGGCCTGCTCCCGCCGCTGCTCTATGCCGCCGCGGTGCGCACGTCGCTCGTCGACTTCCGGGCGAACCAGACGGCCATCGGCACGCTGTCGGTCGGCCTGGTGCTCTTCACCGCCTTCGGGGTCGGGCTGGCGGTGTGGTGGCTGCTGCCCGTGCCGTTCGCCGTGGCCTTCGCCCTCGGAGCGGTGGTGGGGCCGCCGGACGCGGTCGCGGCCACCGCCGTCGCGCGCCGCATCGGCCTGCCGCGGCGCGTGGTGACGATCCTCGAGGGCGAGTCGCTGGTCAACGACGCGACGGCGCTGGTCTCGCTGCGCACGGCCATCGCGGCCTTCACCGCGACGGCGACGGTGACGGTGGGTTCCGTGGTGCTCGACTTCGGGATCGCAGTCGTGGGCGGGGTTGCGATCGGGGTGGCCGTGGCCCTCGTCATGGGGCTGGTGCGCCGACAGGTCAGGCAGTCGGTGCTCGACACGTCGCTGTCGTTCATGTGCCCCTACCTCGCGTACCTGCCGGCCGAGAAGGTGCACTCCTCGGGCGTCCTCGCCGTCGTGGTCGCCGGCTTGCTGCTCGGGCACCGCTCGCCCGCGGTCCAGAGCGCCTCGTCACGCATCGGCGAGCGGATCAACTGGGCGACGGTGCAGTTCCTGCTCGAGAACGCCGTCTTCCTCATGATCGGGCTGCAGGTGCGGCGGATCGTCGAGGCCAACGCCACGTCCGAGATCAGCGTCCCGCGGATCGTGCTCGTCTGCGTCGTCGTGCTCGGTGCGGTCGTCATCCTCCGCCCGATCTGGGTCTTCGCGCTGCGGGGGCTCTCCTCGCTGCTCGGGAGCGAGATCCTCGCCCGGCCGGACGTGCCGCTGACGCACACGGCCGTCCTGTCGTGGGCGGGCATGCGGGGAGTGGTGACGCTGGCCGCGTCGTTCGTCCTGCCCGCCGAGACGCCCTACCGTGAGGTCATCGTCCTCGCCGCCATGGTGGTCACGCTGGGGACGCTTCTCATCCAGGCACCCACGCTGCCGTGGCTGGCCCGGCGCCTGCGCGTGCGTGGGCCGGACCCGCGGGAGGACGCGCTCCAGGAGGCGACGATCCTCCAGAGCGCCGTGGCCGCCGGGCTGCGGACCCTGGAGGACGACCCCGACGTCGAGCCCGAGGTCCTCGAGCGGCTGCAGGAGCGGGCAGAGCAACGGACCCATGTCGTGTGGGAGCGGCTGGGGGAGGGTCGCGGCCCGGAGACGGAGACCCCGAGCGAGCAGTACCGCCGCATGCGCATGCGCATGCTCGACGCGGAGCGCTCCGAGCTGCTGAGGATCCGGGACACCGGCGCGGCCGACCACGAGGTGCTCAGCCACGTCATGGCGCAGCTCGACGTCGAGGAGAGCATGCTGGACCGCGTGGAGGAGCGAACGTCCGCGCTCCGCGACGAGCCGCTGCTCCCACCCGAACGCGCCGACGACGAGTGCGAGCACCTGGCCGCGAGCCACGACCGGTTCGTGGCGCCGAGGACGCCGCACGGCTGTGCCGAGTGCCTCGAGGAGGGCACCAAGTGGGTACACCTGCGGCTGTGCCTGCAGTGCGGCCACGTCGGCTGCTGCGACTCCTCGCCCGGCCGGCACGCGAGCCGGCACTTCAGCGAATCGGACCACCCGGTGATCCGCAGCTTCGAGCCGGGCGAGGCCTGGCGGTGGTGCTTCGTCGACGAGCAGGTGGGCTGAGGCGCTGCCGCAGCCCACGGCATACGCGGATAGGCGCCCTCCAGAGGCGACGCCCTGCGCGTCTCCCGCATCCTCCCGCGCGCCGTCCCGCATCCGTCCCGCATCCGTCCCGCGCGCCGTCCCGCGCGTCTGTCCCGCGCGCCGCCCTCCAACCCCGGGTATGCCGGCCGGGCCGGTAGCCTGCGCCCGTGACCGTCCACCTCGTGCTGGCGTCCGCCTCCCCTGCTCGTCGCCGGCTCCTCCACGCCGCCGGCGTCGAGCCGAGCGTCGTCGTGAGCGGCGTCGACGAGCCGGCCGTCGTGGCCGCCGCTGAGGCGTCCCACGGGCCGCTCGACCCGGCCGACGTCGCGCTGCTCCTGGCTCGCGCCAAGGCCGAGGACGTCGCCGGCCAGGTCTCCGGATCGCTGGTGCTGGGCTGCGACTCCGTCCTCGAGCTCGACGGCGAGGTGCACGGCAAGCCGCTCGACGCCGCCGAGGCGGTGGCGCGGTGGCAGCGGATGCGTGGGACCTCAGGGGTGCTCCACACCGGTCACTGGCTCCTGGACACCCGCGCCGAGCAGGAGGGCGGAACCGGTGGGATCGTCGGCGCCACTGCATCGACGACGGTCCACTTCGCCCAGCTCTCCGACGAGGAGGTCGAGGAGTACGTCGCGACCGGCGAGCCGCTGCGCGTGGCCGGCGCGTTCACCATCGACGGCCTCGGTGGCCCCTACGTCAGCGGCATCGAGGGTGACCCCAGCACGGTGGTCGGGCTCTCCCTGCCGCTCCTCCGAGAGCTCCTCCTCGAGCTCGGCGTCGCGTGGCACGACGTGCGCGCCCCTGGCCTGCCGACCTGACCCCTCTCCTCCCCGCGCCTACGGCACTGATCCGTCTGACGGATCAGTGCCGTAGCCGCGGGCGTCGGGTGCCAGGCCCTTCATCGGGACCGTTGTCGGTGCCCCTTGGCAGGGTTGCGCACGTCGGTGGATCTGACGGAGGGGGCGGTTCACGTGGAGGTGTCGGGAGGCGCGGGCGGCGCGCTGGCCGGTGGTGGTGGGGACCTCGCGGAAGCGGATGAGATGGCGCCGGGGAACGAGCACGAGCCGTTCCCGACGGGGCGCTACCTGGTGCAGGGCCGGCGGCGGGCCGACCTCAGCCAGCGCGATCTCGCGAGGCTTAGCCGCGTGCCGCAGTCCCGGATCGCGGCACTCGAGTCGGGCAGGGGCACCGCCAGCGTCGAGCGCGTCGACGAGCTGCTCGGCGCGATGGGCCTGCGCCTTGCCGTGGTCGACGCGCAGGGCCGCGTCGTCGAGCCCGCACACCCCGACCTGGTGCGAGACAACGCCGGGCGCCGGTTCCCCGCACACCTGGACGTCGACCCACCGGACCTGGTGCCGACCCACGTCCTGCACTTCCCTCGCTACGACCGGCTGCCGGCACGTGGCTGGTACCACCACCGACCCAAGCGGG
>JAICIN010000131.1 GCA_025924375.1 Dermatophilaceae bacterium | reverse complement strand
CAAGGAGCTGCAGGACATCATCGCGATCCTCGGCATCGACGAGCTCTCCGAGGAGGACAAGATCCTCGTCAACCGGGCTCGCCGGATCCAGCGGTTCCTGTCGCAGAACACCTACGTCGCCAAGCAGTTCACCGGCATCGAGGGCTCGACCGTGCCGCTGCAGGAGACGATCGAGGCGTTCACGAAGATCTGCGACGGCGAGTACGACCACGTCGCCGAGCAGGCCTTCTTCATGTGTGGTGGCCTCGAGGACGTCGAGCGCCAGTGGGCCGAGATCCAGAAGAACCTCTGAACCCCGCGCGGAGGGGCCGGTCGCTCGCAGCGGCCGGCCCCTCGGCATACCTGTGGAGCGCAGCGCGCCCCGCGCCCGCCCGGCCCAGCGTGATCCGCACCTCGGCGGGCCGATAGACTGACCCCGCCCCAAGCCCCGTGGAGGACTCAACCGTGAGCCAGTTGCAGGTCGAACTCGTCGCCGCTGACCGCAAGGTCTGGTCCGGCGAGGCCGACATGGTCATCGCCCGCAGCGTCGACGGCGAGCTGGGCATCCTGCCCGGCCACACGCCGCTGCTCGGGATCCTCGTCGAGGGCGACGTGCGGATCATGACCACGGACGGAGCCCACACCGCCACGGTGGACAGCGGCTTCCTCTCCGTCGACCGCGACCGGGTCATCATCGTGGCGGAGGCGGTCGACGCCTCCCGGATCAACGCCTGACGCGACGGGCGCCGGCATGTCGCCTCTCCTCTCCGCTGAGGTCCTCGCCGGCACGCTGATCCTGCTCGCCCTCGCCGTCCTCGCCTTCATCTTCACCCGGCGGCGGCTGCTCGCCTCCGGCTCACCGCTCATGCTCTGTGCCCTGCGGCGCCGCCCGCAGGCCCCCTACCGCCTGGGGCTGCTGCGCTTCAGCGGCACGTGCCTGGAGTGGTTCAGCCTTGTCGGCCCCTCGCTGCGCCCCGGCCAGGCGTGGGACCGCGTCCGGCTCCAGCTCGAGGCCCCGAGCGTGCCCCACACGGTGCTCTCCGGGCTGCCGGACGCCGTCGAGGTCGCCTGTCACTACGGCGCCGACGAGTTCTCGCTCGCCCTCGCGCCCGGCTCCTACACCGCCATGCGGTCGTGGCTCGAGAGCGCGCCGCCGGGCCACAACGTCAACGTCGCGTAGCACGCCGCCGCCCCACGCCGGGCGGCGTCTTCGTCTCCCCAGCGCCTCCGACCGCCCCGGCCCCCCGACCCCGACCGCCCCGACCGCCCCCAGCCTGCGCGCCGCCGGCCCGGGGCACCACCTCACTCCTGCTTCGTCACGGAGCGCTTCCGGCGTTCCGGCGCCTCGGCCCGGCCTCCGCCGGGCTGCCACAGGACGTCGCCGCCGATGGGCAGGTTGGCGATCCGGGCGAGCACGAACAGCAGGTCGGAGAGCCGGTTGAGGTACTTCGCGGTGAGCACGTTGACCCCGCCCTCACCCTTGGTGCCGACCCCCGGCTGGTCACCGTAGGTCTCGATCGCGCCCCACGCCTGGCGCTCGGCCCGCCGCACGACCGTCGTCGCGAGGTGCAGGTACGCGGAGCCGGCCGTGCCCCCCGGAAGGATGAACGACCGGAGCTTGGGGAGCTCGGCAAGGTAGCGGTCGCAGTCCTCCTCGAGCTCCTCGACCCAGCGGGCCTCGACCCGCAGCGGGGGAAACTCGTAGGACTCCTGGAGCGGGGTGCACAGGTCGGCGCCGACGTCGAAGAGGTCGTTCTGCACCCGGGTGAGCGTCTCGCGCACGTCCTCGCGAAGGTCGCCGGCGGCCAGCGCGATGCCGATGGCGGCGTTGGCCTCGTTGGCGTCGGCATAGGCGAGCAGCCTGGGGTCGGTCTTGCTCGTGCGGCTCATGTCGCCGAGGTGGGTCTGCCCGTCGTCGCCGGTGCGGGTGTAGATGCGCGTGAGGTTGACCATGGCGACAGCCTTGCACGTAGGGTCACCAGCGTGGGCGAGAGGTTCCGGGTGGTCGGCGGCGCGCGCCTGACGGGAGAGGTGGCCGTGACGGGCGCCAAGAACAGCGCCCTCAAGCTCATGGCGGTCGCCCTCCTCGCCACGGGCCGGACCCGCCTCACGAACGTCCCCGCGATCCTCGACGTGACGATCATGGCCGAGCTCCTGCGACGCCTCGGCTGCTCGGTGGACTACGACGCCACGGCCGGGACCGTCGAGATCGACGTGCCCGAGCGGATCGGCCACCGCGCGGACTACGACCTGGTCAGGGCCCTGCGGGCGTCGATCTCCGTCCTCGGTCCGCTGGTCGCGCGGTGTGGGGCGGCGGACGTGGCCGTGCCGGGGGGCGACGCCATCGGGTCCCGCGGCCTCGACCTCCACGCCGCCGGCCTCGAGGCGTTGGGCGCCACCGTCCACGTCTCGCACGGCTTCCTCGTCGCCGAGGCTCCCGCCGGGCTCCACGGCGGCGAGGTCCACCTGGAGTTCCCCAGCGTGGGCGCCACCGAGAACGTCCTCACCGCCAGCGTCCTCGCCCACGGCACCACGCGCATCGAGAACGCGGCCCGCGAGCCCGAGATCGCCGACATCGCGGCGATGCTCGTCGAGATGGGTGCGCGGGTCGAGGGCGCGGGTACCTCGGTCATCGAGGTCGAGGGTGTCGGACCGGGTGGCCGCGGGCACCTGGGCCTTCGCGGCAGCAGCGACGCGCGGCGACGTCGAGGTGGTCGGCGCGGTGCCGGCGCACCTGCGGGCGGCCCTCGAGCTCGTCTCCTCCACGGGGGCCGAGGTGCAGGAGACGGACCGTGGCTTCCGCGTCGACACCGGCGGCCGGCGCCCCCGCTCGGTCGACGTCGCGACGCTGCCCTACCCGGGGTTCCCGACCGACCTGCAGCCGTTCGCGCTGACGTGCAACGCCGTCGCCGACGGCTCGGCGCTGCTGACCGAGAACCTCTTCGAGGCACGGTTCCGCACCGTCCAGGAGCTCAACCGGCTCGGCGCGGAGACCCGCATCGACGGCCACCACGTCATGGTCCACGGCGTCGAGCGGCTCTCGGGGGCACCGGTCGAGGCCAGCGACATCCGGGCCGGCGCCGCGCTCGTCATCGCCGGCCTCGTGGCCGACGGCGTGACCACCGTCAGCGGCGCCCAGCACATCGACCGCGGCTACGCCGGCTTCGAGCAGGCCCTGCGAGGCCTCGGCGCCGACGTCACCCGGGAGCCGGACGACGAGCCGTTCCTCTAGCTGTGGTGCCGAGTCCCGCCGACCCGTCGCCTGCATCGGTCAGTGGTCCTCGGCCTGCCTCGCCGCAGGGCGCGGCGCACCGAGCCGGCCCCCCGCCGTCCGAGATCCTTTACCAGATCTTGATCTGGCTGGGGACAACCCGTCACCCACCCGGCGGCGTCCGTGTGGGTGAATGGGCCATCGAGTCAAGGGGTCGTCGATGTCGGTCAGCAACACGGGGGTTCTCCCGGTCGAGGTGCGTCCGGTCCACCTGGGCCAGGAGGTCGCCGTGGTCGGCCGCATCGACGTGCACACCGCCCCCGACGTGCGGCTCCTCCTGCACGAGATCATCGACGGCGGCACCGGTGACGTGCTCGTGCGCCTCGAGCGCGCGGAGATCGGTGACGCGACGGGTCTCGGCGTGCTCGTCGAGGCCTACATCCGGGCGCGCCGGGCGGGCCGCCGCTTCGCCGTCGTGGGGATGACGGATCGCACCGAGCGCCTGTTGCGTGCCTCACGCCTCGACCGCGCCCTCGTGCTCCGCGACGACCCCGTGGTGGCCACTGTGGCGCCTCTCACCGCCTGACGGCCTCCCTGCGGCACGTGCGCCGCCGGTACGTTCGGCCGCATGGCCCAGCCCCTTCCCGCGTCCGAGGCGTCCGCAGCCTCCAGCGCCGCGGCGCCCCGCGAGCGTGACCGCCCCTGGGTCATGAGGACGTATGCCGGTCACTCCAGCGCCGCGGCGAGCAACGCCCTCTACCGCCGCAACCTCGAGAAGGGGCAGACCGGCCTCTCGGTCGCCTTCGACCTGCCGACCCAGACCGGCTACGACCCCGACCACCCACTGGCCCGTGGGGAGGTCGGCAAGGTCGGCGTGCCGGTCTCGCACCTCGGCGACATGCGCGCGCTCTTCGACGGCATCCCCCTCGCGTCGACCAACACCTCGATGACGATCAACGCGACCGCGATGTGGCTGCTCGCGCTCTACCAGGTGGCCGCCGAGGAGCAGGCGCAGGAGGCCGGTGAGGACCCGGCCCACGCGGTGCGCTCGCTGGCCGGCACCACCCAGAACGACATCATCAAGGAGTACCTCTCCCGGGGCACCTACGTCTTCGCGCCGGCTCCCTCGCTGCGGCTCACGAGCGACGTCATCGCCTACACCGTCGCGACCATCCCCGGCTGGAACCCCATCAACCTCTGCAGCTACCACCTCCAGGAGGCGGGCGCGACGCCGGTGCAGGAGGTCGCCTACGCCCTCTGCACCGCCATCGCCGTCCTCGACGCGGTGCGCGACTCGGGGCAGGTGCCGCCGGAGCAGTTCGGCGAGGTGGTGGCGCGGATCTCCTTCTTCGTCAACGCCGGGGTGCGCTTCGTCGAGGAGATGTGCAAGATGCGGGCGTTCGTCCAGCTGTGGGACGAGCTGACGCTCGAGCGGTATGCCGTGGGCGACCCGAAGCAGCGCCGCTTCCGTTACGGGGTGCAGGTGAACAGCCTGGGGCTGACCGAGGCCCAGCCCGAGAACAACGTGCAGCGCATCGTCCTCGAGATGCTCGCCGTCACGCTGTCCAAGGACGCGCGAGCACGGGCGGTGCAGCTGCCGGCCTGGAACGAGGCGCTCGGCCTGCCGCGGCCGTGGGACCAGCAGTGGTCGCTGCGCATGCAGCAGGTCCTCGCGTTCGAGTCCGACCTCCTGGAGTACGACGACCTCTTCGCAGGCTCGGCGGTCGTCGAGGCCAAGGTCGCGGAGCTCGTCGAGGGAGCCCGGGCCGAGATGGCGCGGGTGCAGGAGCTCGGTGGCGCCGTGGCGGCCGTCGAGGGCGGCTACATGAAGTCCGCCCTCGTCGCGAGCCACGCCCGTCGGCGGCAGCGCATCGAGTCGGGTGAGGACGTCGTGGTCGGGGTGAACCGCTTCCAGACGACCGAGCCCAACCCGCTCACCGCCGACCTCGACACCGCCATCCAGACGGTCGACCCCGACGTCGAGGCACGGGCAGCGGCCGCGGTGCGGCGGTGGCGCGAGGAGCGTGACGCCGACCCGGTGCGCGCCGCAGCGGCCGCCGAGGCCCTCGAGCGGCTGCGCGCCGACGCGCGCTCGGGCGCCAACCTCATGGCGGCCTCGCTCGCCGCCGTGCGGGCGGGCCTGACGACGGGGGAGTGGGCACAGGCGCTGCGCGAGGAGTTCGGCGAGTTCCGCGCGCCGACCGGGGTCGGCAGCGTGGGGGTGGCTCCGGGCACGGGTGACGGCCTTGCAGACGTGCGCGAGGAGGTCCGGCGCACCGGCGAGGAGCTCGGGGAGCGGCTGCGCATCCTCGTGGCCAAGCCGGGGCTCGACGGCCACAGCAACGGCGCCGAGCAGGTCGCCGTCCGCGCTCGCGACGCCGGCTTCGAGGTCGTCTACCAGGGGATCCGCCTCACTCCCGAGCAGGTCGTCTCCGCGGCGGTCGCCGAGGACGTCCACCTCGTCGGGGTGTCGATCCTCTCCGG
This sequence comes from Dermatophilaceae bacterium, assembly GCA_025924375.1. Taxonomy (GTDB): domain Bacteria; phylum Actinomycetota; class Actinomycetes; order Actinomycetales; family Dermatophilaceae; genus JAICIN01. The sequence continues at coordinate 1,574 of JAICIN010000131.1, read as the reverse complement.
CTCCCACATGGAGCTCGTACCGCGCATCCTCGAGGGACTTCGGGCAGCCGGCGCCGGGGAGGTCCCGGTCATCGTCGGGGGCATCATCCCCGAGTCCGACGCGCGGGCCCTGACGGACCTCGGCGTCGCGGCGGTGTTCACTCCCAAGGACTTCGGGCTGACCGACATCATGGCCCGGCTCGTCGCCGTCATCCGGGAGTCCCGCGGCCTCGACAAGGAGCCGGCCGCTCCCTGACCGGGCCGGACCGCAGCTCGACGGGCTGCGGCGACGAGGCCGACGACCGGAGACGGCGCGGGATACCGTGGCAGTGTGAGCGACCTCTTCTGCGCGGCGACCGTGCTCGTCGCGCCGCTGCCCGGACGGGAGCTCGACGCCCTCGCGAGCCGCCTCACGGACCGGCGCGTCGCGGGGCTCTATGCCTCGGCCGACCTCGTCGCGGACGCAGCGGTCGTCCGCCTCGCGGCGTCGCTCGACCTCCCCACCCGGCCCCTCGATGGTCTGCACCGGCGGGGCGTGGAGGAGGGCGAGGCGCAGGTGGTCGGCCGCGTCCGGGACGGTCTCGACTCGCTTGCGGACCTCTACCGCGGAGAGTCCGTCCTCGTCCTCGCCGACGCCCCGCTCATGGAGCTCGTGCTGCCCCGCCTGGCGGCGAACGCGGGACCGGCGGCCGTGCGCGGCCGGCAGCTCGTGCCCGGCGACGCCGCGGTGCTCGAGCGCGACGCCGACGGCTGGCGGCTCGCCTACTGGCCGCCCGAGCCGGTCGCGCCCCTGGAGCCGGTGGAGCCGGTGGAGCCGGCCACCAGGGCGGCTTCCGAGGGCGCCGGTACGTCCGGCTGAGCGGGCTCGAGCCACACCCCTCGGCGCATCACCGCGCGCCGCGACAGGTCGGCCTCGACGACGAGGACGTCGGCGAACGAGCCCGCCCCAAGGCTTCCGACGCCGTCGAGCGCCAGCGCCCGTGCGGGCGTCGCGCTCGCGGCGGTGACGGCGTCGGCGAGGGGCACGCCCAGCTCGGTGACGCACCAGCGCACCTGCTCGAGCAGGCACGACACCCCGCCCGCCAGCGACCCTCCCTCGAGGAGCCGGACCTCACGGCCGCGCAGCGCCACCGCCAGGCCGCCGAGGACGTACTCGCCGTCCGGCAGCCCGGCCGCCGACATCGCGTCGCTGACGAGCGCGAGGCGTTGCGGCCCGAGCAGGTCGAAGAGCATGCGCACCGTCAGCCCGTCGAGGTGCACGCCGTCGGCGATGACCTCCAGCACCGCCTCGCCGCGCGCCGCCGCACCCAGCAGGGCACCCACGGGACCCGGCGCGCGGTGGTGCAGCCCCGGCATACCGTTGAAGAGGTGGGTTGCGAGCGCGACGCCGCCACGTGCACCCTCGGCGACCACGGCGTCGACGGCAGCCGCCGTCTGCGCCGCCGTCGCGTCGGTGTGCCCGATGGCGCTCGCGGCGCCGTGCCGCGCCAGGGCCCCGGGAATCCGGCCGGCCCCCGCCCGCTCCGGCGCCCACGTCATCTGCGCCAGGACACCCTCGCCCGCCGCCTCGGCGACCGCGTCGACGAGGCCCGGGT
>JAICIN010000130.1 GCA_025924375.1 Dermatophilaceae bacterium | reverse complement strand
CCCGGGCGGCCTTCGCATGTCCGGTGACCACGCGGCATACCCATAGAGTTGTCGCCATGGCCGTGAACGCAGACCTCGCCGGGCGCACCTACCCGCCGAGCGGTCCGTATGCCGTGGACGCCCCGTCGCTGGCGGCCTTCGCCGCCGCGGTCGGCTCGCAGGACCCCGTGCACACCGACCGCGAGGCCGCCCACGCGGCGGGCTACCGCGACGTGATCGCCCCGCCCACCTTCGCCGTGACGATCGCGCAGCAGTGCGACCGCCAGCTCCTCGAGGACCCACAGGCCGGCATCGACTACAGCCGCGTCGTCCACGGGGAGCAGCGGTTCGTCCACCACCGGCCGATCACGGCCGGCGACGAGGTGCTCGGCACCCTCAGCGTCGACTCCATCCGTGAGGCCGGCGGGCACGCCATGGTGACGACCCGCACCGAGCTCGCCACGACGGCCGGGGAGCCGCTGTGCACGTCGACCTCGACCATCGTCGTCCGGGGAGGGGAGTGAGCATGGCCGTGCGCACCCTGGCCGAGACCTCCGTCGGAGAGACCCTCGGGCCGGTCCGCGTGCCGGTCGCTCGCGAGACGCTCGTGGCCTACGCCGACGCCTCCGGCGACCAGAACCCGATCCACCAGGACGAGTCCTTCGCGAGGTCGGTCGGGCTGCCCGACGTCATCGCCCACGGCATGTGGACCCTGGGTGCGGCCGGCTCGGTGGTCGAGGAGTGGGCGGGCGACGGCGGCCGCGTCGTCGAGTTCGGCACCCGGTTCACCAAGCCCGTCGTCGTGCCGCGGTCCGGTGGCCAGGTGGAGGTGACCGGCACGGTCAAGGCGCTCGACGAGCAGACCCGCCGGGCCACCGTCGAGCTGACCGCGACGAGCGGCGGCGACCGGGTCCTCGGCCGCTGCACCGCCGTGGTGCAGCTCGACTGATGCGGGTCGAGGAGGGCGCCGAGCTCGCGCCGCTGACCACGATGCGCGTGGGCGGCCCCGCCGCCCGGCTGGTCACGGCGGAGACCCCCGACGAGCTGGTCGACGCCGTGCGTGAGGTCGACGACGCCGACGAGCCGCTGCTGCTCCTGGCCGGCGGCTCCAACCTCGTCGTGGCCGACGCCGGGTTCGCCGGGACGGTGGTGCGGGTCGCGACGCGCGGTGTCACCGTCGAGTCGGTGGACCTGTGCGGCGGCGCGATGGTGCGCGTGGCCGCGGGTGAGCCGTGGGACGACCTCGTGGCCCAGGCGGTGCTGGAGGGCTGGTCCGGCATCGAGGCGCTCTCGGGCGTGCCCGGCACGGCCGGCGCCACACCGGTGCAGAACGTCGGCGCCTACGGCCAGGAGGTCGCGCAGACGATCGCGTCGGTGCGCGTCTGGGACCGGCAGGACCAGCGCGTGCACACCTTCGCCAACGCCGACTGCCGGTTCACCTACCGGCACTCGCTGTTCAAGGCCACCGACCGCCACGTCGTCCTCGACGTCCTCTTCCAGCTGCTCCCGGCCGACCTGTCGCAGCCCGTCGCCTACGCCGACCTCGCCCGCCAGCTCGGCGTGGCGGTCGGGGACCGCGTCCCCCTCAAGGAGGCGCGCGAGGCGGTGCTCCGGCAGCGGCGAGGCCGCGGCATGGTGCTCGAGCCGGACGACCACGACACCTGGTCGTGCGGGTCCTTCTTCACCAACCCGGTGCTCGCCGCCGACGACTTCGCCGGACTCGAGCGGCGGGCCGCGGACCGGCTCGGGGTGGACGGGCCGGTCCCGCCCCGCTTCGCCGCACCCGAGGGCCACGTCAAGACCAGCGCGGCCTGGCTCATCGACCAGGCCGGCTTCGGCAAGGGCTACGGGCTCCCCGGCCCGGCCGCCCTGTCCACGAAGCACACCCTGGCGGTCACCAACCGCGGCGACGCCACGGCATACGACGTCGTGGCGCTCGCCCGGGAGGTGCGCGACGGCGTGCGGGAGGCCTTCGGCGTCACGCTCGTCAACGAGCCGGTCCTCGTCGGCCTCTCGCTCTAGCCCTCGGCCGGCTCTCGGTGGCGTGGCGCCGGTGCAGCACCACTCCCCGGCGCAGCGCTCCCCAGGACCTCCTCAGGACGACGGCGGAGGGCTCGAGAGCCAGCCGTCGACGTCGTCGAGGGCCGCCTTGGCGAGCGCCTCGGGGGCGCGGCTGGCGCGGATCGAGCCGCGGGCGAGCTCGGCCAGCTCCTCGTCGCCGAGCGCGAGGGCGTCGCGGGCGGCGGTGTACTGGGCGGTGAGCCGGGAACCGAAGAGGAGCGGGTCGTCGGCGCCCAGCGCGACCGGTATGCCGGCGTCGAGGACCGCGCGCAGGGGCACCTCCTGCGCGCTGCCGTAGACGCCGAGCGCGACGTTGCTGCCCGGGCAGACCTCGAGCGCCACCCCGGACTCGGCCAGCAGCTCGAGGACGCGCGGGTCCTCCGCGGCGCGGATGCCGTGGCCGAGCCGGTCGGGCCACAGGGCCTCGAGCGTCTCCTCGACGGCCGCCGGGCCCAGCAGCTCGCCCGCGTGGGGGACCAGCGCCAGCCCGGCGCGGCGGGCCAGCGCGAACGCCGGTGCGAACTCCTCGGTGACACCGCGGCGCTCGTCGTTGCTCAGGCCGAATCCCACCACGGTGCCGGGGCCCTCGCCGGCGTACTGGGCGGCGAGCCGGGCCAGGGTGCGCGCGTCCAGCGGGTGCCGGACCCGGCTCGCCGCGACGACCACGGCGACCTGCGCCCCGCCGGGCCGCGACACCGTGCGCGCCTCGTCGAGGATGATCTCCAGGGCGGGCGTGATGCCGCCGACGAAGGGCGCGTAGGACGTCGGCTCGACCTGGATCTCCAGCCACCGCGACCCCTCGCGGGTGTCGTCCTCCGCGGCCTCGCGCACGATCCGGCGCAGGTCGTCCTCGTCGCGCACGCACGCCCGCGCCGCGTCGTAGAGCCGCTGGAAGCGGAACCAGCCGCGCTCGTCGCGGGCGCTCAGCCGCGGGGGCCAGGCCGCCAGCAGCGCGTCGGGCAGCCGCAGGCCGTGCTTGTCGGCCAGGTCCCGGAGCGTCTCCACCCGCATCGAGCCGGTGAAGTGCAGGTGCAGGTGCGCCTTCGGGAGGCTCTCGAGGGGTCGCGCCATCTACTGCTGGTCGAGCTCGTCCTCGCCGATGGTGTGCATCGCCGCCTCCTCCGCGGAGGCACCCGCACCGTCCACGCCCACGTCCTCGGCGAGCAGCTCCTTGGTGACGTCCTCGTGGCTGCCCTCGTCGGGGGCGACGAGCCGCCCGGTGCGGGCGTCGCCCACCTCGTCGCCGTCGTAGAAGCCCGCGTCGGCAGCGCGCTCGCTGTCGGGGTCGTCGCCCTGGAGGTCGTCCGGGTCGGGTCCGTCGAGCCCGCTCTCGTCGTCGGGCGCGCCGTAGGAGGTGTTCGGGTCCGGCACCTCCTGCCGGATCCGCATGTCGATGGTCTCCTCGTGGGCCTGCTCGTAGGCGGTCGTGCCCCACGCGTCGACACCGTGCGGCTTGTCGGGCGGCGAGTAGCCGCGGTCGAGGGGGTCCGCGACGTCCTCCTGCACGAGGGTGTCGTCGGGCTGCAGCTGGTCGTCGTCGTCGACGCTGTAGCTCCCGAGATCGGTGTCGTAGTTCTCGTAGCCGGGCTGGTCGCTCATGCCCCCCACCCTGAACGGGTGGGGCCGCCGGCGCAAGGTGGGGTCAGGACCCCTGGCCCGCGAGCTGCTCCGCCGCGGCGAGCAGGACGCAGGTCGCCACCGCCTCCATCGCCTCGGTCACGTCCTGCAGGGACGGCATCGTCGGCGCGAGGCGGATGTTGCGGTTGTCGGGGTCGTGGTGCAGCGGGAACGACGACCCGGCCGGGGTGAGCGCGACACCGGCCGCGCGCGCGAGCTCGACGACCCGGGAGGCCGTGCCGTCCACGACGTCGAGGCTGACGAAGTAGCCGCCCCTCGGGTGGGTCCAGGTGGCGACGCCGAGGCCGCCGAGCCGCTCGGTGAGGACCCGCTCCACCTCGGCGAACTTCGGCGCGATGATCTCGCGGTGCTTGCCCATGTGGGCCCGCACGCCGTCGGCCGAGCCGAAGAACTGGGCGTGGCGGAGCTGGTTGACCTTGTCGGGACCGATCGAGGCCTTCGAGAGGTGCTCGAGGTACCAGGCGACGTTCTCCCGGGAGGCGGCGAGGAAGGCCACGCCCGCACCCGCGAAGGTGATCTTCGACGTCGAGGCGAAGACCAGCGGCCGGTGCGGGTGCCCCGCAGCGGCCGCGAGGCTGAGGATGTCGGCGCTCTTGGCCTCCTCCCTGGTGAGGTGGTGGAACGCGTAGGCGTTGTCCCAGAAGATCCTGAAGTCCGGCGCCGCGGTCTCCATCGAGGCCAGGCGCGCGGCGACCTCCTGGGTGGTGACCGAGCCGGACGGGTTGGCGTAGGTCGGCACGACCCACATGCCCTTGACGCTGGGGTCACTGGCGGCGAGCCGGGCGACAGCCTCGGGGTCGGGCCCGTGCTCGGTCGTCGGCACGGTGACCATCTCGATGCCGTAGGACTCGAGGATGGTGAAGTGGCGGTCGTAGCCGGGGACCGGGCAGATGAAGCGGAGCCGCTCCTCCTTGGACCAGGGGCGCTCGGAGTCGACGCCGCCGTGGAGCAGGAGCTGCACGAGCACGTCGTGCATCATCGTCAGGCTGCTGTTGCCGCCCGCGACGAGCTGGTCGACGTCGACCCACAGCAGCTCGGCGAAGATCTCCCGCAGCTCCCTCAGGCCCTGCAGCCCGCCGTAGTTGCGGGTGTCCGTGCCCGCCGCGTCGGTGTGCCCCCGGGGGAGCCGGAGCAGCTCCTCGGAGAGGTCGAGCTGCGCCGCGGACGGCTTGCCGCGCGTGAGGTCGAGGGAGAGGTGGCGGCCGAGCAGGGCGTCGTAGGCGGCGCGCTGCTCCTTGGCGAACGTCGCGAGGTCTTCGGCACTGCGGGCGGAGAGGGGGAGCGGGGCGTGCTGGTCGGTCACGCGACCATCGTCCCAGAGGCCGCCGGGTGCCGGTCACGGCCGTCCGCGGGCCGGTCCCGTCCCCGGAGCCGGGCCGTGCCTGGGTCGAGCGGTGCCGTGCCGGGGTCTGCCGTGCCGTGCCGGGGTCGGCGCCGGCGCCGGGCGTCAGACGTCCGCTCGCGGGTTCGCGCCGGGCCCGCAGCGTCACGTATGCTTTTGCCTCGGTTGACTTCGGCCAGGATTCCGCCGTGCCCGGAAACGGGCGCCGGCTCCGGGCGAGGTCGGCCTCCGGAGCCCGTCGCCCCCGTGGCGTGCTCCGTAGGGCAGTGGCTCAATTGGTAGAGCACCGGTCTCCAAAACCGGCGGTTGGGGGTTCGAGTCCCTCCTGCCCTGCACAGCAGGACAAGCACCGACGGAAGAAGGAATCGTGACGGATCTGAGCGCGGAGACCCGCGGCTCGGGCCGCACCGGGCGCAAGCGCGACCAGGGCGGCAACCCGCTCTCGCGGTTCTGGGGCTCCGTGACCCTGTTCATCAGCCAGATCCTCGACGAGCTGCGCAAGGTCGTGCGGCCCACGCGTTCGGAGCTGGTCAACTACACGGTGGTCGTCATCGTGTTCGTGTCCGTGGTGATGGCGGTCGTGTCGCTGCTCGACTTCGTCTTCACCAAGGGCGTCCTGTGGGTCTTCGGCGGCTAGCCGCCCCGCCCCGGGAGTCGCGCCGCGCCGCGCCGCCCACCACCACGTAGAGGAAGTAGGTCATCAGCGTGTCCGACCAGTGGACCCCTGTCAGCGACGAGCGCGTCGAGGAGGCCGAGCTCGAGGTCGAGCCGGCCGAGGCCGCCGAGACCGCTGACGCCGTCGAGACCGACGCCGTCGAGATAGACGCCCTCCAGATCGACGACGCCGACGAGACTGTCGAGCCGGCCGAGCCGGCCGAGCCGGTCGAGGACGTCGCCGCTCCCGCCGCCGACGAGGCGGCCGAGTTCGCCGAGGCCGAGGACGTCGTCGCCCCCGCCGGCGACGAGCCCGCGGGCGACCCGGTCCAGGAGTTCAAGGACAAGCTGGCCGGGCAGTTCGGCGACTGGTACGTCGTGCACTCCTACGCGGGCTACGAGAACCGCGTCAAGGCCAACCTCGAGAACCGCATCGCCTCGCTCAACATGGAGGACTACATCTTCGAGGCGCAGGTGCCCATGGAAGAGGTCACCGAGATCAAGAACGGGCAGAAGAAGCTCGTCCGCCGCGTGCGGATGCCCGGCTACGTCCTCGTGCGGATGGACCTCACCGACGAGTCGTGGGGCGCCGTCCGGCACACCCCCGGGGTCACCGGCTTCGTCGGCAACGCCCACCAGCCGGTCCCGCTGAGCCTCGACGAGGTCTTCACGATGGTGGCCCCGGCCGACCTCGAGAGCCCGGCCGCCGCCGGCGTGGGTGGTGCCGGAGGCGCGACCGCCGGCAAGCCCAAGGAGGTCACCGTCGTCGACTTCGAGGTCGGCGAGTCGGTCACCGTCATGGAGGGCCCCTTCGAGACCCTGCCGGCGACGATCTCCGAGATCATCCCCGAGTCGCAGAAGCTCATCGTGCTCGTCTCCATCTTCGGCCGGGAGACCCCGGTCGAGCTGTCGTTCAACCAGGTCTCCAAGCTCTGACCGGACGACTCCTCCCCGGGTGACCACACGGCATACCGGGAATGCAACCGGGTCATCGCCCACGGCGTCGGCCCACGAACGAGAAGGAAAGCAATGCCTCCCAAGAGCAAGAAGATCTCCGGCTTCATCAAGCTGCAGATCCAGGCCGGTGCGGCCACCCCCGCCCCGCCGGTCGGCCCGGCCCTCGGCCAGCACGGCGTCAACATCATGGAGTTCGTCAAGGCGTACAACGCGGCGACGGAGTCCCAGCGCGGCAACGTCATCCCCGTGGAGATCACGGTCTTCGAGGACCGCTCCTTCACCTTCGTGACGAAGACGCCGCCGGCCGCCGAGCTCATCAAGAAGGCCGCCGGCGTGCAGAAGGGCTCCGGCGAGCCGCACAAGACGAAGGTCGCCCGGCTGACCAGGGACCAGGTGCGCGAGATCGCCGAGCAGAAGATGCAGGACCTCAACGCCAACGACATCGACCAGGCCGCTCGCATCATCGCCGGCACGGCCCGCTCCATGGGCGTCGAGACCGAGCTCTGACCCACCCCCCGCTCACCGAACCCCTGCCAGCAGGGGTTCGGTGCACCGGACAGGGTGCAACCTGTCCACACACGCCTGACCTCTGCTCGCAGACGCCGGGTTGACGAACCCGT
>JAICIN010000129.1 GCA_025924375.1 Dermatophilaceae bacterium | reverse complement strand
CTCGCACCGATCACGAAGGTGTCGAAGGTGTACTTCGGGTTGAGCCGCGTGGCCTCCGTGGCGGTCGCCGGGCCGAGGTCGTCGGGCCGCGCACGCCGGGCCCCTGCGAGCTCGGGCTCCGCGGTGTGGCCGCCCGCGGCCGACCCGTCCTGGGCCGGCCGCTGCCCCGGGACGCCGAAGTGGCCCGCCTGCGGGAAGTGGTCGTAGGTCGCCGGGACGGCGTGCCGTGCCGGGTCGAGGGAGTCGACAGCCCCACCGGCGAAGAGCCCCTCGTCGAGACCAGCCGTCGGCGGGGCGTGGTCGAGCTCCAGTGAGCTGTCCACCGTCACCGCCAGCCGGACCTCCGCGCCGACCTGCGAGGACAGGGCACGGGTCACCTGGTCGCGGACGCGGGTCTCGACGAACTCCTTGGTGTAGTCGTTGGGCACCTTCACCAGGGCGGTGCCGTCGAGGAGGCCGACGAACCGGGCGAGGCCGAGGAAGGCGCGCGGCTGCGGGGAGAGGCCCTCCGAGGTGAGGCTGGTCAGCGTGTTCTGCCAGATCTGGGCGTAGTTCAGATCCGGGTCAACCACAGGACACACACTTCCCCACGTCGAGAAACCTTGCTCGTTCACCGTGCCGCGGGCCCGGACGGTGTGGTCATCCACATTGTTTTCCACATGCTGTGGGAAAGCCCCAGGCGGAGGGCGCGAGTCCGGACGCTAACAACTCCCGGAGGCCTGCGGCAACCTGTTCGGCGGATTTGGTCGGGTGCGAGCACGGATCCCGTCGTCGACGTCGGCGTGTCGCCACTCCCGGGCGTGGTGGACGGTGGTAACGGGCGGCGGTGCCCATGGTGCTGCGCTGGTTTGACCCTGTGACCGGCGCTCGCGTACCGTTTGCGGAGGCTGTGTCGGCCGTTTTCGCATGCCCGCGACCCTGCGCGTCGCTGCGCTGTCGTGGCGCGGGCTTCCGATGACGGCCGACGCGTCGCCGCCGACCACCACGCGCCGGGCCACCTCGGCCTGACCAGTCAGGAAGAACCCACCGTGAGCAAGCGTACTTTCCAGCCGAACAACCGCCGCCGGGCCAAGACCCACGGCTTCCGCCTGCGCATGCGCACGCGCGCCGGGCGCGCCATCCTCTCGGCCCGCCGTCGCAAGGGCCGCTCCGAGCTGTCCGCCTGAGGCCTCGGGCGTGCTGCCCGCGCAGCACCGGCTGCGACACCGCGCCGACTTCGCGGCAGCGGTTCGGGCACCAGGCGGAGCGCGGTCCGGCTCCCGGCTCATCGTGGTCCACGGCACGCTGACCGACGCGCGAGCGGGTCTCCCGCCGCGTGTCGGTTTCGTCGTCTCCAAGGCGGTCGGCACCGCGGTCGTGCGCAACCGCACCCGCCGCCGCCTCCGTGAGCAGGTGCGCCACCGGGTCGGTGCCCTGCCGGCCGGCCTCGACGTGGTCGTCCGCGCCAACGCGGCGGCCGCCGAGGCGGACTCGGCCACCCTCGGCCGGGAGCTCGACCTCCTGCTGCCGCGGATCGTGCGCAAGCTGACCGCCGGGAGGACGGGGTGAACAGCGCCGGGCGCGTCCTCACCGCCCCGCTGATCGGCGCGATCGTCCTCTACCAGCGGCTCGTCTCCCCGATGCGCCCCCCGACGTGCCGCTACTACCCCTCCTGCTCGCAGTACGCCGTGACCGCGCTGCAGCGGTTCGGGATCGTCAAGGGAACCTGGCTGGCCGTTCGCCGGTTGCTCAGGTGCCACCCCTGGACTCCCGGCGGCGTCGACCACGTCCCGCCGCTGCCCGAGCCGCGGCACGGTGGGACACCGACGCCCACCGTGACCCACCCCCGAAGCTGAGGCCACGGCATACGCCATGACCGACACCCGACGTGAGCCCGCTCACCGCCAGACAGAGGACCGATGGACTTCTACACCAAACTGATCTTCCCGTTCGAGTGGCTCGTGTCGTGGATCCTGTGGGGCTGGCACTCGGTCTTCACCTTCATCGGGCTGTCGCCGTCCTCGGGCGTGACCTGGGTGCTCTCGATCGTCGGCCTCGTGGTCGTGATGCGGGCCGCGATGATCCCGCTCTTCGTCAAGCAGATCCACGCCTCCCGGCGGATGCAGCTCATCCAGCCGGAGATGCAGAAGATCCAGAAGAAGTACAAGGGAAAGAACGACCCCGACTCCCGTCAGGCGATGACGCAGGAGACGATGGAGCTCTACAAGCGCACGGGCACCAACCCGTTCAGCTCCTGCCTGCCGATCCTCGTGCAGTCGCCGTTCTTCTTCGGCCTCTTCCGCGTGCTCAACGGGCTGAAGGGCATCTCCGAGGGCTCCATCAACCCGATCGGCCCGATCAGCAAGACCCTCGCGAGCCAGGCGGAGGCCTCCACCCTCTTCGGAGCCCAGCTCTCCGACAAGTTCGTCGGGGCCGACACGCTGACCACGCGGATCGTCACCATCGTGCTGATCATCCTCATGTCGGCGACCACGTTCACCACCCAGCGCCAGCTGATGATGAAGAACATGCCGGCCTCGGCGCTGGACAACCCGTTCGCCAAGCAGCAGAAGATCCTCCTCTACCTGATGCCGCTGTTCTTCGCGGTCTCCGGCGTCAACTTCCCGATCGGCGTGCTGCTCTACTGGCTCACCACCAACGTCTGGTCGATGTGCCAGCAGTTCTACGTGATCCGCCGGATGCCGGCCCCCGGCTCGCCCGCGGAGAAGGCCATGCAGGAACGCCGAGCAAAGCGCGGCCAGCCCGTCGAGCAGTTCACCGTCAAGGGCCTCGACGCCGGTGACGCCGGCTCCGGGAACGGCGCCGACGAGGAGACCGGGCCGGTCAGGCAGAGCGGGCAGCGCCAGCAGCCGAAGCGGGCCAAGAAGCGCAAGAGCCCCGCGCCGAAGAGCCCCGCGGCCGGCCCCGTGGGCGGGTCACCCGGAGCGGCCGCCGGCCCGGCGAAGGGCGGCCCCAAGGGCTCCCCGAGCGCCGGTGGCGCCGGCGGCGCCGCTCGCACCGGCACCGGCAATGCGCCGGGCACCCACACCTGACCCCGGGCCGCCGACCTGCCGTATGCCGGTCGGCCGCCTCCCAGCCGGGCCGGTCCGCACCAGCCGGTCCCGGCCCCAACACCCCGGCGCAGCCCGCACCAGCCGGGCCACTGGCCGCACCAGCGCAAGGAGAGACATGACCGAGCAGACCAACGTGGCACCCCAGGCAGAGCGGCCGGACGCCGCAGCCGTGGCCGCCGAGCCGGGGCAGGAGGCGGGTCAGGAGACGGCCCAGGAGGCGCGCACGCCCCTCGAGACCGGCACTCCCGTGGCCGCACCGGACGCCGGCGCGATGGCGGCCGACACCACGAGCGTCGAGTCCCACGACGATGCGGAGCGGGACGTCGAGACGCCGACCCCGGCTTCCTCGTCGGCGCAGGCCCAGTCGTCGGGCGCCTCGTCGTCCGCGGCCGAGGACTGGGAGGCGGAGGATGACGGGAACGACGGCGAGCGTGACAGGGACGGCGACGTCGACCCCGGCCGCACCCGCCCCCGCCGCGCGACCGACCTCGAGCGCGAGGGCGAGGTGGCGGCCGACTTCCTCGAGACCCTCCTCGACATCGCCGACCTCGACGGTGACATCGACGTCGACGTGGACGGCGACCGCGCCGCCGTGGCGATCGTGGACTCCGAGGAGGGCCGCGTGCCCCGGCGTCTCGTCGGTCCCGACGGCAAGGTGCTCGACGCGCTCCAGGAGCTCACCCGCCTGGCGGTGCAGTCGGCCACCGGCGAACGCAGCCGCCTGATGCTCGACGTCGCGGGCTACCGCGCCGAGCGGCGCTCCGCCCTCGTCGACATCGCCAAGAACGCCATCGAGGACGTCAAGCGGTCCGGTGAGCGCAAGGCGCTCGAGCCCATGTCGGCGTTCGAGCGGAAGGTCGTGCACGACGAGGTGCTCGCGGCCGGCCTGAAGTCGGAGTCCGACGGGGTCGAACCTCGCCGGTTCGTCGTCGTCCTCCCGGCCTGAGCACGAACCGCCGAGCCGTTTCACGTGAAACCGTGACCAGGGGACCGGAGGGAGACGCCACCGCGGCGACCCCGTCGGGTCCCGGCGACGGCGCGTCCCGGAGTCGCGACGACGCGTGGGCGGTCACGGACAGCGGCCGTGGTTCGTCGGACGCTGCCCCGGGTCTCCCTGACGGCGGGCCCGCAGTGGCCGCTGTCTTCGGTGACCACGCCGGCCAGGCGCGGAGGTTCGCCGAGCTGCTCGCCGGCACCGGGGTCGCCCACGGCCTCATCGGCCCGCGCGAGGTGCCGCGCCTGTGGGAGCGGCACGTCCTCAACTGCGCGGTGGTCTCCGACGCGTTCCCCCACGGCGCGCGGGTGCTCGACGTGGGCTCCGGCGCCGGCCTCCCAGGGGTCGCCCTGGCGATCCGCCGCCCGGACCTCGACGTGCACCTCGTCGAGCCGATGCTGCGACGCACGACGTGGCTGGAGCACGCGATCGCGGAGCTCGCGCTGGAGAGCTGCACCGTGCACCGCGCACGCGCCGAGGAGCTCCATGGGCGGCTCGACGCGCCGTATGCCACCGCCCGTGCCGTCGCGCGGATCGGCAAGCTCGCTCGCTGGACCTTTCCGTTGTTGTCGCCGGGCGGCACGCTGGTCGCGCTCAAGGGCGAGCAGGCGGCGGAGGAGCTCGACGCCGAACGTGCGGCCCTCACCCGACTGGGCATGGTGGACGCCCGAATCCGGCACTACGGCGAGGCCCTGCTCGCGTCCCCCACCACGACGGTCGAGGTGGTGATCGGGGTGGCGGCCGGCAACGCGCGCAAGACGTCGCGGCGTGCCCGCGCGCGCCGCGCCACCGGACCCGCGAGCTGAGCTGCTCTCCCTCGGCCCACCGGCTCGCCGCGTGGGGCCCGAGTTGGGCGCGGTCCGCGCCGTACGGTTGGATGGCTCCCGTGCTTCCAGAGGTAGTCGAGTGACCACGACCGCAGGACCGACCGCACGCCGGCTCGAGAACGGCTTGGGCTGGCCCACGCTCACCGGCCGCCCGACGACATCCCTGGGCTGGCCGGCGGCGGACACGGTCTGCCGCGACGCTGCTGAGCCGGTTTCACGTGAAACGGCGCCCGCCGACCACAGCGAAACCCCGGCGTCGGTCTCCCGCGACACCCCTCATGGCCGTGTCGGCCTCAGTGGCTCGGCAGCTGCTGCGACCGACGGAGAGGCGACGCCCGGGCGGGCGGAGCCCCGGACTCGTGCCGCGCATACCGCTGTTTCACGTGAAACCGCACCCGGGCAGCAGACCCCGCAGGGTGCGGACGGCGACCTCGACGAACGAGCGGAACTGGCCTCCGCGTTGCCGACCATCGCGAACGACACGCCGCTGGCCCAGCAGGTGGCCGCTGACGCGCGGAAGCGCATCGCGCTGACCGGGCGGCCCTTTCCCAAGCCGGCCGCCACGCGGGTGCTCACGGTGGCGAACCAGAAGGGTGGCGTGGGAAAGACGACCACCACCGTCAACGTGGCTGCGGCGCTGGCGCAAGCCGGTCTCGACGTGCTCGTCATCGACATCGACCCGCAGGGCAACGCGAGCACCGCCCTGGGCATCGAGCACCACGCGGAGGTCCCCAGCATCTACGACGTGCTGGTGGAGGGGGAAACCCTTGCCGAGGTCGTGCAGCAGTGCCCCGACGTCCCGCACCTGGCGTGCGCGCCTGCGACCATCGACCTGGCCGGAGCGGAGATCGAGCTCGTCTCCATGGTGGCGCGCGAGACCCGCCTGCAGAAGGCCATCACCGCCTACCTCGCGCAGCGCCGCGCCGCTGGTCAGCCGGTACCCGACTACATCTTCATCGACTGTCCGCCGAGCCTCGGCCTCCTCACGGTGAACGCGTTCGTCGCCGCCGACGAGGTCTTCATCCCGATCCAGTGCGAGTACTACGCCCTGGAGGGGCTGTCCCAGCTGCTGAAGAACATCGAGCTCATCCGCAGCCACCTCAACCCGGGGCTGCACGTCTCGACGATCCTGCTCACGATGTTCGACGGTCGCACCCGGCTGTCGGCCCAGGTGGCCGACGAGGTGCGCGAGCACTTTCCCGCGCAGGTCCTGCGCTCGAGCGTGCCCCGCTCGGTCCGCATCTCCGAGGCGCCGAGCCATGGCCAGACCGTCATGACCTACGACCCCAACAGCAGCGGAGCCCTCTCCTACCTGGAGGCCGCCAGTGAGCTGGCGGACCGCGGAGCCGCCCGGCACGATGACGAGAAGACCAGAGAGGTCACCCGATGAGTGAGAAGCGCCGCGCGCTCGGTCGAGGGCTCGGAGCCCTGATCCCCAACGCCCCGGCCGGGGACCCCGGCACGCGGCCCGTCGACGTCTTCTTCCGGGAGAACAGGACGGAGGCGGGCGTCGGTGCGGGGCCTTCTGAGGGTGGACCGGTCACCGCCGGCTCCGCCTTCGTCCGGCCACAGGGCCCGGGCCACGTCCACACCGGCGAGACCAGCGGCGTGGAGTCGGGGCCGGGAGCCGTGAGCGGCGGTGTCGTGCCGGAGTCCGACGCGACCGCGCACGGTGAGGGCGCCCCTGGCTCCACCGGTCTGGCCCCGGTCCCCGGCGCGACGTTCGCGGACGTGCCGCTCTCGGAGATCCGGCCCAACCCTCGCCAGCCCCGAACCGTCTTCGACGACGACGAGATGGCCGAGCTGGTCCACAGCATCCGGGAGATCGGGGTGCTGCAGCCGGTCGTGGTTCGCCCCGTCACGGGTGAGGACGGCGGCACCGTCCGCTACGAGCTGATCATGGGCGAGCGTCGCTGGCGTGCCTCCCAACAGGCCGGCACGGAGACCATCCCGGCCATCATCAAGGACACCGACGACGACGACCTGCTGCGCGACGCGCTCCTGGAGAACCTCCACCGCAGCCAGCTGAACGCCCTGGAGGAGGCGGCCGCCTACCAGCAGCTGCTCGAGGACTTCGGCTGCACGCACGACGACCTCGCCTCGCGCATCGGCCGCTCCCGGCCGCAGATCTCCAACACCCTGCGCCTGCTCCGCCTCCCGCCCCTCGTCGCCCGACGGGTGGCTGCGGGAGTGCTGAGCGCCGGACACGCCCGCGCCCTGCTGGCCCTGGATGACGGTGCGGCCATGGAGCGGCTGGCGCAGCGGATCGTCTCCGAGGGCCTGTCGGTGCGCAGCGTCGAGGAGATCGTGGCGCTCGGCGGTGACGAGGCGCCGACCCAGAAGAGCCGCCGGCCCCGGGCCGGCGGCCGGCACCCCCAGCTCGACGACCTGGCGGCCCGGCTCTCGGACAGGTTCGACACCCGCGTGACGATCGCCCTCGGTCAGCGCAAGGGAAAGCTGACCGTGGAGTTCGCCTCGGTGGACGACCTGCACCGGATCGTCGACCTCCTCGGCGAGCAGCCCGCCTGACGCACACCGCGCCCCGAGAAGGTCAGGTGCCGGCGCGACACTGGAGTGGCGCGAGCCGAACTCCCTTGTGACTGAAGCGAATTCAGCGCTGGGAGGCGACGTAGGCGCGCAGGTCCCCGAGGCGGAGAACGCCCGTCGTGGCGGTGTCGTCCTCGCCGAAGTAGAGGCGCTG
>JAICIN010000128.1 GCA_025924375.1 Dermatophilaceae bacterium | reverse complement strand
CTCCTCCTCGTATGCCGTGAGCTCGGCGCCGGGCTGCAGCGCGCGCTCCCGGTCATCGCTCACCGGCCCAAGACACGCCTTGGCGGCAGCGGTGAAGGCGTGTCTTGGGCCGGTGAGTGGGGCCGTCAGGTCGTAGGCGACCTCGCCGTGCTCGTGCAGGTCGATGCCGAGCCGCTCCGCGGCCGCCGGCACGCGGAACCCCAGCGTGCGGTGCAGCGCCGTGCCGACCAGCCAGGTGGCGCCGAAGGAGAAGGCCCCCACGGCGAGCGCCGCCACCGTCTGGCGGACCAGCTGGGCCGGCCCACCGCCATACAGCAACCCGTCGACGCCGGCGGGCGCCGACGAGGAGGCGAGCAGCCCGACCGCGACCGTGCCCACGAGCCCGCCGACCAGGTGGACGCCGACGACGTCGAGGCTGTCGTCCAGGCCGAGCCGCAGCTTCAGGCCGACGGCGAAGGCGCACGCGACGCCCGCCGCGGCCCCGAGGGCGACCGCACCGGCCGGGGTGACCGCGTTGGCCGCCGGGGTGATGCCCACCAGGCCGGCGACCAGGCCGGAGGCGGCGCCGAGGGAGGTCGCGTGCCCGTCCCGGAGCCGCTCGGTCAGCAGCCACGCCAGCAGGCCGGCGCCGGCGGCGGCCAAGGTGTTGACCCAGGCGAGCGCCGCCGTGGCGTTCGCGCCGAGGGCGGAGCCGGCGTTGAAGCCGAACCAGCCGAACCACAGCAGCGCCGCGCCGAGCATGACCAGGATGAGGTTGTGCGGGCGCACCGGCTCGTCCCGGTAGCCCCTACGCCTGCCGAGCACCAGGGCCAGGGCCAGGCCGGCCGCGCCCGCGTTGATGTGGACGGCCGTGCCGCCCGCGAAGTCGATGGCCTTGAGGTCGTTCACGACCCAGCCGCCCCGCTTGGCGGCGAGCCCGTCCAGCGCGAACACCCAGTGCGCGACCGGGAAGTAGACCAGCGTCGCCCAGACCACGGTGAAGACGAGCCAGGTGGAGTAGCGCGCCCGCTCGGCGACGGCGCCGCTGACCAGGGCCACCGTGATGATGGCGAACGCCCCTTGGAAGGAGGCGAACGCGGTCGTCGGGATGGTGCCGACGACGCTGTCGGCGCCGAGGAGGCCGGCCAGCCCGAAGTGCTCGAACGGGTTGCCGACCAGGCCGCCGAACGACTCACCGAACGTCTCGCTGTAGCCCCAGAGCACCCAGGCGACGCCGACGGTCGCCATCGCGCCGAAGCTCATCATCATGATGTTCAGGACGCTGCGGGCCTTGACCATGCCGCCGTAGAAGAGGGCCAGGCCGGGCGTCATCAGCAGCACCAGGGCGGCGCTGACGAGGACCCAGGCGGTGTCTCCGGTGTTGATCTGCATGGGACGAGAGCCTGCGTGAGCGCCGTTTCGGCGCCGGTTCGGTCGTGTTACGGGCGTGTGAGCAGTTCGCCGCTGCGGTAAACAGCGTGTTTCGCGCCCCCCGCAGACCCGTCCGACGACCCGCTCGGTGGCGTCCGGGCCCCGTTCTGGCCCCCAGACGCCACCTCCGGGGTCGTCAGTGCGGGGAGGGGTCGTCGAGCGCCGCCTGGAGCCGGGCGCGGTGGCGCTCGACCCACCGCGCGTCGAGGCGTGCGTTGCGCGCCACGCCTGCCTCGACGAGGCGCCGGAAGGCCAGGTCCGCTTCGGCCAGGCCCTCGACGTCGTCGGCATGCTGGAGCATCTGAGCGATCGCCGCGTCGAGCAGCCCGCCCCGCTGGGCCGGCGTGGCCCGGTAGCCCTGCGCCAGTACGCAGAGGCGCCGGGCCACGTCCGCCAGCTCGGGGGCCGCTGCGTGGTCCTCGCGCCGCGCCCGCTCGTCGGCCCACAACGGGGCCCACTGCCACGCCGAGAAGGCCAGGTCCTCGAGCGGGTCCCCCGGACGGCAGAAGTCCCAGTCGATCACCGTCAGGGCTCCGCCCGGTCCTCGGATGGTGTTGTATGGCGCGACGTCGTGGTGCACGACCACCTCGCCGGCGAGGAGCTCGCGTCCGGCCTGCATCCGCCACGGGAGCGCCGGATCCGGCGCGAACCCGCGCTGCGCCTCGTGGAACCGGCGCAGCCAGTCCCCGACCGCCATACAGGCGTCGTCGGTGCGGAACCACTGCGGCAGCGGCTGGCCCGGGCCCAGGACCCCCACCTCGCCGGGGACGTAAGCGAGGACCTCGCGACCCCGCTCGTCGAAGCCGCGGACCTCCGGCGCGCCGTGGAACCCGACCCGCGCCAGGTGCGCGAGCAGCGCGTGCACCGCGGGGTTCCACGGGCCCGGCGTTCGGCACACGGTATCGCCGACCCGCACGACGACCGAGGTGTTGCCCCCGTGCAGCACCGTCTCCCCCGCCGCACGGGGGTCGGTCCGCCCCGCCGTCACTGCTTCGGGGCCGCCGGCCGCCATCCCGCCCGGCTCGATCGCCATGCCGCCCGGCTCGACCGCCATGCCGCCCGGCTCAGGAGATCAGGGCGTCGACGAAGGTGGCGGGGTCGAAGGGCGCGAGGTCGTCGGGCCCCTCCCCGAGGCCGACGAGCTTGACCGGCACCCCCAGCTTGCGCTGGACCGCCACCACGATGCCGCCCTTGGCGGTGCCGTCCAGCTTGGTGAGCACGATGCCGGTCACCTGGACCACCTCGCTGAAGACCTCCGCCTGGCGCAGGCCGTTCTGCCCGGTGGTGGCATCGAGCACGAGCAGGACCTCGTCGATCGGGCTCTGCTTCTCGATGACGCGCTTGACCTTGCCGAGCTCGTCCATCAGGCCGACCTTGTTGTGCAGCCGGCCGGCGGTGTCGATGAGCACGACGTCGGCTTCCATCTCCACGCCGGCCTTGACCGCGTCGAACGCCACGGCAGCCGGGTCCGCGCCGTCCCGGTGCGAGCGCACCGTGGGGACCCCGACGCGTTCGCCCCACGTCTCGAGCTGGTCCGCGGCAGCGGCGCGGAAGGTGTCCGCGGCACCGAGCATGACGTCCTTGTCCTCGGCCACGAGCACGCGTGCCAGCTTGCCCACGGTCGTGGTCTTGCCCGTCCCGTTGACCCCGACGACCATCACCACCGCCGGACGCCCCTCGACACGGGAGGAGGCGACGGAGCGGTCCAGGGTGGGGTCGACGAGGGCGAGCAGGTCCTCGCGCAGCCAGCCGCGGACGGTCGCCTCGTCGCGGGCCCCCTCGATCCGGACCCTCCTGCGCAGGGACTCGACGACCTCCGTGGAGGCCTCGACGCCGAGGTCGGAGCTCAGCAGGGTGTCCTCGACGTCCTCCCAGGCCTGCTCGTCGAGGCCGGGGCTGGCGAGCAGGGTGAGCAGCCCCTTGCCGAGGGCGGTGTTCGACCGGGCCAGCCGGGCCCGGAGCCGCTGCATCCGCCCGAGCGCCGGCGCCGGCCGCTCCAGGGTCGGAACCTCGGGCTCGACGACGTCGGGCTCGAGGGTGTCCACCCCGGCGACGTCGTCGATGGTGCGGGTGGGGGTGTCCCGTGGTTCGGTCGCGTCGTCGCCGACGCCCGGCGCGTAGTCGGTCCCGGGGCGCGGCTTCTCCGGCGGAGCCTTCAGCGCCTTGTGCCGACCGCCCCGGGATCGGAGCAGGCCGATGACGGCACCGCTGCCGACCACCAGGATGCCGACGGCGATGAGGACGATCTCGTACAGCTGGGTCACGCCGCGATCATCCCAGACGGCACGCGAACAGCGATCCTCGGCGCAAGCGGTGAGCTGCGCCGCGGCGGACCGCGGTGGGGGCCTGCGTCAGCGCGTGGACTCGGCCTCGCGCCGCGCCCTGCCCTCACCGACCCTGGTGCGGGCGCCGGCGATGGCCTCGCCACCGCGGCGCTGGGCGACGTCGGCCGCTCGCCCGGTGTGCTGGCGCACCGTGGCGACGACCTGCTCCCCCTTGGGCGTGAGGACGTCACGGCCCTCTCGCCGGGCCGGGATCGCGACGAGACCGACGACCACCGCCGCCAGTACGACACAAACGAACATCCCGACAACCAACGTGAACATGCTCCAAGGGTGCACCGGGACCCACCCGTCCCTCAAACGACCCGCCGCAGATGTGGGACAGATCACCAAACCGTGACCTTGCGGCCCCCGTCCACGGCGTGGCAGCCCCAAGCGCTTCGAGGGCTGCGGAGCGACCTCAGGCGCTCTGGGCCACGTCCGCGACGTCACGCAACCGCTGCGAGACCACCGTGGTCACGCCGTCACCGCGCATGGTGACCCCGTAGAGCGCGTCGGCGATCTCCATGGTCCGCTTCTGGTGGGTGATGACGATGAGCTGGCTCGAGCCGCGCAGCTCCTCGAACAGGGTGATCAACCGGCCGAGGTTGGCGTCGTCGAGCGCCGCCTCGACCTCGTCCATGATGTAGAACGGGCTCGGCCGGGCCTTGAAGATCGACACGAGCAGTGCCACCGCGACCAGGGAGCGCTCGCCGCCGGAGAGCAGCGAGAGGCGCTTGATCTTCTTGCCCGGCGGCCGGGCCTCGACCTCGATGCCGGTGGTCAGCATGTTCTCGGGGTCGGTGAGCAGGAGGCGCCCCTCGCCCCCGGGGAAGAGCCTGGCGAACACGCCCTGGAACTGTTCCGCGGTGTCGGCGAACGCCTCGGCGAAGACCCGCTGCACCCGCTCGTCGACCTCCCGGATGATGTCGAGCAGGTCTCGCTTGGAGCTGCGCAGGTCCTCGAGCTGCTCGGTGAGGAACTTGTGCCGCTCCTCGAGCGCGGCGAACTCCTCCAACGCCAAGGGGTTGACCCGGCCGAGTTGGCCCAGCTTGCGCTCGGCGGAGCGCAGCCGCTTCTCCTGCACCTCGCGCACGAACGGCACCGGCTCGGGAGCCTCGGCCCCGGCGTCGTCATCCGGGCCCGGGATGTGCGGGATCAGCCGGTGCGGCCCGAACTCCTCGACCAGCGTGTCGGGGTCGAGGCCGAGCTCCTCGAGGGCCTTGGCCTGGAGCGCCTCGATGCGCAGCCGCTGCTGGGTGCGCGCCACCTCGTCACGGTGCACCGTGTCGGTCAGCTCACGCAGCTGGTCGCCGAGCGCCGCGGCCTCCTTGCGCACCAGGGCGAGGGCCTGGTCGCGCTCGGCCCGCTCCCGCTCCGCGCGGGAACGCTGTGCGGAGGCCACCTCGAGAGAGGCCGCGACGCGCTCCACCGCGTATGCCGCGCCGCGCCGTACCGCGTCCGCCACCGTCGCCTCACGCCGGCGCCGCTCCCGCTGGGCAGCGGCCCGCTCCCGCGCGGCGACCTCGGCCCGTGCCGCCGCCTCCAGGGAGTCGGCCCGGCCGTGCAGGGCGCGGGCGCGTTCCTCCCGCGTCCGCAGGGTGAGCCGCAGCTCCGTCTCGGCCGTGCGCGCCGCGCTGGCCTCGCCGGCGAGCCGGTCGCGCTCGTCGGTCGAGGGCTCCTCCTCACCGGGCGCCTCCTCCGCCGCCGCGAGCCGCTGCTCGAGCTCGGCGAGCTCGGCGCGGTTGGCCTCCAACCCCGTCTCGGCCTCGGCCACGGCCAGCGCGATGCGCTCCGACTCGCCGCGTGCGGCGCGCAGGGCCGCGCCGAGCTGCCCGAGGCGCTCGGCGACCGAGGCCATCTTGGCGTCGGACTCGTGCAGCCGCTCGAGGGCCGCCTCCACGGCGTCGCCGTGCTGCTTGACCCGGTCGAGCGCTCCGGCGACGGCGAACGAGGCCTGCTCGCCCCGCCGGCTCGCCTCCTGCACGCCCTCGCGGGTCTCGTCGACGGCCGCCTGGATCTCGATCAGGCTGGGCGCGGAGGCGCTGCCGCCGCGCACGGAGCCCGGCGCGAAGACGTCGCCCTCCTCGGTCACGGCGGTCACGCCGCCACGGACCAGCCGGACCGCGTCCTGCGCGCTGCCCACCAGCGCCACCCGCTCCAGCAGCAGCTCGACCGCGGCCCGCAGGTGGTCCGGGCAGCTCACGACCTCTCGCGCCCACCGCGCACCTGCGGGGAGGTCGGGCAGGTCGCGACCGGCGGCGGCCCCGGCGGGCGCAGCGGCCTGCGCCACGAGCATCCCGGCGCGGCCCGCGTCCTCCGCCCGCAGCCGGGTCAGCGCCTGTTGCGCCGTGTCCACCGACTCCACGACCACGGCGTCCGCCGCCCACCCGAGTGCCGCCGCGACGGCCGCCTCGTGCCCGGCCTCGACCTGCAGCAGCGCCGAGACGGAACCGACGACACCGCCGAGGTCGTCGGCGGCCGCGAGCACGGCCGCGGAACCGTCCTTGCGTCGTAGCCCGAGCTCCAGTGCCTCCAGTCGGGCGGTGCGGCTCTGGCGGTCCTGGTCGGCGCGGCGGCCGGCATCGCGCCACTTCTCCAGCTCGGCTTCGGCCTGCTCGAGGGCAGCCGCGGCCTGCTCGTAGGCGGTGTCGAGGTCCTCCTCGCCTTCCTCCTCGACGGCGATGGAGGCCTCCAGCCGGCCGAACTCCTGCTCGGCCTCGGCGGCCCGGGCGGCGCTGTGCCGGCCGTTCTCGCGCAGGCGGCCGATCTCCGCCTCGCCCGCCTCGATCCGGCTGCGCCGCGCTCCCACCTGGCCGGCGAGCCGGGCCAGTCCCTCACGGCGGTCCGCGGCGGCCCGCACGAGCCGGGTCAGGCGCTGCTGCTCCTGGGCGTGCGCGGCCTCGACCTGGCCCCGGTGGGCAACGGCCGCCTCCAGCGAGGTCCGCGCCTCGGCGATCTCGGCCTCGAGGGTCCGCTCCTGCTCACGGACGGCCACGGCCTGCGCCCGTAGCCGGTCGGGGTCGCGGGCTCCGGCGGCGTCGCGGGATGAGCCCGCCTGCTCGTCGTCGTCGCGGGTCAGCAGGCGTACCCGGTCGGCCGCCAGGCTGCCGGTCGCCGCCAACCGCTCCCGCAGCGAGGACAGGGCGAACCACTGCTCCTGCGCGAGGGTGAGCCGTGGTGCCGCCTGCTCGGCCTCGAGCTCGAGGGCCGTCATACGGTCCTGGACGGCGGCGAGGGCCTGCTCGACCTCGGTGCGCCGCGCCACCAGGGCGGTCTCGTCGGCCACCTCCTGCTCCAGGGTGCTGGTCAGCTGGACCAGGTCGTCGGCGAGGATCCGCAGCCGGGCGTCCCGGACGTCGGCCTGGATGACGGCGGCCCGGCGCGCGGTCTCCGCCTGCCGGCCGAGGGGGCCGAGCTGTCGCCGGATCTCGCCGGTCAGGTCGGTCACGCGGGTGAGGTTGGCCTCCATGGCGTCGAGCTTGCGCAGCGCGCGTTCCTTGCGCTTGCGGTGCTTGAGCACGCCGGCGGCCTCCTCGATGAAGCCGCGCCGCTCCTCCGGAGTCGCCCGCAGGACCGTGTCGAGCTGGCCCTGCCCGACGATGACGTGCATCTCCCGGCCGATGCCCGAGTCGGAGAGCAGCTCCTGGATGTCCAGCAGGCGGGAGGCCGTCCCGTTGATGGCGTACTCGGAGCCGCCGTTGCGGAACATCGTCCGGGAGATCGTCACCTCGGTGTAGTCGATCGGCAGCGCGCCGTCGCGGTTGTCGATGGTCAAGGTGACCTCGGCCCGGCCGAGCGGGGGGCGGCCGGAGGTGCCGGCGAAGATGACGTCCTCCATCTTGCCGCCGCGCAGG
>JAICIN010000127.1 GCA_025924375.1 Dermatophilaceae bacterium | reverse complement strand
CCTGAGCTGGCCGTCTGAGCCGCCCGTCTCGGCTGCCCGTCTGAGCCGCCACCATCGGGGCTGCTGCCCATGCTCGAGGCCTCGCGACCCGGCCTCCTCAGCTCGACGAGATGCCAGCCGCCCGGCACGCCGGCCGCGTCGACATCCCCTGCTGCCGTCGTCGCCGAGCGGGGCGGCATCATCCGAGTCTTCGGACTCCATGACCGGCGTCCTGAGAGTGTTCGGACGTCTCGACCGGTCAGGAGCGGCCGAATCGTCCGAAGAGTCAGCCACCACGCGCCCGAACCGGCCGGACCGTCCGAAGAGTCAGCCACCACGCTCCCGAACCGGCCGGACCGTCCGAAGGCTCGGTCACCACGGCTCCCGAACCGGCCTCACCGTCCGAAGACTCCATCGGGCTCGAGCAGGTCAGTCCCAGCCGCCTCACAGGAGACTCCCAGCCACGGCACGGACAATCATGTGGTGAGCACTGCAACGCCCGAGGCCCGGCTCCTCGTCGTCGAGGACGAGCCCAACATCCGCGAGCTCCTCGCGACCTCCCTGCGCTTCGCCGGTTTCGACGTGCGGGTGGCCGGCGACGGGGCCACCGCCATCTCGCTCGCGCGCGAGGACTCCCCCGACCTGGTCGTCCTCGACGTCATGCTGCCCGACATGGACGGCTTCACCGTCACCCGGCGGCTGCGCGACTCCGGCCGACAGCTGCCGATCGTGTTCGTCACTGCGCGGGACTCCTTGGAGGACAAGGTCAAAGGCCTCACGGTGGGCGGCGACGACTACGTCACCAAGCCCTTCAGCCTGGAGGAGGTCGTGGCCCGCATCCGCGCCGTCCTGCGCCGCACCCGGGGCGAGCTCGACGACGGCGCCGCGCTCCACTTCGAGGACCTCGAGCTCGACGAGGACTCCCACGAGGTGCGACGGGGCAACCGGGTCATCGACGTCTCCCCGACCGAGTTCAAGCTGCTGCGCTACCTCATGCTCAACCCCAACCGCGTCCTGTCCAAGGCGCAGATCCTCGACCACGTCTGGGACTACGACTTCAGGGGGGAGTCCGGCATCGTCGAGTCCTACATCTCCTACCTGCGACGCAAGATCGACCTCGAGGGACTGACACCCCTGATCCACACCAAGCGCGGCGTCGGCTACGTCCTGAGGAAGCCGCCGGAGTCGGCGTAGTGACGGCTCTCCTGGGGGCCCGCCGCCGCGCCGCGGTCTCCCCACGCCACCTGGGCCGGCGACTCGAGGCGCTGCCGCTGCGGCTGCGCCTCGTCGCGGTCCTCCTCGTCCTGCTGCTGCTGGCGCTCACGCTCATGGCGGCCGCCACGACCTTCCTCATGCGGCGCGACCTCCTCACCAACATCGACCAGGACCTGCGCCGGGCCGCCCCCCAGGTCGCGCAGCAGGCCCTCGACACCATCATCAAGAACAACGCCGGCCGGCTCCCCACGGGCTACGCCGTGGTGTTCCTCCCGACCGACGGCAGCCCGGCCCGCAGCGTCGACGCGACCGGCACCGACCTCCGCCCAGCCGTGCCGCCCCTGCCGCTCGACGACCCACGGGTGCGCAGCGGCCGACCCTTCACGGTCAGCTCGACGAACGGCGACGATCAGTGGCGCATGGTCGCCGGCAGGCTCACGAACCGCACGGCCACCTTCGTCGTCGCGGTGCCGCTGAGCGGTGTCGAGCGCACCGTGAACCGTCTCGTCCTCGTCGAGGTCCTCATCGGCGTCACGGTCCTCGCCGCGTGCGCGGCCCTCGGCTGGTATGCCGTGCAGCGCGCCTTCCGGCCGCTGCGCCAGATCGAGGACACTGCGGCCGCGATCGCGGCCGGCGACCTCGCCCGGCGCATCCCCACCAGGGAGGCCCATGACGAGGTCACCTCGCTCTCGCACTCCCTCAACGCCATGCTGGCCCAGATCGAGCAGTCCTTCGCCGTGCGCGAGGCCTCCGAGGAGCGCATGAGGCAGTTCATCGCCGACGCCTCCCACGAGCTGCGCACCCCCCTCGCGACGGTCCGCGGCTACGCCGAGCTCTACCGGCAGGGCGCCGTCCGTGAGCCGGACGACGTCGCGAGCGCCATGGACCGGATCGAGGGCGAGGCCGGCCGGATGGGCATCCTCGTCGAGGACCTGCTGCTCCTCGCCCGCCTCGACGACCAGCGGCCGATGGAGTTCGCGCCGGTCGACCTCACCGTCCTCGCGGCGGAAGCCGTCCAGGACGCCCGCGCCCGTGAGGCCGACCGCTCCCTGCACCTCGTCGGGCTCGGCCCGGGGGCCCTGGGCCCGTGCGTCGTCCCGGGCGACGAGGTGCGCTTGCGCCAGGTCCTCGCCAACCTGCTGAGCAACGCCTACAACCACACCCCGGCCCGCACGCCCGTCGAGGTCGCCGTCGGTCTCGCGGCCGACCGCGACGTCGCCGTGGTCGAGGTGCGCGACCACGGGCAGGGGATCGACCCCAAGACGGCGCGGCGCGTCTTCGAGCGCTTCTACCGGTCCGACCCCTCCCGGCAGCGGGGCGCGGGTGGGGGCAACGGCCTCGGCCTGGCGATCGTCGCCGCGATCGTGGCCGCCCACCACGGCAAGGTGGGCGTCGCCCAGACCCCGGGCGGGGGCGCCACCTTCGTCGTCCAGCTGCCCACAGCCAACTCTCAGGTGACGCCCAGCACGGGTTGAGTTGCCCCGGGTTCAGTGGAGACATCGCACTGCAGAGGAGACGCGCCGAGATGACCCAGACCCACCACAACAACGACACACAGTCGTCGAGCGGCGGCGAGGGCTCGCGCGGCTCGGAGCCCTACGGCTACCCGCAGGACCTGGGCTACACCGGGAACGTCGAGCAGGCCGGCCAGGCCGCGGACACCGCGCCCGTCTGGTACGGCCAGGAGGGCGGCGGCTACGCCACCACCCAGGAGGTGCCCTACGGCTACCAGCCGTACCCGGGACGCCAGGGCTACGGCGAGCAGGGCTACGGCGACCAGGGCGGCTACCGCCAGGACGCCCAGGGCGGCTACTACCCGGCATACGGCTCCTCGCCACAGACCCCGGCTGGTCCGCCCCCTCCCACGTCGCCACGGGACGGGGCAGCGCACGGCCAGCCGGCCAACCGCCGCCGCTGGGCGGACGTGTCCGCCGCGGCGCTGCTCGCCGCTGTCCTCGCCAGCGGCGGCACCTACGCCGCGACCCAGCTGGGGTCGCAGGACTCGCCTTCGTCCTCCACGACGAGCTCCTCCTCCAGCCTGGGCCGCGGCACGGACCAGGGCCCGGTGCGGCAGGCCGACGCCAACAACCCGAACTGGACCGTCACCGCCGCCGCGGTCTCGCCGAGCGTCGTCTCGATCACCGTCGAGACCGCCAGCAGCGGTGCCCAGGGTTCGGGCGTCGTCATCGACGACAAGGGCCACGTGCTGACGAACAACCACGTGGTGGCCGGCGCCGGCAACGGGGCCAACCTCACCGTCACCCTCAACGACGGGCGCACCTACACGGCGAAGGTCGCCGGCACGGACCCCAGCACCGACCTGGCCGTGATCACCCTCGACAGCCCGCCCAAGGACCTCAAGCCGATCGCGATCGGCAACTCCGCCGACCTCAAGGTCGGCGACCCCGTGATGGCCATCGGCAACCCCCTCGGGCTCGCCGGCACGGTGACCACCGGCATCGTCAGCGCCCTGAACCGCCCGGTCACCACCAGCAGCAGCGAGAGCCAGAGCCCCTTCGACCAGTCGGGTTCGCAGCCCGTGGTGACGAACGCCATCCAGACGTCCGCGGCGATCAACCCCGGCAACAGCGGCGGCGCCCTGGTCAACGCCAGCGGCCAGCTCGTCGGGATCAACTCCTCGATCGCCACCCTCGGCGGCTCGCAGGGGTCGCAGAGCGGCAGCATCGGCATCGGGTTCGCCATCCCGGTCAACGAGGCCACGATGATCGGCCAGCAGCTCATCAAGGACGGCTCGGCGCAGCACTCCTACCTCGGCGTCTCCCTGCGCGACGGCAGGGCGTCCGACGGCAACGCCACGCGGGCCGGTGCGCAGATCGTCCGGGTCTACCCGGGCACCCCGGCGGCCGCGGCCGGCCTCAAGGAGGGCGACGTCGTCATCGCGGTCGACGGCGACCAGGTCGACTCGACGCTCTCCCTCATCGGCAGCGTCCGGGAGCGCGCGGTCGGTCAGCACGTCACCCTGACCGTCGTCCGCGGCGGCAAGCAGGTCAAGGTCGGCACGACGCTCGCCAGGACGCCGTCGGGCCAGAACCAGTAGCCACACGGGCCCGGTACTGGTCCTGCCGGGTCCATGCCCCAGGGCGTCGTCCCCACCGGTGATTCCTCCCACAGGTGGGGGCGACGCCCCACTCCTCGTCGCCCTGGTCGCCGGCAGAGGACGCGCGTGCCCCCCGGGCCGGGATCCCACGGTCCGCAAAGCGATGGCGCACCGCACCTCCCGGGTGGCAAGGTGGGTCCTCGTGTCTGTCGCGCCGGAGCTCAAGCGGGAACAGGACTACCTGGCGCGGGCCCGAGCGGCCCTGGCCCGGATGCGCGAGCAGACCCTCTCCCTGCAGGTCCAGGCACACGACCCCATCTCGGCGGAGCACCTCGCCCGCACGCTGCACCTGCGCGCGGCGTCGCTCCAGGACGACCCGTCGACCGCGCTCTTCTTCGGCCGCCTCGACACCGAGGCCCGGGAGCGGTGGTACATCGGCCGCCGCCACGTCACCGACGAGCGCGGTAACCCTCTCGTCATCGACTGGCGCGCAGAGATGTCCACCGCCTTCTACCGCGCCTCGCGCCAGGAGCCGCTCGACGTCGTGCTCCGCCGGCGCTTCGGGCTCGACCGGGGGCGGGTCACCGCCTACGAGGACGAGCACCTCCAGGACCGCTCCGAGGAGGACACGCGGAGCCGGATCCTCGCCGAGGAGATCGAGCGCCCCCGCGTGGGGCCCATGCGCGACATCGTCGCCACGATCCAGCCCGAGCAGGACGAGATCGTCCGGGCCGCCGCCGACGTGACTGTCTGCGTGCAGGGTGCGCCGGGGACGGGCAAGACGGCCGTGGGGCTGCACCGCGCCGCCTGGCTGCTCTACGCGTTCCGTGACCGGCTGGCGCGCTCCGGCGTGCTGGTCATCGGCCCGAACCGCGCGTTCCTCGAGCACATCGGCGCGGTCCTCCCGGCGCTCGGCGAGGTCGCGGTCGGGCACACCACCATCGAGGAGCTCGTCGCGTCGGTCCCCGTGCGTGGCAGCGACAGCACCGCGACCGCGGTCCTCAAGGGCGACGCCCGCCTGGCCGAGCTGCTGCGACGTGCCGTCTGGTCCCACGTCCGTCAGGCGAGCGAACCCCTTGTCGTGCCACGTGGTTCGCGGAAGTGGCGGGTGCCGGCCCACGCCGTCGACGACCTCCTCGACGAGCTGCGGGGTCGCGGAGTGCGCTACGAGGCCGCCCGCCAGATGCTCCCGCAGCGGCTCGCCCACGCCGTGCTGCTCCAGATGGAGCGAGCCGGCGACGCGCCGGACGACCGCGTCCAGGACGCTGTCGCCCGCTCCACGGCCGTCAAGCGGTATGCCGGGTCGCTCTGGCCGGCGCTCGACGCGCCGGCGGTCCTGTGGTCGCTGTTCTCCTCGGCGGAGACGCTTGCGGCGCATGGTGAAGGGCTCCTGACGCAAGACGAGCAGGGCCTCCTCCTCTGGGAGCGACCGCCCCGGTCGAAGGGCTCCGCGCGGTGGTCCGCACCGGACCTCGTGCTGCTCGACGAGCTCGCCGACCACCTCGAGCGCACACCGTCCCTGGGGCACGTGGTCCTCGACGAGGCCCAGGACCTCTCGCCGATGCAGCTCCGTGCGGTGGGGCGCCGGTGCAGCACCGGTGCCGCCACGGTCCTCGGCGACGTCGCCCAGGGCACCACGCCGTGGGCGACGGACTCGTGGGAGGCGTCGCTGGCGCACCTGGGCAAGGCCGGCGCCCACGTCGAGGTGCTCGACCGGGGCTTCCGGGTCCCCGCCTGCGTCATCGAGTTCGCCGCCCGCCTGCTGCCGCACATGGCACCCGGGCTCGGCGTGCCGGTGTCCGTGCGTGAGAACGTGGGGCGGCTCGACGTCGTCGAGGTCGACACGGACGCGCTGCTCGGGGCGGTCGTCGACACCGTCGCCCGTGAGCGCGCCGAGCCGGGGTCCGTGGGCGTCATCGCCGCGGACGGCATGGTGGACGACGTCTCGGCCGCGTTGACCGACAAAGGGATCGGCCACGGCGTCCTGGGGGCGAGCCACGGCGACGTCGACCACCAGGTCGACGTCGTGCCGGCGAGCGTCGCCAAGGGCCTCGAGTTCGACCGCGTGGTCGTCGTCGAGCCGGCCGCGATCACGCGGGCCGAGCCGGACGAGCGCACCGGTCTCAGGCGCCTCTACGTCGTCCTCACCCGTGCCGTCTCCGCGCTCACCGTGCTCCACGCCGAGCCGTTGCCCGGCCCACTCGCGGACTGACACGGCCCCGTCCCCCGATGGAGCACCGCGCCGTCGACGAGGCTCCTGCCGACGAGCCAGGGCACCCCGTGGTTCGGTGCGCCCGCGCGGTGACGGCCGCACCGGGGCCGGTGCGTCTGCCACACTCGCGACGTGCCGGCTCTCATCACGTGGTGGCGCCTCGACATCGCCGAGCTCGCGGCCCGGGCCCACTCCGACGCCGTCGCAGCGGTCGGGGCCGACCTGCTGCGGCGGCTCGGGGAGCCCCACCGGCGCTACCACACGCCGCAGCACGTGGTGGAGATGTTCTGGGCGCTGGAGGACCTCGAGCGGCAGGACGTCATCGCCGCGCGCGAGGGAGCCCTCGGACGCGTGGCGGCCTGGTTCCACGACGCGGTCTACGACCCCGCCGCGGCGCCCGGCGCCAACGAGGCCGCGAGCGCCGACCTCGCCGACCGCGACCTCCGGGCGCTGGGCCTGCGCCCCGAGGACGTCGCGCTCGTCCGGGCCCTGGTCTCGAGCACCGACGAGCACCGCCTCCCCGACACCGGTGACGGCTTGCCGGCGGCCTTCCACGACGCCGACCTGTGGATCCTCGCCGCCGAGGAGGAGCGCTTCGACGAGTACTGCCGGCAGGTCCGGCAGGAGTACGCCGCCGTACCCGAGCAGGCGTTCAGGTCCGGTCGGCGGCACGTCCTGGAGGGGTTCGCGCACCGCGACAGCATCTACGCGACTCCGGCTGCCCAGCGGCAGTGGGGCGAGCGCGCCCGCGCGAACCTGGCGCGGGAGCTCGCGCGCCTGTCGGGCTGAGCCCGGTTCGGTCGAGTGCGTCACCCCAGCC
This sequence comes from Dermatophilaceae bacterium, assembly GCA_025924375.1. Taxonomy (GTDB): domain Bacteria; phylum Actinomycetota; class Actinomycetes; order Actinomycetales; family Dermatophilaceae; genus JAICIN01. Next base: position 316 of record JAICIN010000127.1, on the reverse strand, counting down.
CTGAGGCGGCACCGCTCCCGAGCGCGGACTCGACGAGCGGCCACCAGAACCGCTCGCGGCAGAGCTCCTCGAGCTCCACCGCACCGACCCACCGCGCGTCCTCCGCATCGGGCAGCGACGACGCGAGCTCGGCGGCGGCTGCCGGGACGCTGCTGCGGTACAGCTGCAGGAGACCGCCTCCGGCCGGCCAGACGCCGTCCCCGGAGACGGGCGTGAACCGCTCGTAGCCCCAGGGCTCCAGCGCAGCCCCAGAGAGGACGAGCCCGGTCTCCTCCGCGACTTCCCGCACGGCGCAGGCCACCACCGACTCCCCCTG
>JAICIN010000126.1 GCA_025924375.1 Dermatophilaceae bacterium | reverse complement strand
GCTCGCGCCCCTGCTCGAGATCATCCCGCTGCAGCGCCTGGCCCGCGCCATGGCCCTGGCCCGCGGGCACGACCCGGACGCACCGCGGGGGCTGTCGAAGGTCACGCAGACGCGCTGACGGCGGCGCCCTCAGATCCAGCTCGGGAACCACATCCGCCACGACCAGTGGCTCTGCGGGATCACCTGGGCGGTGTAGATCGGCCAGAAGAAGGCGAACAGCGACAGCGTGAGCAGCAGGTAGCCGCCGATGACGGCGAGCCCCACCCGCCGCCGGCGCCAGGAGGCGCTCCGGCTCCCGAGGACGAGTCCGAGCACGAAGACGACGCCGAGGACGACCCACGGCTCGAACGCGATCGAGTAGAACGAGTAGATCGTGCGGTGCTGGTAGTAGAACCACGGCAGGTAGCCGCCCACCAGCCCGGCGAGCACCGCACCGGCGCGCCAGTCTCGCCGCATCGCCCAGAAGAAGAGCAGCACGAACACCGCGACGACCCCGCCCCACCACACCGACACCGTGCCGATCGAGGTGATCGCCTTGGAGCACTGGGCGACGTGGCAGCCGTCGTGCCCGAGCTTGGGCCCCTCGTAGAAGAACGAGGTCGGCCGGCCCTGGATCATCCACGACCACGGGTTCGTCTTGTACGGGTGTCCGGAGGTGAGGGTGACGTTGAAGTGGTACATCTCCTGGTGGTACTTCCACAGCGACCGCACCGAGTCCGGGATCCAGCCGTAGCGCGATGACGGGTGCTGGGCGCCCCACTGCCGGTCGTAGCCGTTCCTCGAGAGGAACCACCCGGTCCACGACACGACGTAGACCACGGCCGCGGTGGCCACCATGGAGAGCGCGGCGAAGAGCCCGTCCTTGACGACGGCCCCGGAGAACCAGTGCCGGATGCCGGCGGCGCGCCGCGCGCCGACGTCCCACCACACGCTCATGAGCCCGAAGGCCATGAGGAAGAACAGGCCGGACCACTTGGTGCCTGCGCACAGCCCGAGGCACAGCCCGGCGACCCAGCGCCACGGCCGCCACCCGAGCCACGGGCCGGTGGACAGGCGCAGCGGACCACCTAGTGCCGCAACGCGGTCGGCGAGCAGCGCGCGGCTCCGGTCACGGTCGACCAGCAGCGCGCAGAACGCCGCGAGCGCCCAGAACATGACGATGATGTCCAGCAGGCCGGTACGGGAGTGCACGAAGTGGTGCCCCTCGAAGGCGAGGAGGAACGACGCGACCGTCCCGAGGAACGAGGAGCCGAAGAGCCGACGTGCGGCGCGCCCGACGAGGACGATCGACAGCGTCCCCAGCAGGGCGACGGTGAACCGCCAGCCCACCGACGACGTCGTCCCGAACAGCTGCTCGCCGGCCGCGATGAGCCACTTGCCGACCGGTGGGTGGACCACCATGTCACCCGCGGTCCCGAAGACGTCGGGGGTGCCGCGGGTGAAGAGCTCGTCGGGCTTCTGCAGGGAGTCGGGGACCCGCAGCTCGACGCCGTAGAGCAGCATCGAGACGCCCTGCTTGACGTAGTAGGTCTCGTCGAACACCAGCTGGTGCGGCCGGCCGAGGTCCCAGAACCGGATCAGGCCACCGAGGGCCGCGACGACGAGCGGCCCGAACCAGCCCCAGAAGACGTCGGTGGGGCGGAAGCCGAGCAGCCGCAGGCGCAGCTGCTCCGCGGACGTCATGCGCGTCATCGTAGGGGTGGGCACTGTGCTGAGAGGATCACCCGGTGAGCACCAGCGACGGCGGCCCGGACAACGGGGATAGCGGCACCCTCGTCCTCGCGGCGACCCCCATCGGCGACGTCCGGGACGCCTCGCAGCGGCTCGCCGAGGAGATCTCGACCGCGGACGTGGTGGCGGCCGAGGACACCCGCAGGCTCCGCCGGCTCTGTGACGGTCTCGGCGTGGTCCCGGCGGGGACGGTGCTCAGCTACCACGAGCACAACGAGGCGTCGCGCACCCCGGAGCTGCTCGCACGGCTCAGGGAGGGCGCGCGCGTCGTCGTCGTCACGGACGCCGGGATGCCGTCGGTGTCGGACCCGGGGTACCGGCTCGTCGACGCGGCGGTCCGGGAGGGCGTGCGGGTGACGTGCGTACCGGGGCCCAGCGCGGTCCTCATGGCGCTCGCGGTCTCGGGCCTGCCGGTCGACCGGTTCTGCTTCGAGGGGTTCCTGCCGCGGCGGGCCGGTGAGCGCGCCCGCGTGCTGGGCGCCCTCGCGGGGGAACGCCGCACGATCGTGCTCTTCGAGGCGCCGCACCGCATCGCGGCCTCCCTCGCGGACATGGCCGCCGCCTTCGGTGACGACCGGCCCGCGGCGGTGTGCCGGGAGCTGACCAAGACCTGGGAGGAGGTCCGCCGCGGTCCCCTCGCCGAGCTCGCGGTGTGGGCAGCGGACGGTGTCCGCGGCGAGATCACCGTGGTGGTCTCCGGCGCCACCGCGGGCGCGAGCAGCCTCGAGGAGGTGCTGCCCGGCATACAGGCCCGGGTCGCCGGCGGCGAGCGGCTCAAGGACGTCTGCGCCGACGTCTCCGCGGCCACGGGGCTGTCGAAGAAGGCGCTCTACGACGCGGTCACTGCAGCCAGGAGAGGTGGCTCCTGAGGAGCGTGTAGCCGACGAAGGCGACCACGTCGAGGAGGGCGTGCGCCACCACGAGCGGCCCCACGCGCCGGATCCGGGTGAAGACCCAGCCGAAGAGCAGCCCCATGGCGATGTTGCCGACGAACCCGCCGAAGCCCTGGTAGAGGTGGTAGCTGCCGCGGATGAGGGCCGACACGACGATCGCCGCGGGCCACGACCAGCCGGCCTCGCGCCAGCGGGTGAGGAGGTAGCCGACCATGACGACCTCCTCCAGCACGGCGTTCTGCGCCGCGGCGAGGACGAGGACCGGGATGGTCCACCAGTGCGCGGCGAGGTTGGCGGCGGCGATGCTGGTGTTCGCGCCGAGGGCCCGGGCGAGCAGGTAGAGCCCGAGGCCCGGGATGCCGACCACCGCCGCCAGGAGCGCGCCGCGCCCCAGGTCGGACCAGGGGCGGCGCAGGTCCACCCCGACGAGGTGGCGGGCGCCGGCGTGCTGGCGGCCGAGCAGGTGCAGCGCCAGGGCGACCGGCACGAGCGCCAGACCGATGTCGAGCAGCTGGTAGGCGAGGTCGAGCCACGGCCGGTCCGGGGTGACCGAGCTGTTCATCGTGGTGACCTGGCGGTTGAGCGCCACGTGGGCCGTCAGCTTGTCGACCAGGCTGAGGGCGGAGCGGAGCCCGGACGCGCCGAGCGAGACGCCGAGGACGAGCGCGGTCTCCACGAGGAGGGTCCGCCGGGAGAGCATCCGTGGCGTCTCGGCGGCGGTCACGGACGCCAGCGTATGCCGGGGGGTCCCGGCACACGCTTGGTCACCTCCGCCCGGAGCGGGTGCGTCAGGCGCCGTCGGCGGACGTGCGGGCCACGATCGGACCCAGCACGGCAGCGGACGGGACCACGCGGCATACCGGTGGAGGGAACGGGTCCGGCACCCACCCTTAGGATCGCCACGTGAGCAACCTCCAGCGCTCGGGCTCCTGCGCCTCCCGGACCTGGCTCCTCCGTCCCTCGTGTTCTCGAGGTGCCGAGTCGTGAGCAAGGTCCTGTCCGCCGTCGCCTGGCCCTACGCCAACGGACCGCGGCACCTCGGCCACGTCGCCGGGTTCGCCGTGCCCTCCGACGTGTTCAGCCGCTACATGCGGATGGCGGGCCACGACGTGCTCATGGTCAGCGGCTCCGACGAGCACGGCACGCCCATCCTGGTCCTCGCCGACAAGGAGGGCGTCACCGCACGCGAGCTCGTGGACAAGAACCACGCCATCATCGCGGCGGAGCTGACCGACCTCGGCTGCTCCTACGACCTCTACACGCGCACCACCACGGCGAACCACTACGCCGTCGCCCAGGAGCTGTTCACGCAGGTCTGGAAGAACGGCTACATGGTCGAGCGCGTCACCCGTGGCGCCATCTCGCCCTCGACGGGCCGGACCCTGCCGGACCGCTACATCGAGGGCACCTGCCCGATCTGCGGCTACCCGGAGGCGCGCGGCGACCAGTGCGACAACTGCGGCAACCAGCTCGACCCGACCGACCTCATCGACCCGCGCTCGAAGGTCAACGGCGAGGTGCCCCAGTTCGTCGAGACGGAGCACTTCTTCCTCGACCTGCCGGCGCTCGCGGACGCGCTGCGCGAGTGGCTCGAGGGCCGGGAGGCCAGCGGCACCTGGCGCCCCAACGTCATCAAGTTCAGCCTCAACATCCTCGACGACATCAGGCCCCGCGCCATGACGCGGGACATCGACTGGGGCATCCCCGTCCCGCTCGACGGGTGGCGCGACCAGCCCACCAAGCGCCTCTACGTCTGGTTCGACGCGGTCATCGGCTACCTCTCGGCATCCGTGGAGTGGGCGCGCCGGCTCGGCGAGCCCGAGCGCTGGCGGGAATGGTGGGTGGAGGGCGCCGGCCCCGAGGCCGCCCTGTCCTACTACTTCATGGGCAAGGACAACATCACCTTCCACTCCCAGATCTGGCCGGCCGAGCTCCTGGCGTATGCCGGCCGGGGAGCGCTCGGGGGCGAGCCCGGTGAGTTCGGCGTGCTGAACCTGCCGACCGAGGTCGTCTCGAGCGAGTACCTCACGATGGAGGGCAAGCAGTTCTCCACGTCGCGCAACTACGTCATCTACATCCGCGACGTGCTCGAGCGCTACGGCCCCGACGCCATCCGCTACTACATCTGCGCGGCAGGCCCCGAGAACCAGGACGCCAACTTCACGTGGGCGGAGTTCGTGCAGCGCAACAACTCCGAGCTCGTCGCCGGCTGGGGCAACCTCGTCAACCGGACCGCGGCCATGGTGGCCAAGAGCTTCGGCGAGGTCCCCGCCCCCGGCCCGCTCGAGCCCGTCGACGAGGCCGTGCGCCAGACGGTGCTCGCCACCTTCGAAGCGGTCGGCGAGCTGCTGGCGCGGCAGCGGGTCAAAGCGGCCGTGGCCGAGGCGATGCGCACCGTCGCCGAGGTCAACAAGTACGTCACCGAGACGGAGCCGTTCAAGCTCAAGGGCGCGGACCAGCGGGAGCGGCTCGCGACGGTGCTCCACACGCTGGTGCAGTGCGTCAGCGACCTCAACACCATCCTGAGCCCGTTCCTGCCGCACTCGTCCAACGCGGTGCACCTGGTGATCGGGGGGAGGGCATCTTCATGCCCATGCCGGAGCTGCGCGAGGTGACCGGTCTGGACGATGCCGACGCCGACCGGCGCTACCCGGTCATCACCGGCGAGTACACCGGGACGCCTCGCTGGGCCTCGCGGCCGGTGCGCGTCGGTGCGGCTGTGGCGAAGCCCACACCGGTCTTCACGAAGCTCGACGAGTCGGTGGTCGAGGAGGAGCTGCGTCGCCTTCGCGGCGACGACGAGGGCGCCGGTGACGGCGCCGCCTGACAGCGGGCGGCGCAGCAGCGGTGCCCGCGTCCCCGAGGCCCCCGACCCGCTGCCCGTCGCGGTCGTGGACAACCACACCCACCTCGACATCGGGCGGGACGGGGACGGCCCGCCAGACGTGGCCGCAGCGCTCTCCCGCGCCGCCGCCGTGGGCGTCGACCGGGTCGTCCAGGTGGGCTGCGACCTCCCGGGGGCGCGGTTCACCGTCGAGATGGTCGACCGGCACCCCGGCATGCTCGGCGGGGTGGGCATCCACCCGAACGAGGCACCCCGGCTCGCCGCGACCGGGAGCCTGGCGACGGCATACGCGGAGATCGAGGAGCTCGCCTCCCATCCCCGGGTGCGCGTCATCGGTGAGACCGGGCTCGACTACTTCCGCACCGGCGCGGACGGCCTTGTGACACAAGAGGACTCGTTCCGCTGGCACATCGACCTCGCGAAGCGCACGGGCAAGGCGCTGCAGATCCACGACCGCGACGCCCACGCCGACGTGTTGCGCATCCTCGACGACGAGGGAGCCCCGGAGAACACGGTGCTGCACTGCTTCTCCGGTGACCTCGAGATGGCCAGGACGTGCCTCGAGCGCGGCTACCTGCTGTCGTTCGCCGGCACCGTGACGTTCAAGAACGCGCAAGGGCTTCGTGACGCCCTCGCCGTCACCCCGGTCGACCGGGTCCTCGTCGAGACCGACGCGCCCTACCTGACGCCGAGCCCGTGGCGCGGCGCCACGAACGCGCCCTTCCTCGTGCCGCTCACGGTGCGCGCCATGGCGGGGGTGATGGGCATCGCCGTCGCGACCCTGTGCGAGACGCTCAGCGCCACCTCGGAGCGGGTCTACGGCCCCTGGTGACATGTCGCGCGCGGCTCTGCGCGCCTTTAATGCCAACGGTGTCGTTCGCGCAGGCCATCGCCGCTTCCGTTACCCAAATTTGACCTCGCACGGAATCGCCGTCATGGTGGATGACTGTTGGCCGGGGTCGGAACCTCCGGGCGACGCGAGCAGGGGTGCACGATCGGCCGCGGTGAAGGGGCCCAGCGAGCGCCCCCTTTCTCTGTCGATCGAGGCTCCGGCCGAGTCGCGGCGGGACTTGCGGCGCCACACCGATGCCCGGGGAGCTCGACCCTTGGAGCATCGTGATCTCTCGTCCGGTTCGGCGTGTCGCCCAGGCCGCTGTGGTGACCACCCTCGTCGCCGGCGCGGTCGGCATCTCGCACTACGACAAGTCCGTCAACCTCTCGGTCGACGGGAAGACCTCGACCGTGCACGCGTTCGGCTCGACCGTCGGCGACATCCTCGCCAAGCAGGACATCACGGTCGGTCAGCACGACCTCGTGGCGCCCTCGCTCGACAGCCCCGTTCGGGACGGCGAGAAGATCGTGGTGCGCTACGGCCGCAAGCTGACCGTCACCCTCGACGGCACGACCCGCGACTACTGGACCACGGCCACCACCGTCGCTGCCGCGCTCCAGCAGCTGGGCATCCGCGCCGACGCCGCACAGCTCTCCGCCTCCCGCTCGGAGCCGCTCGGTCGCCAGGGCCTGGCCCTGACCGTCACCACGCCCAAGAGCGTCACCGTCAAGGCCGACGGCACGAACCAGAAGGTCAGCTCCACGAGCGCCACCGTCAGGGACCTCCTCGCCCAGCTCCACATCACCGTGGACAAGGACGACCGCGTCAAGCCGGGCCTGAACACCGCGCTCGCCAACGGTCTTGCCGTCGCCGTCCAGCGGGTGACGCAGAAGAGCCTGAACGCGGCCCAGGCCGTGCCGTTCGCGACGAGGACCACGCAGGACTCCGCGCTCTACAAGGGCCAGAGCAGGACCGTCACCGCCGGCCGCGCCGGGAGCAAGGTCGTGACCTACACGGTCGTGACCGTCGACGGGAAGCTCGAGAGCAGGAAGGCCGTCAAGACGGTCGTCACGCGCCAGCCGGTGAGCCGCGTCGTCGCGGTCGGCACGAAGTCCCGGCCGGTGGCCACCGCCCCGAGCGCCGGCAGCACCTCCGGTGCGGGCCTCAACCTCGCGAACGCCGCGATGTGGGACCGGATCGCGCAGTGCGAGTCCGGTGGCAACTGGTCCATCAACACCGGCAACGGCTACTACGGCGGGCTCCAGTTCGACTACAGCTCCTGGCTGGCCAACGGCGGCGGCGACTTCGCCCCCCGAGCCGACCTCGCCAGCCG
>JAICIN010000125.1 GCA_025924375.1 Dermatophilaceae bacterium | reverse complement strand
GGGGTGGGTGGGGAGGCGAAACGCGTTGTGGCGTGTCATCCACGCCGGCGCGGGGATCGAGGCGCGGGCGACACGAGTCGGTGAGCCGCCGGGCCCCGGCGCGTGGGTGCTGCAGGCTGGCTGTGGCGGCCGTCGCTGCGGGCAGGGAGAGGCTGGTCCTCGACCCGATCGGCCAGTGGCACGTCACCCAGCAGCAACATGTCAGCCACCGTAGCGATGGCCAAGGTCTGCCGTGGCGACTCTCGACCGGCTTGCGCGGAATGAGCGGTTCGTCCCGGCGAAGTTCGCCCGATCGGTTGAGTTTCGTCGAGCTTGAGGCTGGAGAAGGGTGCCGACATGGACTTGGCGCATGAAGCAGGGCCCGGCCCCGGAGGAACTAGCGCGGCCCGGTCATGCGCAGCGGACCGCCCAATGTCGTGAGCACCACGTGGAGACCCTCGTCGACGTCCAGGAGCACCTTGACCTGGACCGGGACGACGTGCTCGCGCTGATTCGCACCGGAGAGCTCCCGGCCATGGAGTCGGCTCAGGGATGGGTCGTCAGGGGCGGCGACTTCGAGGCCTGGGTCGAGCAGAAGTACGCCGAGGCGCGGGCCCACGCCCGGACCAGCCCGGCGTCCGAGTCGACGTAGCGGGTGATCCGGCCAGCTCACTGACTCGACGGCGCCGTTACTTGCGTTGGAACGTCAAGTATCCGACGCCCGAAGCTCCTTGGGCCGTCGCAGTAACGGTGATCTTCTCGCCCGCCTTGGGATGCGTGTCCACCAGCTCGGCCGAGCAGGAGCCGGCGGAGTTCGTGACGCACGGGTTTTGGTTGAGACGGAAATGCGCGTCCTGAGTGTCCGAGTCGCTCCACCTCACCACGGCGCCCCGCGCGGCCGAGCCGCTGCTGTTGCGAACCTGCGCCGTGAAGGTCTGCGTGCCGTCGGGCAGGTAGTTCAGACACGAGTTGGATGCCAGCTGCCGATCCGCTTGCAGCTTGGGCACGGAGCACGTCACGGTCACTCGATAGCCGGTTCCCGCATTCGCCGGCGGCGCCAAACTCAACACGCCGCCGAGTGCCACTACTGCAGCCACCATTGCCATGCCCCTGCGCATGTCGCCACGGTACGAGCCACAGCAACCTCATAGTTCCCCTAAACGGCCTAGGCGTGCCATTGGCCTGCCGATCGCGGCAGAGCCGGGCCCGCCTGCCCGCTGACCGTGACCCACGGGCCGTGGCCCGTGATGTCGATCCGCTACGTGGAGCACACCCGCTCCGGTGCCCTGCAGTTCGATGACATGGGTGAATCGTGGACGTCCGTGCGTGACGCCCTCGCTAGCGTCACCCTGAGAGCGACCGACAAGGGCAGCACCACGGTCGTGTCCCGCTTCGACGTCGAATCGCGGGGAGCGGCATGTCGCCGAGCCTGGGGAGGAGGAGACGCTCGAGCAGGCTGTCGTACAGCGCACGAGTTCGGGGGCTTGAGGGGTTCCCCGCGGACCCGGCGCCGGTCGAGCGCGCTCGGGGCGAACGAGCGGAGGGTGGCGCCCCTCTGGCGGGCGGCGGTGGCCCGCTCCTTCGGCGGGCTCCACTCCTCGCCCTCGATCAGCCGGCGCTCGGCCGCCAGCCATGCCTCCGTGTCGGTGCGGGCGGTGGACGTGGCGCTCCCGTCTTCTCGAGGGGAAAGACGTCGACGACCTCGTACCGCGGCCGCCGGCCGCGGCCCTCCCCGAGGTGGGACTCCACGAGGGTGACCTCGCGCGCGGTCCACGACGGCCCGGCATACGGCTCGAGGACGCGCAGCCAGCGCGTCGCCTCCATGGGCCGTCGGAACCGGGCCAGCGTGACGTGGGGGTGGAAGCGTCCACCCTCCGGGGCGGCGCCGGCCTTGGCACACACCGCCCGTATGCCGTGTGCGAGCTGCGCGAGCCCCTCCGCCTCGCCGGCCACGCCGGTCCACAGCACGCGCGCGGCGTAGGGGCTGGGGAAGGTGCCGGCGCCGCGCAGACCCAGCCGCAGCGGCTCGCGTCGGTGGGCGGCTCTGCCCAGGCGCTCGAGCAGGTCGTCGAGGTCACGCGCCCGGACGTCGGCCATGAAGGCGAGGGTGACGTGCCGCTGCTCGGGGTCGGTCCACCGCAGCTCCGACCCGGCCTCCTGGCGCGGCTCGAGGTAACCCGCGAGGTCATCGAGCACGTCGTCAGGGGGGACAACGGCCACGAACATCCGCATGCCCCCATGCCACCACAGCCGGGCCCACGTCGGCGCGGACCCGGGCCTCGCCGGCGCAGGCACCCGGGCCGCACGGCGGGCGATCCGTCCCCGGTTCGTTAGGCTGGCGCCCGTGACGCAGACCGGCCTCGAGGACCCCGCTGCCCTCCTGGCGGCCGTGTCGAGCCTGCGTGACGAGGTGGCGGCCTCCACCCTGCCCCTCGACATCCCGCAGACCACCGCGGCCAAGGCCAACCGGGCGTCGCTGCTGCGGCAGCTCGACGACTACATCCTGCCGCGGCTCAGCTCCCTCGACGCGCCGCTGCTCGCCGTCGTCGGCGGCTCGACCGGCGCCGGCAAGTCGACCCTGGTCAACTCCCTCGTCGACGAGGAGGTGAGTGCGACCGGCGTGCTGCGCCCCACGACGACGACGCCGGTCCTCGTGCACCACCCCGACGACGAGAAGTGGTTCCTCGGGCCCCGCATCCTCCCGGAGCTGAGCCGCGTCACCGGCGGACGCGGGGAGGACGGACCCGGCTCGGTGCGGCTGGTCGCCTCGAGGTCGCTGCCCCCCGGCATGGCCGTCCTCGACGCGCCCGACATCGACTCCGTCGTCTCCGCGAACCGCGCGCTCGCCGGACAGCTCCTCGCGGCAGCGGACCTGTGGCTCTTCGTCACGACGGCGGCTCGCTACGCCGACGCCGTCCCGTGGGACCTCCTGCGGCAGGCCTCCGACCGCGGGACGGCGGTGGCGATCGTGCTCGACCGCGTTCCGCCGGAGGCGGTGACCGAGATCCGCGGCCACCTCGCCTCGATGCTCCGCGAGCAGGGACTGTCGACCGCGCCGATCTTCGCCATCCCGGAGGCCACGCTGACCGGCGACGGCCGGCTCCCCACCGAGGACGTCAGCCGGCTGCGCTCCTGGCTCACGGCCCTCGCGAGCGACGCCCGGGCCCGCGGCATCGTCGTCAAGCAGACCCTCGGCGGCGCACTGCGCTCGCTCGACGCGCGCAGCGAGGAGCTGGTGGCCGCCAGCCGGGCGCAGCAGGCCGCGACGACCGCGCTGCGCGCGGCCTGCGACGAGGCGTTCGCCCACGCCGTGCACGAGGTGGAGCAGGGCATCACCGACGGCACCCTCCTCCGTGGCGAGGTGCTCGCCCGCTGGCAGGAGTTCGTCGGCACGGGCGAGTTCTTCAAGCAGGTCGAGTCGGCCGTCTCCAAGATCCGTGACCGGATCACCTCTGCGATCAAGGGGTCCCCGCCGCCGGCGGAGGACCTCGGCGAGGCCCTGCAGACCGGTGTCGCGGCGCTCGTCACCGCGCAGGGCCAGGCGGCGACCTCGGCGACGGCCCGGAGGTGGCGGCAGGTGGCCGGAGGCGACGCGGTCCTGCAGGCGCACCCCGACCTCGCCCAGCCGTCGCCGCAGTTCCACGACGCCGTCTCGCGCCTCGTGCGCGACTGGCAGGGCGAGGTCCTCGACCTCGTGCGCGACGAGGGGCGGGACCGGCGCACGACGGCCCGCGTCGCGGCATACGGCCTCAACGGCATCGGGGTCTTCCTCATGCTCGTTGCGTTCGCCCACACCGGCGGGCTCATCGGTGCGGAGGTCGGCATCGCCGGTGGGACCGCCGTGCTGGCCCAGAAGGTGCTCGAGGCGATCTTCGGCGACCAGGCCGTGCGCGAGATGGCGGCCAAGGCGCGGACGAAGCTCGTGGCCCACGTGCAGGAGCTGTATGCCGGTGAGCTGGCGCGCTACGAGCACGCGGTGGACGACGTGAGCGTGCAGCGCGACCAGGCGGCGCGCCTCTCCGCCGCGGCGGCTGCCGTGAAGGCGGTGCGATGAGCCCCCTGCGGATGGGCAGCCGGAAGGTGCAGGGGATCAGCGCCGAGGAGCTCGCGTCCCGTGCGGCCGCGCTGCGCTCCGGCGTCGAGTCCGGCGACGGGCAGCTCGACCCGGCGTGGCGGGAGCAGGCCGGTGACGTGCTCACCAAGGTGGAGGAGCGCACCTCCAAGGCCGGGGCGCACACCGTCGTCGCACTCGCCGGTGCCACCGGTTCCGGGAAGTCCAGCCTGTTCAACGCGCTGGTCGGCTCGCAGGTCGCGACCGTCGGCGCCCGGCGCCCCACCACGTCCCGGCCGACCGCGGCGGTCTGGGGGGAGGACGGTGCGGCGGAGCTCCTCGACTGGCTGTCGGTGGGGCAGCGCCACCACGTCGAGCCCGCCCAGCGCGGGGAGGTGGGCTCCACCGAGGCGCCTGCCGGTCGGCAGGGCCGCGCAGCGGGGGACCTCGACGGCCTCGTGCTGCTCGACCTGCCCGACTTCGACTCGCGCAACCTCGAGCACCGGGCCGAGGCCGAGCGGGTGCTGGCGCTGGTCGACGTCTTCGTGTGGGTGACGGACCCGCAGAAGTACGCCGACTCCCGTCTCCACGACGACTACCTCCGGGCGCTCGCCACGCACGACGCCGTGACCGTCGTCGTCCTCAACCAGAGCGACCGGCTCACCACGGAGCAGGTCCGTCAGGTGAGCGGCGACCTGAGCCGGCTGGCGGCCACGGACGGGATGCCCGGGGTGCAGGTGATCGCCACGTCCGCCCGGACCCGGGCCGGCGTCGACGAGCTGCGGCACCGGCTGGCGACCGCCGTGGCGGGCCAGAACGCCGCGCGGCAGCGCCTGGCCGCCGACATCCGCGCGGTCGCGGGCCGGCTGCGGACAGGGGTGGCGGACCACGAGCCCCGCTTGAAGGACGCGGCCGACGCCGAGCTCGTCGACGCGCTCTCGCGGGCGGCCGGCATCCCGACGGTCGTCTCCGCGGTCGAGCGGGACTACCGCCGCGAGGCGTGGGCGCGCACCGGCTGGCCGTTCACGCGGTGGGCGCGGGCGTTCCGGCCCGACCCGCTCAGGCGGCTCCGGCTCGACGCGGGTCGGTCGGTCGGCGGGCGCTCGGGCGGGGGCCGCTCGGGCGGGGGCCGCTCGGGTGGCCGGGAGGACGGCATCTCGACGGCGGACGTGCGCTCCGTCCTCGGGCGTTCCTCGCTGCCGCCGGCCAGCCCGGCGGCGCGCTCCGCGGTCTCGTTGGCCACCCGCCGGGTCGGCGACGCGGCGGGGGAGGGGCTGCCGCCCCGCTGGGCGGAGGCCGTGGCCGACGCGGCGACACCTCCGGGACCCGAGCTCGCGGATGCCCTCGACCAGGCGGTCGTCGGCACGTCGCTGCGAGCCCGCAAGCCCGCGTGGTGGAGCGTCTTCGGGTTCCTCCAGGTGCTGCTGGCGCTCGTCGCGGTCGCGGGCCTGCTCTGGCTGGTCGTGCTCATGGTCCTCGGGTGGCTGCAGCTTCCGCAGATCGACACCCCGCGCCTTGGGCCGCTGCCGTATCCCTTCGTCATGCTCGTGGGCGGGCTCCTCGTGGGCGTGCTCCTGGCCCTGCTCGCCCGGGCGCTGGCGCGGATCGGCGCGCGCCGCCGCGGTGCCGTCGTGCGGCGACGGCTCACGGACGCGGTCTCCGGGGTCGCCCACGAGCGGATCGTGGCGCCGGTCCGGGCGGTGCTCGGCCGGCACGCCGAGACGCGCTCGCAGCTCGACACCGCGCGAGCCTGACGCACCGGCTGTGCGGGTCTGGTGACCCCAGGGGGTCACCGGCCGTGTGGGTCTGGTGACCCCCGGGGGTCACCAGACCCACACACCCAACGACCTCGGATCCCGAACCCCCTGCGCTGCCGTGCTCGCGTGCCTCCAGCGTCCCGGGTCCACAGGCCGGGAGCGGCGCGCCACCTCGTCCCCAGGCGCTCGAGGGTCGCTGGTTGCGGGTCCGGCGCGCCCGGAGGCTGGTCCCACTCCCGGAGCGGGAGACGACCAGATGAGGTGAGAACAGGTGAACGAGACCTATGTAACGGTGGCCGGCCGGCTCGTGGCCGACCCGGAGGTGCGGGCCACGAAGACGAGCGGGGTGCCGTTCGCGGCGTTCCGGGTGGCATCGACGGTGCGCCGGCCCAACCGCAACGGCGAGTACGAGGACGCAGCGACGAACTTCGTCAACGTCACGGCCTTCCGCGCCCTCGGGGCCAACATCGCGGCGTCGCTGCGCCGCGGCGACCCCGTCGTCGTGCACGGCCGGCTGCGGATCAACCAGTGGGCCAAGCAGGACGGCTCACTCGGGACCAGCGTCGAGATCGACCTCTACAACGTCGGCCACGACCTGTCGTGGGGGACGACGCAGTTCGCCAAGGTCAGCCGTGCGCAGATGGACCGCAACGACCGGCTCGCCGACCCCGCGGTCCAGGGCGCGCACGCCTTCCTGTCCGGGGACCCGGAGACCGACGAGTTCGAGGTCGAGGAGGGGCTCGGGCAGGTGGGCCCGCACCTGCCCGCGGCAGCCACCGGGGGCGCGGGCACGGAGCCCGAGGAGGCGCACGAGGGCGAGCCGGAGGAGGCGCTGGCGGCGCTCTGACGGATTCGGGCGTGGGGGCTTCGCCAGCTAGCCTTGCTCCCATGCCCGAGTTCATCTACGTCATGACGCGTGCCCGCAAGGCGCACAACGAGAAGGTCATCCTCGACGACGTCACCATGTCCTTCTACCCGGGGGCGAAGATCGGCATGGTGGGGCCGAACGGCGCCGGCAAGTCGACGATCCTCAAGATCATGGCCGGGCTGGACCAGCCCTCCAACGGTGAGGCGCGGCTCGCGCCGGGCGCGACGGTCGGCATCCTCCAGCAGGAGCCGCCGCTCAACGAGGAGAAGACCGTCCTCGGCAACGTCGAGGAGGGCCTCGGCGAGATCAAGCAGAAGGTCGACCGGTTCAACGAGATCTCGGTCCTCATGGCCGAGCCGGACGCCGACTTCGACGCGCTCATGGCCGAGATGGGCAAGCTCCAGGAGGAGATCGACCACGCCGACGCGTGGGACCTCGACTCCCAGCTCGAGCAGGCCATGGACGCCCTGCGCTGCCCCCCGCCGGACGCCGACGTGACGGTGCTCTCCGGCGGCGAGCGACGCCGCGTGGCGCTCTGCAAGCTGCTGCTCTCCAAGCCCGACCTGCTGCTCCTCGACGAGCCGACGAACCACCTCGACGCCGAGTCGGTGCAGTGGCTCGAGCAGCACCTCGCGAGCTACCCCGGCGCCGTCATCGCCGTCACCCACGACCGCTACTTCCTCGACAACGTCGCACAGTGGATCGCCGAGGTCGACCGCGGCCGGCTCTATCCCTACGAGGGCAACTACTCCACCTACCTGGAGAAGAAGGCCGAGCGGCTCCAGGTGCAGGGCAAGAAGGACGCCAAGCTCCAGAAGCGCCTCAGGGAGGAGCTGGAGTGGGTGCGGTCCAACGCCAAGGGCCGCCAGGCGAAGTCCAAGGCACGCCTCGCCCGCTACGAGGAGATGGCCGCAGAGGCTGAGCGCACGCGCAAGCTCGACTTCGAGGAGATCCAGATCCCGCCAGGCCCGCGCCTCGGCTCGGTCGTCATCGAGGTCAAGGACCTCAAGAAGGGCTTCGGCGACCGCGTCCTCATCGACGACCTGTCCTTCTC
>JAICIN010000124.1 GCA_025924375.1 Dermatophilaceae bacterium | reverse complement strand
GGGGGGAACCCCCCCCCCCCCCGGTCCGCTGCGCGGGGCTGTCGTCTGCTGCCTGGTGCGCTGGTGCCCGAGGGCGGCGCGTCAGCTGCCGGAGAGCACCGCCTCGCCGTTCTTCTGCAGCTCGTCGAGCATCTTCTTGGGGTCGCCGCCCTTGCTCAGCGTCGCGAGCTCCGAGTTGAACTTCGCCATGACGGGCTGCATGCCGGGGGCGTTGACCGCGCCCTGGCCGTAGGCGCCGCCGGCCGCGAAGGCCGCGAACTGCGGGTACTCCTTCTGGTACTGGTCGACCCCGCTCGTCGTCGAGGGCATGACCCCGAACGCCTTGGCGAAGGCCATCTGCTGGTCGGCGCTCGTCAGGTACTTCACGAGGTCGACGGCCTGCGACTGGTGGCCGCTCTTGGCGGCGATACCCCAGCAGTTGCTGAACATCAGCGTGCCCTTGCCGGCCGGACCGGCGGGCAGCTCGACGACCTTGTACTTGATCTTCGGGTAGTCCTTGGTCTGCGACCCGACGATCCAGTTGCCCTCGATCGTCATCGCGGCGATGCCCTTGCCGAACGCCTCACCACCCCAGCCGGTGGCCGGACTGGTGTCGGTGTTGAACTTCAGCACGCCGGCGTCCATGAGCTTCTTGACCTCCTGGAGGCCCTTGAGGTTGCCCGGGTCGGTGGCCGTCATCTTCGTGCCGTCGTCATTGATGACCCACCCACCGGCCTGCTTCATGAACGCGCCGCTGCGGTTGATGTCGTTGCCGATGACGATCCCGGTGACCTTGCCCTTGGTGAGCTTCTTCGCGACGGACTCCAGGTCGTCCCACGTCTTCGGGTAGTCCGCGTCGGTGAGCCCCGCGGCCTTCCACAGGTCGGTGTTGACGACGAGCCCCAGCGTCGAGAAGTCCTTCGGGGCGCAGTAGAACTTCCCACCGACGGTGAACGTCTTGACGAGGGCGGGCACGAAGCTCGCGTCCTTGAGCTGGTCGCCGTAGGCATAGAGGTCGCCGGCCTTGGCGTAGTCCCCGATGCTCGTGTCGGCGCCGTAGAAGACGTCGGGCGGGTTGCCGCCCGTGAACGCCTGCCCGAGCTGCTGGGCCAGGTTGCTCGCCGCGACGACCTCGACGGTGTTGCCGGTCTTCTTGCCCCAGGCCGCGGTCGCGTCCTTGACCGCGTTGGTCTCGGCGTCGCCGGAGGAGCCGATCATCATGGTCAGCTTCGCGGGGCCGCTCTTCTGCGAGGCGGTGCTGCTCGAGCCGCTGTTGTTGAAGCCGCCGCCGCCGCACGCCGTGGTCGTCAGCGCGGCCGCGGTCGTGAGGACGAGGGCCAGTCGGGAGGTTCGTCTCATGGTGTGTCCTTCTCGGTGTGGGCGGGGTGGGAGTGTGCGTTGGAGGGGTCGGGGAGCTCCGTGCCGGACGCGGCCAGGGGGGTGCGGACGCTGCTGCCGCGGACGGTGAGCGTCGGGGTGAGCAGGGCGGGGCGTATGCCGTCGGTGCCGGTCGCGTGCAGCAGCCGCCACGCGCTGCGTGCGGCCTCCCGCAGCGGCTGCCGCACGCTGCTCACCTGGAGGGCCTCGGCGACGTCGGTGTCGTCGAAGCCGACGACGCCCACGTCGCGCCCCGGCTCGAGCCCGCGTCGGTTGATGGCCCGCACCACGCCGAGGGCGAGCAGGTCGGACGCGCAGAGGACCGCGCCGTCGTCGCCGAGCTGCTCGATGAGGCGGTCGGCGGCGGCCGTCGCCCGGTCGATGGCCTGGGGGCTCGTGGCGTGGAGGTCCGCCCCCTGGAGGCCGCAGTCCTCGAGGCCCTCGAGCCACCCGCGGCGGCGGTCGTCGCCGACGGCCGAGCCACCGGGCCAGCCGAGGAACGCGACCCGGGCGTAGCCGGAGCCGGCGAGGTGGCACACCGCGGCGTGCATGCCGGCCCGCCCGTCGACGTCCACCCACTGCTCGAGGTGTGGGCTGTCCCAGATGCGCCCGAAGCTCACGAAGGGGACGCCCTGCTCGAGGAGCCAGTGCGGGCGCGGGTCGCCGTGGCGGGTGTCGGCCAGGACGAAGCCGTCGACGAGCCCGCTGCTCAGGAGCCGCTTGTGGCTCTCGAGCACGTCACCGGGGTCGGGGGCGAAGGTCACCAGGTGCGAGCGGTGACCGGGGGCGGCGATGGTGAGCTCGACGAGGAACTCGTCGAGGATGTGGCCCATCCGGGCGCTGCCCGTCGGGTTCACCGCGAAGCCGTAGGCGCTGGCTCGGCGCCGGCGCAGCTGCTGCGCGGTCACGTTGGGCGTGAAGTGCAGCCGGTGGATCTCGGCCCTGACCCGCTCGAGGGTCCCCGGTGCGACCCGCTCAGGGGCGTTGAGCGCGTTGCTGACCGTCTGGCGTGAGACGCCCGCGGCGCGGGCGACGTCGACGATGGTCGCCCGGCCCGACGCCCTCGGCTGAACGCCCATGCCGCTCCTTGTCGAAAGGTCCGCACCTGTGGCGATTTGATCGTTCACATGGTTTTCTGAGAATGCTCTACGGTGGGCCGGTTGGTCAAGACACCGCCGGGTCAAGACTTGTCCAGGCGCGAGGTCGCACGACCAGGGTGCGTCGCGGGCAGCGTGTGGGGCAGGACCGCACGGGACGCGTGCGCGAGGACGTCACGGAGGAGGAGCCACGGTGGCGGATCACGAGGGCCTGAGCAGCCACCACCAGCAGCCGTGGCTGCACGAGATGTGCATCTGCGTCGACGGCAACGCCACGGCCCTGTCCTCGCGGACCGGTGACGTCGACGCGCACGCGGGCCACGGTCTCTACGTCGACGACGTGCGGGTGCTGAGCCGCTTCGGGCTGGAGGTCGACGGCGTGGCACCCGCCCCGGTGGCGCACGGCGCGTCCGGGGCCACGGCGGAGTTCCTGCTCTCCGCGCGCAACGTCGGCGACCGCGGGCCCGACCCGACGGTGGAGGTGCGGCGCCACCGCCGGCTCACGCCGGGCGGGATGGTGGAGCGGGTGGAGGTCACCTCCCGCGCGGGGCGCGCGGTGTCGTGCCGTCTCGTGCTGCGCCTCGGGAGCGACGGGGCGGAGATCGCCGACGTCAAGGCCGGCCGCGTGGGCCGCCCGGCGGTCCCCGCGCAGGTCGACGGCCGGTCCGCGAGCTTCACCCTGCCCAGGCACGCCGCCACGGTGACCTTCGCGCCGGACCCCGTGTCGCTCGCGGCGCCGGGCGACGCCGTCGAGGCATCCTTCGACCTGCACGTCGAGCCCGGTGCCACCGCGGGCGTCGAGGTGCGGGTGGGGACGCGGCGGACCGAGCCGTCGGTCCTCGACGCCGAGCCCGGCTCGGCTGCCGTCGACTGGTCGGCGGTCCGCGCACGCGCCGACGACCCCCGCCTCGAGCACCTCGTGGGCACGGCCCTCGACGACCTGCGGCACCTGCTGCTGCGCGACCCGGCCGACCCACGCGACGTGTTCGCCGCCGCGGGAAGCCCCTGGTACCTGACCTTGTTCGGCCGCGACTCGATCTGGGCGGCACGCATGATGCTCCCGTTCGGCACCGAGCTGGCCGGGGGCACGCTGCGAGCCCTGGCGCGCCGGCAGGGCACGCGCGACGACGTCGACAGCGCCGAGCAGCCCGGCAAGATCCCCCACGAGCTGCGCCGCACGGCATACCGCGACCCCGAGACGGGGCTCGCCCTGCCGCCCGTCTACTACGGCACCGTCGACGCCACCGCGCTGTGGGTGAGCCTGCTCGCCGAGGCGTGGGAGTGGGGCCTTCCCGAGGACGAGGTCCGGGCGCTGCTGCCCGGCCTCCACGCAGCCGTCGGCTGGCTCACCGGTCCCGGGCAGCCCGACGAGGACGGGTTCCTCAAGTACCTCGACACGACGGGCACCGGCCTCGCGAACCAGGGGTGGAAGGACTCCGGCGACTCCATCCGCTGGCGTGACGGCCGGATCGCCCAGCCGCCGATCGCGCTCGTGGAGGCCCAGGCGTACGCCGTGGAGGCGCTGCGCCACGCCGGTCGCCTCCTCGACGCCTTCGGCGAGCCGGGCGGCGCGCAGGCGACGGCCGCCGGCGAGCAGCTGTGCCACCGGATCGGCCGCCGCTTCTGGGTGACGACGGATGCGGGGCGCTACCTCGCGCTCGCGCTCGACGGCCGCGGGCGGGCCGTCGACGGGCTGGGCTCCAACATGGGTCACGTCCTCGGCACCGGCGTCCTCGAGGAGGACGAGGCGGCCCTGGTCGCGGCGGCACTGAGCGGGGTGGAGCTCCACGACGAGTTCGGCATCCGCACCCTGGGCACCGGCAACGGCGGCTTCAACCCGATCGGCTACCACACCGGGTCGGTGTGGACCCACGACACCGCGATCGCTGCCTGGGGCCTGGCCCGCGAGGGGTTCCGCACCGAGGCGTGCTCCGTCGCACGGTCGCTGCTCGGCTCTGCCGAGGCCTTCGGCTACCGGTGGCCGGAGCTCTACTCCGGCCTGCCGATGATGGGCCGTCCCTCGCCCTACCCGGCGTCGTGCCGCCCGCAGGCGTGGTCGGCCGCCTCCGCGGGGGCGCTCGTCTCGGTGGCGCTCGGACTGCGTGCCGATGCCCCGTCAGGGGTGCTCCACGTCGCGCCGGCCCGGCCACAGCCCTTCGGCGCGCTCGAGGTGGGCGGGCTGCGGTTCGCCGGGCACCCGTTCTCGGTCGCGGTCGAGGAGTCCGGGGAGCCGCGCGTGAGCGGGCTGCCCGAGGGGCTGCACGTCGTCGTGGAGTGACCGGCACGTTCAGGGCCCGGCGAGCGCCAGCCCTTACACTTGGCCGGTTGCCGTGGAAAGGACTGGCCGCATCGTGGGTGTGCTCGCATCGATCTCGGGACCCGAGGACCTCCGACGGGTCCCGGTGGCCGAGCTCCCGGCCCTGGCCCAGGAGATCCGCGACTTCCTCGTCGACTCGGTGTCCAAGACCGGCGGCCACCTCGGGCCGAACCTCGGCGTCGTCGAGCTCACCATCGCGCTCCACCGGGTCTTCGACAGCCCGCACGACACCCTCGTCTTCGACACCGGTCACCAGTCCTACGTCCACAAGCTCCTGACCGGCCGCCACGACTTCTCCGGCCTCAAGAAGCAGGGCGGCCTCTCGGGCTACCCCAGCCGGGCGGAGTCGCCCCACGACGTCGTCGAGAACTCGCACGCCTCGACCGCGCTCTCCTGGGGGGAGGGCATCGCCAAGGCCCGGCGGCTCGCGGGCGAGCGCGGCCGGCACACCGTCGCGGTCATCGGTGACGGCGCCCTCACCGGCGGCATGGCGTGGGAGGCCCTCAACAACATCGCGGCCGACCCGACGCTGCCGCTGACGATCGTGGTCAACGACAACGAGCGCTCCTACGCCCCCACGATCGGTGGCCTCGCGCGGCACCTCGCGACGCTGCGGACCACCCGCGGCTACGAGCGGTTCCTCGACTGGGGCCGCACCACCCTCGCCCGCACCCCCGTCGTCGGCGGGGCGATGTACGACACCCTCCACGGCGTGAAGAAGGGCCTGAAGGACATCGTGGCCCCGCAGGGGATGTTCGAGGACCTCGGTCTGAAGTACGTCGGCCCGGTCGACGGCCACGACGAGCAGGCCGTCGAGAACGCGCTGCGTCGGGCGCGCGCCTTCGGCGGGCCGGTGCTCGTCCACGTCATCACCCAGAAGGGGCGCGGCTACCGCCCGGCGGTCGAGGACCAGGCCGACCGGTTCCACGGGGTCGGGAAGTTCAACCCCGAGACCGGGCTGCCGTTCGAGGTGTCGGGACGGATCTGGACCGACGAGTTCAACGACGAGATGGTGCGGCTCGGCGCGGAGCGGCAGGACGTCGTCGCCCTCACCGCCGCCATGCTGATCCCCGTCGGGCTCGACGGCTTCGCGGCGGCCTACCCCGAGCGGGTCTTCGACGTCGGCATCGCCGAGCAGCACGCCGTGACGATGGCCTCGGGCCTCGCCTTCGCGGGCCTGCACCCCGTCGTCGCCGTCTACGCGACCTTCCTCAACCGCGCCTTCGACCAGCTGCTCATGGACTGCGCCCTCCACCGGGCCGGGGTCACGTTCGTCCTCGACCGGGCAGGTGTCACCGGCAGCGACGGTGCGTCCCACAACGGCATGTGGGACATGGCGATCGCATCCATCGTCCCGGGCCTGCGGCTCGCGGCGCCGCGCGACGGCGAGCAGGTGCGCCGCCAGCTGCGCGAGGCGGTCGACGTCGGCGACGGCCCCACCGTCATCCGGTTCCCCAAGGGCGACGTCGGCGAGCCGGTCGCCGCCGTGCGCCGGCTGGGAACACTCGACGTCCTCCACGAGACCTCCGCGGACGACGAGGTCGACCTGCTCCTCGTCGGCGTCGGCGCGTTCGCGGCGCTCGCGGTGGAGGTGGGCCAGAAGGTCGAGGCGCAGGGGCACCGGGTCCGGGTCGTGGACCCGCGCTGGGTGCTCCCCGTGTCGGAGGAGCTCGTGCGCGCGGCCGGCACGGCGGGCCGGGTCGCCGTCGTGGAGGACAACCTCGTGACCGGTGGCGTCGGCTCCGCCGTCACGGCCGCGCTGCGTGAGGCGGGCGCCGGCACCCCGGTGGACTGCCACGGCATACCGAAGCGGTTCCTCTCGCACGCCTCCCGGGCCCAGGTCCTGGAGGCGATCGGCCTGACGGCCGAGGAGGTCACGGCCGCGCTGCTGCGCCGCCTGGGGTGACCGCGACGGCGACACTTGCGGTGCGGCTACTCGCAGGTGACGAGGTGGCGCAGGTGCAGCGCGAGCTGCAGCTCGAGCGAGCGGGCGGGGTGCTGCCAGTCGGAGCCGAGGAGCCGGCCGACCCGCTCCAGGCGCTGGGCGACGGTGTTGACGTGGACGTGCAGCGCCGTGGCGGCGTGCCGGGGGCTGCCGCCGGCGTCGAAGTAGGCCCGGAGGGTCTTGACGAGCTCTGAGCCGCGCCGCGCGTCGTAGTCGAGCAGGGGCCCGAGGTGCTGGCGGACGTAGCCCTCGACGTCGGGTGTCCCGCCGACGACGAGCCCGGCGAAGCCGAGGTGCTCCGCCGACGCCCCGGAACCGCTGCGCCCCAGGGCGACGAGCGCGCTCGCCGTCCGCGAGGCCTCCACCCAGGCCTGCGGAACCCCGTCGGCGAGGCTGACCGGTCCTGCGCCGCCGACCGTCACCGTGCCGACCCTCGAGAGCCGCTTGGCGAGCTCCACCGCCGACCGGTGCGCGTCGCTCGAGGGCACGAGGGCGACCACGGCACCGTCGTGCTCGCCCGCCACGCTGCCATCGCCGGCAGCTGCGTGGGCTGCCAGGAGGAGGGTGCGCCGGGGCGTGTCGTCGTCGGGTCTCGCGACGAGGACCGCGTGGCCGCTGCGCGGGTCGACTCCCTCGGCGCGTGCCCGCGCCTCGAGCGCTCCCGGGTCGCCACGGCCCGTCACGAGGTCCGCCACGAGGTCGGTGCGGACCCGCTGCTCCGCCTCCGCCGACGTCCGGGCGACCAGCAGGACGAGGGCGGTGACGACGGCCGCCCGCTCGAGCGTGCGCCGGTCGGCGTCGTCGAGGTCCGTGACGCCGCCGAGGAGCAGCGTGCCGTGGTGGGACTGGGCGTCGCGCACGGCCATGGCCCACGTCGCTCCGTCGTGTGCGAGCCGCCTCGTCTCCTGGGTCTCCCGGACGGCTGCCGCCGGGGCCAGCGGGTCGCGGCGGCCCGCGCGCTGCGGCGCCCCGGGACTGGCGCCGAGACGGTCGCCGTCCGGCCCGAGGATGACCACCCACCCGCCGAGCAGCTCGGCGAGGGCGACGGTGATGTCCCCGACACCGCCGCCGGC
>JAICIN010000123.1 GCA_025924375.1 Dermatophilaceae bacterium | reverse complement strand
GGCTCGGCCTTCACGACGGGCATCTGCGAGACGCCGTACTCGTGGAGGATCTCGATGGCGTCGCGCACCGTCTCGGTGGGGTGGGTGTGGACGAGGGCCGGCAGGTCGCCGGCCTTCCGGCGCAGCACCTGGCCGACGGTCTGCTCGCCCTCGGCGTGCACGAAGCCGTAGGAGCCCATCCACTCGTCGTTGAAGATCTTGGACATGTAGCCGCGCCCGGAGTCCGGCAGGAGCACCACGACGACGGCGTCCTCGGGGAGGTCCTCGGCGGCGCGCAACGCGGCGACGACCGCCATGCCGCACGACCCGCCCACGAGCAGACCCTCCTCCTTGGCGAGGCGCCGCGTCATCTCGAAGGAGTCGGCGTCGCTGACGGCGATGACGTCGTCGACGACCTTGGGGTCGTAGGCACCCGGCCAGAAGTCCTCACCCACACCCTCGACGAGGTAGGGCCGGCCGGTGCCACCCGAGTAGACGGAGCCCTCGGGGTCGGCCCCGACGACCTGCACGCGCCCACTGCCGCGGTCCTCGGAGATGTCGCGCAGGTAGCGGCCGGTCCCGGTGATCGTGCCGCCGGTGCCGATGCCGGCGACGAAGTGGGTGACCAGGCCGTCGGTGTCGCGCCAGATCTCGGGCCCGGTGCTCTCGTAGTGCGACGCCGGCCCGTTCTGGTTGAAGTACTGGTTCGGCTTCCAGGCGCCCTCGATCTCCTTCACCAGCCGGTCGGAGACGGAGTAGTAGGAGTCGGGGTGGTCCGGCGCCACGGCCGTCGGGCAGACGACGACCTCGGCGCCGTAGGCCTTGAGCACGTCGCGCTTGTCCTGGCTCACCTTGTCGGGGCAGACGAAGACGCAGCTGTAGCCACGGCGTTGCGCCACGAGGGCGAGCCCGACACCGGTGTTGCCCGAGGTCGGCTCGACGATCGTGCCGCCCGGCCTGAGCTCGCCCGACTCCTCCGCCGCCTCGACCATCTTCAGCGCGATGCGGTCCTTCACGGAGCCGCCGGGGTTGAGGTACTCGACCTTGGCGAGGACGGTGCACCGCACGCCGGCGTCCTCGACGACCTTGTGGAGCTTGACGAGGGGTGTGTTCCCGACGAGGTCGGCGATGTGCTCTGCGTACTTCACGCCGTCATCCTCTCAGATGGTGGACAGCGCGTATGCCGGTCGGCGGGTCCCTGCGTCCCCCACCTGCCGGAGGGAGGTGTCGCCCGCAGGGGCCACAATGGGCGCACCACGCCACTGCCGGGCAGGCGCGGTGGCGGGCCGAGCGAGAGGGGAGAGCGCCATGGGGCGGGCGCGTCGGGCGCGCAGGATCGCCGCCACCGCGGCATACGGCGGCGGCGGCCTCGCCGCGGGGATCGGTGCGCTGGGGGCGCTCGGTTACGCGCTGCTGCGGGCGGAGGCGGTGATCGCCCGACGGGTGGTCGGGCAGCCGTTCGACGGCGCGCCGGACGACAACGGGCGCTACGGTGCCGGCGCCGGACCGCCCGTGCAGCTCGTCATCCTCGGAGACTCCTCAGCGGCCGGCATGGGCTGCGACCACCGCTTCCAGACCGTGGGGGCGATCGTCGCCGGTGGGATCTCGGGCCTGACCGGCCGCCCCGTCTGCCTCACCAACCGGGCCGTCGTGGGCGCCCAGTCCTCCGACCTCGGGCTGCAGCTCGCCAACGCCCTCGAGGAGGTGCCGCGCCCCGACGTCGCCGTGATCATGATCGGGGCCAACGACGTCACGCACCGCATCGACAGGTCGGTGGCCGTCAGCCACCTCGCCGACACCGTCCGCCGGCTGCGGGAGGCCGGCGCCCAGGTCGTCGTCGGGACCTGCCCCGACCTCGGCACGATCGAGCCGATCCCCCAGCCGCTGCGCCTCATCGGCCGGCGGTGGAGCCGCGACCTCGCGGCCGCCCAGACGGTGGCCGTCGTCGAGGCCGGCGGCCGGACGGTCTCCTTGGGCGACCTGCTCGGACCGGAGTTCGCCGAGCGCCCGCACGAGATGTTCAGCCAGGACCGCTTCCACCCCTCTCCCGCCGGCTACGCGCGTGCCGCAGCGGCCCTCCTCCCGAGCGTCTACGCGGCCCTCGACGTGCTGCAGGGCACCGGCGAGGACGCGCACATCCCGGACCGGCGCCGCGGGGAGGGTGTCGGGCCGGTGTCGGTCGCGGCGACCCGCGCCGTCCGGGAGCCCGGCGCCGAGGTCAGCGGCACGGAGATCGCCGGCGAGCAGCGCGGCCGTCGGGGCCGCTGGGCCAAGCTGCTCCGGCGCACCGGCGCCGAGGTGGCCCGGCAGCCCGAGGAGGAGAGGAAGGCCACACCGGAACCGCAGGGGTGACGGCATACCATCGACGGTGACTGAGCGGCCGCTCACCGCGGCCCCTCGACGAGGAGGAACACCGTGACCGAAGCCGTCGTCGTCTCCACCGCGCGCACCCCCATCGGGCGGGCGTTCAAGGGCTCCCTCAAGGAGGTGCGGCCCGACGACCTCTCCGTGGGCGTGATCCGCGCCGCGCTGGCCAAGGTGCCCGAGCTCGACCCAGCGCTGGTCGAGGACCTCTACTGGGGCTGCGCCGAGCCGTCGGGCCGGCACGGCTCCAACATGGCACGCGTCGTCGCCGTGCTCGCCGGGCTCGACCACCTGCCCGGCTCCACGGTCAACCGCTTCTGCGCCTCCTCGGTCCAGACGACGCGCATGGCCTACCACGCGATCAAGGCCGGCGAGGGCGACGTCTTCGTCTCGGGTGGCGTGGAGTGCGTGTCCCAGTACACCGACTGGGCAGGCGCGGGCGGCTCCCGGGGTGATGCACAGAACCCGCGGTTCGCGGATGCCATCGCCCGGAGCCAGCGCATCGCCGAGACCAACGAGACGTGGACCGACCCTCGTGAGGAGGGGCTCATCCCCGACGTCTACCTGGCCATGGGCCAGACCGCCGAGAACGTCGCGACCCTGCGCGGGGTGTCCCGCGAGCGGCAGGACGAGTGGGGCGTGACCAGCCAGAACCGCGCCGAGAAGGCCATCGCGGACGGCTTCTTCGAGCGCGAGATCGCGCCGGTGACCCTCCCGGACGGCACCGTCGTGAGCCGGGACGACGGGCCGCGGCCGGGCGTCACCATGGAGGGCGTCTCGCAGCTCCAGCCGGTCTTCCGCGAGAACGGCACCGTCACCGCGGGCAACTGCTGCCCGCTCAACGACGGTGCGGCCGCGGTCGTCGTCATGAGCGACACCAGGGCCGGGGAGCTGGGCCTCACCCCGCTGGCCCGCGTCGTCTCGACCGGTGTGACCGCCCTCCCCCCCGAGATCATGGGACTGGGTCCCGTGGAGGCCTCTCGACAGGCGCTCGCGCGCGCCGGGATGACGATCGACGACATGGACCTCTACGAGGTCAACGAGGCGTTCGCGGCCCAGGTCCTCCCGTCGGCCGACGACCTCGGCATGGACCTCGACAAGCTCAACGTCCACGGCGGCGCCATCGCGCTGGGCCACCCGTTCGGCTCGACCGGGGCGCGGATCACGACGACCCTGCTCAACGGCCTCCAGGCGCGTGACGGCCAGCTGGGGCTCGAGACGATGTGCGTCGGCGGTGGCCAGGGCATGGCCATCATCTACGAGCGCCTCAGCTGATCTCGGTCCGCAGGGCGGCGAGGCGCTGCTCCAGCCCGTCGGCCACGCCCTCCCGGCACGCGTCGTAGACGAGCACGGACAGCTGGTCCATCACCACCGCCGGGCCGAGGTCGGGCACGGCGTCGCCCGGCGCGGTGCGTGCGGCGAGGTCCTCGAGCAGGAGGCGCACCCCCGGGACACAGGAGAGCGCATGGTCCAGCGGCAGCTGCTGCCACCGCCGGACCACGCGCCGGAGCTCCTCGGCGACGCCCGCGGGCACGGGCGACGTCGGGGCCACTAGTTGCTGCGGAGGCGGCCCAGGAGCCGCAGGATCTCGAGGTAGAGCCAGACCAGCGTGACGACGAGCCCGTGGGCGAGCAGCCAGGAGTACTTCTCCGGTGCGCCTGCGGCGATGGCCCGGTCGATGGAGTCGAAGTCCACCGCGAGCATCATCGAGGCGAGGCCGATCGCGAACAGGGAGATCCCGAAGCCCAGGGCGCTGGTGCCACCGAGGCCGAACGGCTGGTGGGCCACGATCGCGTAGACGAAGTTGACCAGCGCGAAGATCGCGTAGCCCATGACGGCGAGGGTGACGATCCGCCGGAACTTGTCGGTGACGCGCACCAGGCCGGTCTTGTAGGCGAGGAGCATGCCGACGAAGACGGCGAGCGTGCCCGTGACGGCCTGCGGGACGATGCCCTGGAACAGGGTGTCCTGACCCGGCTGGTAGAACGCGTCGGCGTAGGAGTTGCTGATGACCCCGACGAAGACGCCCTCGGCCATCGCGTAGAGCACGATGAGCGGCACGCTGATCGTCTTGCGGAACGCGATCACCAGCCCCAGGACCAGCGTGGCCGCCACGCCACCGAGCAGCGCGACGAGCTGCACGTCGACGGGCAGCACCCAGCCGATCGCGGCGAAGACCAGGACGACGGCGAACAGTCCCACGGTCTTCATGACGACGTCGTCGATCGTCAGGCGCTTGGTCTCCACCGGGCCGGCGGAGGGGCGGTTGTACATCTCCTGCAGCTGCTGCGCGCTGAGGGAGTCGGTCGCCGCGGACGCCGTGGCGGCCTGCGGGGCCTGCCGGAAGCCGGCGTAGCCGCGCTCGCTCTCCCGGTCGATCCGGCTGAACACCGGGTTGTTGGACATCCGAGGTCCCTCCTTGGGGGTCTCCGTGGCGGCCACGACGGCCACCTGTCACCACCCTAGATGTCTGGGCGGCCCACTTTGTTCCCAACGGCCCCGTTGGGGACGACGCGGCGCCCTGCGAGCACTTCCTCCATTGGGGTGAAGTGACCCTGCACCCTCTGGTCGAGCCGAGGAGGAGGGCAGCGGGCTGATACTCGGCTGGAACGCGGTTCGAGGCTGGTGAGGCACATGGCTCGACAGGAGAGCTCGGCGAGGTCCGCCGCCCTCAGGCTCGCCCTGGTGGTCCTGGCGGCACCGGTGGGCTTCGTCGTGTCGGCCCTCGTGGTGCAGGCCACCCAGAACGCCGACGGCACGGCGGGCTCTGGCACGGCGGCGGTCGAGAGCTCCGGCCACTTCGCGACGGGCCTGCCCACGGGCGGGGCGCTGACGGCTCCCCGCCGGACGCCCGGTGCCACGTCGAGCTCGGCGCCCTCCCCCTCGAGCGACGCGCTCACGGCCGAGGCGGCCGTGCGCACCGCCATGGACTCGTGCCGGCTCAGCAACCTGAGGCAGGAGGCGCTGCTCAAGTCGGCCGACGTGGCCCTCGCGCAGTTCCAGAAGCACATCGATGCCATGAACCTGCTCGTCTCCGGCAAGATCTCGCTCCCGGTCGCGCAGACGTTCTGGGAGCAGACGCGGGTCGGGGCGGTGGACAACGACGCGGTCTTCATCGCGGCGGACAAGGCCTTCACCGCCAGCAGCACGGGATGTGCCGCCCTGCCACCCGCCGTGGCCGCCGCGGCGCCGGCGAGCAGCGTGGCAGCGGTCTCGCGCTGCGCGGCCGCCCTGACCGCCGGGTCGACCGCCGCGGCCAAGGCCCGCATCGCCGTCGCGACGTGGGAGCACCACATCCACGACATGGAGATGCTGCGCATGGGCCAGATGACGCCGGCGCAGATGACGGTGGCGTGGAACGCGTCGTGGAAGACGGGCCAGGCGCAGCTCCAGGCCTACACGGCCGCCACCCGGGCCGCCGACCGGACGCAGTGCACCCTGACCTGAGCGGGGCCGACCGGAAGACATGGGTCGCGCGGGTGGCGTAGGCCGACGGCTGGCGTGAGGCCGACCGCTGGTGTGGGGGCTCAGCCACCGCCGCTCGTGCCCCCGACGGGGGTCGAACCCGCACTCGGGCGATTTTAAGTCGCCTGCCTCTGCCGGTTGGGCTACGGGGGCAGGGACAGTATGCCGCGTGCTGCCCGCCGCGTTGCCCGCCCGGATCAGCGCGCGAGGGACGTCGCGATGCCGTCGAGGATGTCGTGCTCCGAGGCCACCACCGTGCGGACGCCGTGATCGGCGGCCCGTGCCACGACCTCGTGCCAGACCAGCGCGCCGGCGCCGATGACGTCGACGCGTCCCGGGTGCATGAAGGGCAGCGCGGCCCGGTCGGCGCGGCTCATGTGGAGGAGGCTCTCGCACGCGTCCAGCACCGGCTCCGGCGGCAGGGTCGTGAGGTGGATGCGCTCGGCGTCGTAGCGGGGGAGCCCGAGGGCGTGCGCGGTGACCGTGGTGACGCTGCCGGCGAGGCCGACGAGTGCGGCGATCCCCTCGAGGCCCACCACCAGCGCGGCGCGGTCGAGGGCCGCGGCGATGTCCGCACGCGCTGCGGCGACCTCGGCGTCGGTGGGCGGGTCGGAGCGCAGGTGCCGCTCGGTCATGCGCACGCAGCCGATGTCGACCGAGAGGGCCGACTCGACGGTGTCGGAGCCGCGGACCAGCTCGGTGGAGCCGCCGCCGAGGTCGACGACGAGGTAGGGCCCGCGTATGCCGTGCGGCGCCAGCTCCCCGGTCGCGCCCAGGAAGGAGAGCCGCGCCTCCTCGTCGCCGGTGACCACCTCGGGGGTGGTCCCGAAGGCGGAGAAGGCCTCCCGGACCCCGTCGACGAACTCGCCCGCGTTCGAGGCGTCGCGGGACGCGGAGGTGGCCACGAAGCGCACCCGCTGCGCTCCGAGCTCGGCGCACTGGCCGGCATACTCCCGGGCCATCGCCAGGGTGCGGCGCATGGCCTCCGGGTCGATGACGCCGGTGCGGTCCACGCCGTGGCCGAGCCGCACGACCTCCATCCGGCGCAGCACGTCGGTGAGCGTGCCCGCCACGCCGTCGACGTCCGCGACGAGCAGCCGGATCGAGTTGGTGCCACAGTCCACGGCGGCCACGCGCGTCATCGGCTCGGCCCCTCCTCGTCGCCCTTGCCGCCGACGCAGCTCCCCTGCGCCCACCAGGGCGGCAGCAGCGCGA
Organism: Dermatophilaceae bacterium; assembly: GCA_025924375.1. GTDB lineage: Bacteria > Actinomycetota > Actinomycetes > Actinomycetales > Dermatophilaceae > JAICIN01. Next base: position 877 of record JAICIN010000123.1, on the reverse strand, counting down.
GGGCCTCGTCGCCGAGCGGGTTCACGCCGGGGCCCGTCGCCAGCGCGTGGGCGACGAGGACGTGCAGGCACTTCACCCTGGCCGGCATGCCGCCCGCCGAGACCCCGGCGATCTCCGGCACGTCGCCGAGGGCGCCGCGGCGAGTCAGGTAGTCCTCGTGGGCCCGGGCGTGGCGTCCGGCGAGCTCGCGGTCGGTGGCGAGGCGCTCGGTCATCTCCCGCATCAGCCCGGACGTCTCCAGGGTGGAGACCGCTCCGGTGAGTCGGGGACAGGTGGCGTAGAAGGTCGTGGGGAACGGCGTCCCGTCAGGCAGCCGCGGCTCGGTCGTCACGACGTCGGGGTTGCCGCAGGGGCAGCGGTGCGCCACCGCGGCGACCCCGCGGGCCGGCCGGCCGAGCTGCTCCTCGACCGCCCGAAGGTCGTCCGCGGTCGGGGCCTCCCCGGACGCGGCGGCCGGCGCCGTCACGGGTGCTGCGGCGCGGCGTCGGCGATGCGGGCCGACTCCCACAGCCGGCCGTACCACGGGTGGTCGCTGCTCACGGTGCGGGACGGCACGGGCTTGGGGAGGTCGCTTCCCGCCGGGGCGTCGCCGTCGATGACGGTGTAGGAGCGGTCACCGACCTTGACGAACTTGAGGCGCTCCCGCGCCTGCTGCTCGACGTAGGCGTTGTCCTGCCAGCGTGCCTGCTCCTTCTGGAGGTCGGCCACGGTCTGGTGCTGCTGTGCCACCTGGGTGCGCAGCGCGTCGATCTGCCCCTCCTGGCGCAGGTACGAGCGCAGGGTCGGGACCAGGGTGATCGCGAGCAGGACGAGGATCGAGGCGAGCACCAGCCCGCGCTTGAGCGAGCGCGACGCCCGCCGCTCCTTGGCGGCGCGG
>JAICIN010000122.1 GCA_025924375.1 Dermatophilaceae bacterium | reverse complement strand
GGAGCGGTCCTAGATGTCGCGGAACGTCTCGATCGTCGCGCCGAGTGCGTTGAGGCGCTCGGCGAGGTCCTCGTAGCCGCGGTTGATGACGTAGACGTTGCGCAGCACCGAGGTGCCGGGCGCGGCGAGCATGGCCAGCAGGATGACGACACCCGGGCGCAGCGCCGGGGGGCAGATGACCTCGGCGGCCCGCCACTTGGTGGGGCCCTCGATCATGACCCGGTGCGGGTCGAGGAGCTGCACGCGCGCGCCGACCTTGGTCAGCTCCGTGAGGTAGATCGCCCGGTTCTCGTAGACCCAGTCGTGGATCATCGTCTGGCCCTCGGCGCAGGCGGCGATGATCGCGAAGAACGGCAGGTTGTCGATGTTGAGCCCTGGAAAGGGCATCGGGTGGATCTTGTCCGTCGGCGCCTGGAGCGGCCCCGGCATGGTCGTCAGGTCCACGAGGCGCGTCCGGCCGTTGGCGGAGAGGTACTCCTCGGAGATGCCGTACTTCATCCCCATGCCCTCGAGCGTGGCGAGCTCGATCTCGAGGAACTCGATCGGGACGCGGCAGATGGTGATCTCGGAGGACGTCACGACGGCCGCCGCGACGAGGCTCATCGCCTCGATCGGGTCCTCGGAGGGGGAGTACTCCACGTCGACCTCGATGTGGCGGCGCCCCCGGACCGTGAGGGTGGTCGTGCCGATGCCCTCGATCTCGATGCCGAGCTCCTGGAGGAAGAAGCACAGGTCCTGGACCATGTAGTTCGGGCTGGCGTTGCGGATGACCGTCTCGCCCTCGTGCCGGGCGGCAGCCAGGAGGACGTTCTCGGTCACCGTGTCCCCGCGCTCGGTGAGGATGATCGGCCGGCTGGGCAAGATCTGGGGGTTGACGGCGGCGTCGTAGAAGCCACCGGTGGCGGTGACGCCCAGGCCGAACGAGCGCAGCGCCGCGAGGTGGGGCTCGACGGTGCGGGTGCCCAGGTCGCAGCCGCCGGCGTAGGGCAGGCGGAACTGCTCGAGCTCGTGCAGCAGCGGCCCGAGGAACATGATCACCGTGCGGGTGCGCCGTGCGGCCTCGACGTCGATGGAGGCGAGGTCGAGCACGGCGGGGGGCACGATCTCCAGGTCGTTGCTGTCGGGCAGCCAGCGGGTGCGCACGCCGATCGAGGTGAGCACCTCGAGGATCCGGTTGACCTCCTCGATGCGGGCGAGGCTGCGCAGCGTGGTGCGGCCCTTGTTGAGCAGCGAGGCGCACAGCAGTGCGACCGCGGCGTTCTTGCTCGTCTTGACGTCGATCGAGCCCGACAGCGGGGTCCCGCCGACGATGCGCAGGTGCTGCGGACCGCTGTGGCCGAGGGAGACGAACTCGCTGTCGAGGCTCTCCCCGATGCGGGCCAGCATCTCAAGGCTGAGATTCTGCTTGCCCTGCTCGATGCGCGCCACCGCGCTCTGGCTGGTGCCGAGCGAGTCGGCGAGCTCGTTCTGCGTCAGGCCCTTGTGTCGCCGGGCGTCGCGGATGAGGGTCCCGATGCGGGTGAGGTAGTTGTCCGTCACGACACCGAGGCTAGATCACATGTGAGATATCAGCGAATCGACGCGCCGTCCGTCACCGGGGTGGACGGCAGCCACGGGTATGCCGCGTGGCCGGCTGCGGCGTCGAAGCGCACGGGGACGGTGTCCATGTGCACCGCGGAGCGGGCCAGACGGGCCAGCTCGGCGTTGAACGGTCGTGCCGCGACACCCATCACCCGCAGGGCCGTGCGCGGGACGTGCCGGGGGCGGGTGCCCGGGCACACCAGCGCGGCGAGCTCGTCGAACGTCAGGTTGTCCGGTCCGCCCACCTCGACGACGTGACCTCGCAGCGACGGGTCGGTCGCCGCCCGGACCACCGCGGCGGCCACGTCGGCGACCGCGACGAAGTTGAGCGGGTTCCTGCCCGAGCCGAAGACCTGCGGTCGCCCCGAGCGCCGGGCGCTCTCGCGCAGGAGGTCGGCCCACATCTCGGCGTACGCGGTCCCGCGGACGACCGTCCACGGCACGCCGCTCGCCCGCAGGTACTCCTCGGCCTCCCACTTCATCCGGATGAGCTCCATCCGGCTGTCGGGAGCCGCTCCGACGACCGAGAGCAGCACGACGGCGGCGCCCGCCGCCGATGCCGCGTCCACCACGTTGCGGTTGCCGTCGCGGTCGACCGTCGCAGGTGTGGGGTCGCCGGTCCCGGTCATGCCGTGAGCCGCAGAGACGACCACGTCGACGTCCTGCACGGCTGTCCGCACCGCGTCGCGGTCGCGGATGTCCGCGGCGACGAGCTCCGCACCCGCCTCGCGGAGGTCCGTCGCCGCGGCGGCCCCCTTCGCCAGCACCCGCACGCCGTGCCCGTCGGCCAGCAGTCGTCGCACGACCAGGCGCCCCAGGCGTCCGGTCCCGCCGATGACCAGGATCATCGCCGCGTCCCCTTCACCACGTCCGCCACCGCGTCGTCCGAGGTCGTGTGCGCCGTGTCGACCGGCTCGAGGAAGAAGCGCAGGCTCTGCACCAGGCCGTCACGGACGCCGAACACCAGGACGCCCCGCATGAGGTGCGGTGAGCCGTCGGGGAGGGTGCCGCGCATCTCCCACTCGGACCAGACGCGGTCGCCGTCGACCGCCCTCGCCACCACGTCGCAGCTCACGTCGGCGATGGAGGAGAAGATCTGGGACCAGTTGCGGCGCACCTGGTCCCGACCGGTGAAGCCGCGCGACGGATGGGCGGGGGTCTCGTTCACGTAGTCCGGCGCGAAGCACGCGACGAGGGCGTCGAGGTCGTGGGCGTTGGTGGCGGCGGCGAGCCGGTCGACGACCTCGGAGGGCGTGGGGCTGGGCAGGTCCATGGCTGCCTCGATCCTGGGTGCCTGGGTTCCATATCGGTTACAGTCGTCTGTAACCAATAAGGGGATGATGCGCTTGTCGCCGCCGGCAGTCAAGGGCCGCCGACGCTACGACGCCTCCGGCAGACGCGAGGCGGCCGCCCGCCGGCGCGCGGCCGTGCTGGACGCGGCAGCCAGCCGCTTCGCCGCCGACGGCTATGCCGGAACCACCGTCGCGGCCATCGCGTCGGACGCCGGCGTGTCGCCGGAGACGGTCTACAAGTCCTTCGGCGGCAAGACCGGGCTGGTGCGAGCCCTCTGGGACCGAGCGCTCGCCGGAGCCGGGCCGGTGCACGCGGAGCAGCGTTCGGACGCCGTGTCGAGCACCGCCGACGACCCGCACGTCGTCATCGAGGCGTGGTCGCGGCTCAGCATGGAGGTCGCGCCCCGAGGCACGCCGCTGCTGATCCTGGTGCGGGAGGCGGCTGCCAGCGACAGAGAAGCTGCCGCTCTCTACGAGGAGCTCCAGGAGGCACGCCTGAGGCGGATGGCGCACAACGCCAAGGCGATTCGTCGGTTCCTCCGTCCCGGCCTGAGTGTGCGCGCGGCCCGCGACGTGCTCTTCACGCTCACGGAGCCGGCGATCTACGAGACCCTCGTGCTGCGCCAGGGCTGGTCCCTGGAGGACTTCGCCGACTTCGTGCGACGCAGCACGGCGGCGCAGCTCCTCGGTGACTGACGCGCACGGTGCCGCCGCCGCACCCTTGCGTGGCCGGCATACCTCGCGGGGTCGGCGCAACCAGTGGCCTCGCGCCAATGGTTGTCACGATCCTGGGGGAGTCGCCGCAACCGGTGGCCTCGCGCCAACGGTTGTCGCGATCCTGCGGGAGTCGGCGCAACCAGTGGCCTCGCGCCAACGGTTGTCGCGATCCTGGGGGAGTCGCCGCCACCGGTGGCCTCGCGCCAACGGTTGTCGCGATCCCGGGGGAGTCGCCGCAGCCCTTGCGTGGCCGGCACGCCAGGGGGTTGGATGTGCCGGCCACGCGGCTCAGGGGAGGGACGTCGCCGGGGCGGGGACGGTGGCGACGCCCGGCGGGAGGAACCGGCGGCCGGTCACCCGCTCGGAGACGCCCTCCCGGTCGAGCAGCGGCGTGAGGCCGCCGTTCCAGAACTGGAACCCGGCGCCGGTGATCATCGCGAGGTCGAGGTCCATGGGGCTGTCCACGACGCCCTCGTCGAGCATCCGGCGCGCCTCGTCGGCGAGCACCGACAGCACGCGCTCGCGGACCTCCGCGGTGGTCAGCACGACTGGGTCGGCCGGCTTCTCGAAGAGGGCCTCGACCTCCGGGTCGAGCACCGGGCGGCCGTCGACCGTGGTGTAGATCGCCGTCTTGCCGGCCTCGACGACGCGCCGCAGGTTCTCCGAGACGTGGAACCGCTCGGGGAACGCCGCCGCGAGGCTCTCGTTGTTGTGCAGCGCGATCGCGGGACCCACCAGGCCGAGCAGCGCGAACGGCGGCATCGGCGCCAGGCCGGCGAACGCCCTGTCGGCCACCTCGATCGGTGTGCCTTCGTCGACGACCTTGGCGACCTCGCCCATGAACCGGCCCAGCAGCCGGTTGACGATGAAGGAGGGGGAGTCCTTCACCAGCACGGTGGTCTTGCGGAGGGTCCTGCCGGTCGCGAAGGCGGTGGCCAGGGTCGCCTCGTCGGTCCGCTCGCCCCGGACGACCTCGAGCAGCGGCATCACCGCCACGGGGTTGAAGAAGTGGAAGCCGACGACCCGCTCCGGGTGCCGCAGGTGGGCCGCCATCCGGGTGATGGACAGCGAGCTGGTGTTGCTGGCGAGGACGCAGTCCGGGCCGACGACGGCCTCGACCTCGGTCCACACCTGCTGCTTGACGGCGAGCTCCTCGAACACCGCCTCGATGACGAAGTCGGCGTCCGCGAAGCCGTCCTTGGTGGTGGCGCCCGTCACGAGGGCCTTGAGGCGGTTGGCCCGGTCCGGCCCCACGCGCTTCCTGGCGAGCAGCGCGTCGACCTCGCGGTGCACCCAGCCCACGCCGCGGGTGACCCGCTCCTCGTCGAGGTCCGTCATGACGACCGGCACCTCCAGCCGCTGGGCGAACAGCAGCGCGAGCTGGCTCGCCATGAGGCCCGCCCCGACGACGCCGACCTTGGTGACGGGGCGCGCGAGGGCCTTGTCGGGCGCGCCCGCCGGCCGCTTCGCGCGCCGCTGCACGAGGTCGAACGAGTAGAGCCCGGCGCGCAGCTCGTCCCCCATGACGAGGTCGGCCAGGGCCTCGTCCTCGGCGGCGAACGCCTCCTCGCGGGTCGCCGTGCGCGCCGCCCGGACGAGCTCGATGGCGCGGTAGGGCGCCGGCGCCCGCCCACCGGTGCGGGCGTCGACCAGCCTCCGGGCTGCCGTGGCGGCTGCCTCCCACTCTGCCTGGTCGCGCGTGACCTCGGCGCGCTCCACGACCACGTCGCCGGTGACCACCCGCGCCGCCCAGAGCAGCGACTGCTCGAGGAAGTCGGCCGGCTCGAACAGCGCGTCCGCCATCCCGAGCTCGAAGGCCTGGGGGCCCTTGAGCATCCGGTTCTGGCTCAGCGGGTTGCCGACGACGACCGTGAGGGCGTCGACCGGCCCGACGAGGTTGGGCAGGAGGTAGCAGCCGCCCCACCCGGGCACCAGGCCGAGGAACGCCTCGGGCAGCGCGACGGCCGGCACACCACTGCTCATGGTGCGGTAGTCGCAGGCGAGCGCCAGCTCCACCCCGCCGCCCATGGCGGCACCGTTGACGAACGCGAAGGTCGGCACCGGCAGGTCCATGACCGCCGCGTATGCCGCGTGGCCGGCTCGCGCGACCTCGAGCGCCTGCTCGCGGCTGCTCGCCTGCGCAACCGCCTTGAGATCTGCGCCGACTGCGAAGACGAAGGGCTTGCCCGTGAACCCGACGGCCTGGACCTCACCGGCCGCGGCCCGGGCGCGCAGGCTGTCGACCGTCGAGGCGAGACCCTCCATGGTCCGCGGGCCGAAGGTGTTGGGCCTGGTGTGGTCGTGGCCGTTGTCGAGGGTCACGAGGGCAAGGGTCCCGGCCCCGCCGGGGAGCGCGACGTCACGCACCGGGGTGCGCGTCACGACCTCCTCGAAGGCGTTCTTCTGCTCGCTCACGTTGCCTCCTCCTTGCCGTACTCGGCGCTGTGCGGGTTCTCCCAGATCACGGCGCCACCCATGCCGATGCCGATGCACATGGCGGTCATGCCGTAGCGGACCTCGGGGTGCTCCTCGAACTGCCGCGCCAGCTGGGTCATGAGCCGCACGCCCGAGGAGGCGAGCGGGTGGCCGGTGGCGATGGCGCCGCCGTACTGGTTGACGCGCGGGTCGTCGTCGGCGATGCCGAAGTGCTCGAGGAAGGCGAGCACCTGCACGGCGAACGCCTCGTTGAGCTCGAAGAGCCCGATGTCGCCGATGGTGAGGCCGGCCTTGGCGAGAGCCTTCTCGGCTGCCGGCACCGGGCCGATGCCCATGACCTCCGGGTCCACGCCGACGAAGGCGTAGTCGACCAGCCGCATCCGCACCGGCAGCCCGAGCTCCCGCGCGGTCTCCTCCGCGGCGAGCAGGCACGCCGTCGCGCCGTCGTTGAGCCCGGCGCTGTTGCCGGCGGTCACGCGGCCGTGCGACCGGAACGGCGTCTTCAGCGAGGCCAGGTCCTCGGCCGTCGTGCCCGGTCGCGGCGGCTCGTCGGCCGTCGCGAGCCCCCAGCCGCGCTCGACGTCGCGGGTCGCGACCGGCACGAGGTCCGGCTGGACCTCGTTGTTCGCGTAGGCCTTGGCGAGCTTCTCCTGGGACCGCACGGCATACGCGTCGGAGCGCTCCCTCGTGAGCCCGGGGAAGCGGTCGTGGAGGTTCTCCGCGGTCTGGCCCATGACGAGGGCGCTCGGGTCGACGAGCTTCTCGGCGACGATCCGCGGGTTGGGGTCGACGCCTTCGCCCATCGGGTGGTGGCCCATGTGCTCCACCCCGCCCGCGACGGCGACGTCGATGGCGCCGAACGCGATCGAGGACGCGGTCGTCGTCACCGCGGTCATCGCGCCGGCGCACATCCGGTCGATCGAGTACCCGGGGGTCGTGGTGGGGAGGCCGGACAGCAGTGCGGCGAGCCGGCCGAGGGTGAGCCCCTGGTCGCCGATCTGCGTCGTCGCTGCGACGGCCACCTCCTCGACGCGCTCGGGCGGGAGCTCGGGGTGTCGGCGCAGGAGCTCGCGGATGCAGGTGATGACGAGGTCGTCGGCGCGGGTGTGGGCGTACATGCCCTTCTCCCCGGCCTTGCCGAACGGCGTCCTCACGCCGTCGACGAAGACGACCTCACGCAGGGTGCGCGGCACGCGGGTCTCCCTCTGGTCGGTGGGCGGCACCGGCTACCGGCGCCCGGCAGCGATGCTACTCGTCGGTAACGAGGAGGTCGTGAGGAGCCGGGCGTGAGTGCCGTCACGCCGACGCGGGCGTTCCGCCGAGCGGCTGTCGGAGGTCTCCGGTTGGGTGTGTGCATGACGCTGTTCGAGGGGTTCCGCGACGACCGCGTCGACGTGGGAGAGGTGGCGCTGCGGGTGCGCCACGGCGGCGAGGGGCCGGCGGTGCTGCTCGTCCACGGGCACCCCCGCACCGGCGCGACGTGGCACCGCGTCGCACCGCTGCTCGTCGCGCGGGGCCTGACCGTGGTCTGCCCCGACATGCGCGGCTACGGCGCGTCGAGCGCCGCACCGGTCCGGTCCGGCCACGCCCAGCAGTCCAAGCGCGCCGTCGCCGGTGACCTGCACCGGCTGATGCGCGAGCTGGGCCACGAGCGGTTCGCGGTGGCCGGCCACGACCGCGGGTCCTACGTCGCCCTCCGCCTTGCCCTCGACCACCCGCGTGCGGTCACCCGCCTGGCCGTGCTCGACGGCATACCGATCAGTGAGCAGCTGGCGCGCGTCGACGCGCGCTTCGCGCAGGCCTGGTGGCACTGGTTCTTCTTCGGTGCGCCCGACAAGCCCGAGCTCGCGGTCGGCGTCGACCCCGACCGGTGGT
>JAICIN010000121.1 GCA_025924375.1 Dermatophilaceae bacterium | reverse complement strand
CCCGGGCACAGCGCGGTGCCGTGAGCGCCGCCACGGCGCGGGCCGGCCGCCTCCCGCCGGTCGCCACCTGCGACACGCAAAGGACCCCCACGTGACCAAGCCGATCGTCCTCATCGCCGAGGAGCTCTCGCCCGCCACCATCGACGCCCTCGGCCCGGACTTCGAGGTCCGGCACGTCGACGGCGCCGACCGGGGGCAGCTGCTGCCGGCTCTCGCCGACGCCGACGCTGTGCTCATCCGCTCCGCCACGAAGATCGACGCCGAGGCGCTCGCCGCGGCGCGCAGGCTCAAGGTCGTCGCGCGGGCGGGGGTGGGCCTGGACACCGTCGACGGGCCGGCCGCGACCCGGGCCGGCGTCATGGTCGTCAACGCGCCGACCTCAAACATCACCTCGGCCGCCGAGCTCGCGGTCGGCCTCCTGCTCGCCACGGCCCGCAACATCGCGCCGGCCAGCGAGGCGCTCAAGGGCGGTGCCTGGAAGCGGAGCAAGTATGCCGGCGTGGAGCTCCTCGAGAAGAAGGCCGGGATCGTGGGCTTCGGCCGGATCGGCCAGCTCGTCGCCGAGCGGCTCAAGGGCTTCGGCATGGAGATCCTCGCCTACGACCCCTACGTCTCGGCCCAGCGCGCCGGGCAGCTCGGGGCCCGGCTGGTCACGCTCGACGAGCTCCTCGCCGAGAGCGACTTCATCTCGGTCCACCTGCCCAAGACGCCCGAGACGCTGGGCCTCATCGGCAAGGACGCCCTGGCCAAGGTCAAGCCGAGCGTGCGGATCGTCAACGCCGCCCGCGGGGGGATCGTCGACGAGGACGCCCTGGCCGAGGCGCTCCGCGACGGCCGGGTCGCCGGCGCCGGCATCGACGTCTTCGCGACGGAGCCCATGACCGAGAGCCCGCTCTTCGAGTTCGAGTCGGTCGTCGTCACGCCCCACCTCGGCGCCTCCACGGAGGAGGCGCAGGAGAAGGCGGGAGTCGCCGTGGCCCGCTCGGTCCGCCTCGCCCTCGGCGGCGACCTCGTGCCCGACGCGGTCAACGTCTCGGGCGGCGCCGTCCCGGAGGAGGTGCGTCCGGGCATCGACCTCGTCGAGCGGCTCGGCCGGATCTTCACCGCCGTCGCCGGCTCGGTGCCGGTGCAGCTGGACATCGAGGCCCGCGGCGAGATCACCGAGCACGACGTCTCGATCTGGAAGCTGTCGGCCCTGAAGGGGCTCTTCCGCGACCTCACGGAGAACCCCGTCACCTACGTCAACGCGCCGCTCCTGGCGGAGCAGCGCGGCGTCGAGGCGCGGCTGCTGACCGACCCGAACGCCCAGGACTTCCGCAACGTCACCACGCTGCGCGGCACGCTCGCCGACGGCACGACGGTGAGCGTCGCGGGCACGCTCACCGGTCCGCGGATGGTGCAGAAGGTCGTCGGCGTCAACGGCTTCGACCTCGAGATCCCGCTCAGCCAGCACATGGCGTTCTTCACCTACACCGACCGCCCCGGGATCGTGGGGACGGTCGGGCGGCTCCTCGGTGACGCCGACGTCAACATCGGCGCCATGCAGGTCGCCCGCGACGAGAAGGGCGGCAAGGCGCTGGTCGGCCTCACCGTCGACAGCGCCATCCCGGTGGACGTCGTGACGGCGATCGCCAAGGAGATCGACGCCGAGGTGCGCGTGGTCGACCTGGTGGACTGACCGCCGCCGTCTCACGAGGTGGGAACGGGGTGTCGGATAGTTGGACGTCCACGTAATCTCGGGGGCATGACGCGGCAGCTCGTACGTATTCGCCGCCGCGGCGAGCTCCGGTAGTCAGCCCCTCGCCGCGGAGACCCCGCGTGCGTGGCTGACAGGGTGGCCCGGAAACCGGCGACCGCCCCCGCGACTCCAGACATCCATCTGCCGTGGGACACCACGTGTCCCGGAAGGACTGATCCCCGTGAGCGAAGAGGCTCAGAAGGCTCGCCAGGCGCTGCAGGAGTCCATGGACCTGCGCGACCAGGGCCACTCGGACGACTGAGCAAGGCCTGAGGACCCGAGCGAGGCCGGGAGGGCCGGTTCGCCCAGTCCGGACATCGAGCTCAGACCACTGAAGGGCCCTCGTGGCACCAGGTGGACGGCCCCGGCGCGAGCGCCGGGGCCGTTCGCTTTCTGAGACGGCCATATCGGATCGCAAGACCGTCCCTAGGCTGGTGACCATGGCCACCGACTCCGCGCCCACCGCCCTGGACATCGCCGTCATCGGGGGCGACGGCATCGGACCGGAGGTCGTGAGCGAGGGCCTGAAGGTCCTCGAGGCCGTCACGGCATCGGGTGGGACGAAGGTCAGCACGACGGACTACGACCTCGGGGCCCGCCGCTGGCACGCCACGGGGGAGACGCTGCCCGCCTCGGTCCTCGAGGAGCTGCGCGGCCACGACGCCATCCTGCTCGGCGCGATCGGCGACCCCTCGGTCCCGAGCGGCGTGCTCGAGCGGGGCGTGCTGCTCCCGCTGCGGTTCGCGCTCGACCACTACGTCAACCTGCGGCCTGCCCGGCTCTACCCGGGCGTCGAGAGCCCCCTGGCGCTCGAGCGGGTCGCCCCCGACGGCATCGACTTCGTCGTCGTCCGCGAGGGCACCGAGGGCCCCTACGTCGGCAACGGCGGCTCCCTGCGCACCGGCACGCCGCACGAGATCGCCACCGAGGTCAGCGTCAACACCCGCTTCGGCGTCGAGCGGGTGGTCCGCGACGCCTTCGCCCGCGCGCAGGCACGCCCGCGCCGGCACCTGACGCTGGTCCACAAGCACAACGTGCTGACCCACGCCGGCCACCTGTGGCGGCGGACCGTGGAGGAGGTCGGCCGTGAGTTCCCCGAGGTGGAGACGGCCTACCAGCACGTCGACGCGGCGACGATCTTCCTCGCCACCGACCCCGGCCGGTTCGACGTGATCGTCACCGACAACCTCTTCGGCGACATCATCACCGACATCGCCGCCGCGATCGCCGGCGGCATCGGGCTCGCCGCGAGCGGCAACATCAACCCCGAGCGCACGACCCCCAGCATGTTCGAGCCGGTGCACGGCTCGGCCCCCGACATCGCGGGGCAGGGCAGGGCCGACCCGACCGCGACCGTCCTGTCGGTCGCCATGCTCCTCGAGCACCTCGGCCTCTCCGCCGAGGCGGGTCGCGTCGAGGCCGCCGTCGCCGCCGACCTGGCCGCGAGGGGGAGCGCCGTACGCTCCACCGCAGAGGTCGGCGACGCCATCGCCGCGGGGCTCTGAGCACCGAGTCGGCGCGTCCTCCTCTCTGCCCCGGGCGCGGACCCGGCAGGTAACCTCGGGCGGAGAGGCACGCAACCAGGAGGACTCCATGAGCCAGAACGCCGCCCCGCTGACCTTCGAGGTCACCCGCCGCCAGGACCTGCGGCCGGACGCGGAGCGCGAGGCGGTACTGGCCAGCCCCGGCTTCGGGACGACGTTCACCGACCACATGGCGCTCGCCACGTGGACGCCCGGTGAGGGCTGGCACGACGCCCGCATCAGGGCATACGGCCCGTTGTCCCTCATGCCCTCCGCTGCGGTCCTGCACTACGCCCAGGAGATCTTCGAGGGCCTCAAGGCCTACCGCCACGAGGACGGCTCGGTCTGGAGCTTCCGGCCCGAGGTCAACGCCGCCCGCTTCGCCCGCAGCGCCTGCCGCCTCGCGCTGCCCGAGCTGCCCGAGGGGGACTTCACCGGCTCCATCAAGGCGCTCGTCGAGGTCGACCGCGACTGGGTGCCCGCGGCGGGCGGCGAGGCGAGCCTCTACCTGCGGCCGTTCATGTTCGCCTCGGAGTCGTTCCTCGGCGTGCGCCCCGCCGCAGAGGTGACCTACGGCGTCATCGCGTCGCCGGCGGGTGCCTACTTCAAGGGTGGCCTGCGGCCGGTCTCGATCTGGGTCTCGGAGGAGTACGTGCGGGCGGCGCCCGGAGGCACGGGCGCGGCCAAGTGCGGCGGCAACTACGCCGCCAGCCTCGCCGCCCAGGAGGAGGCGAGCGCGCACGGCTGCGACCAGGTGGTCTTCCTCGACGGCCTCGAGCGCCGGTGGGTCGAGGAGCTCGGCGGGATGAACCTCTTCTTCGTGTTCCGGGACGGCCGCGTCCTCACCCCCGAGCTCAACGGCTCGATCCTCGAGGGCGTGACCCGGCTGTCGATCATCGAGCTCGCCAAGGAGTTCGGCTACGACGTGGCGGAGGCCCGCGTCTCGATCGAGCAGTGGCGCGAGGGCGCCGCCTCGGGGGAGATCGCCGAGGTGTTCGCGTGCGGAACGGCGGCGGTCGTGACACCGGTCGGCCGCCTCGTCTGGGACGGCGGCGAGGTCACCGTCGGAGGCGGGGAGGTCGGCGAGGCCACCGCGCGCATCCGCCAGGCCCTCCTCGACATCCAGCACGGCCGCACCCCCGACACCCACGGCTGGATGACGCGGCTCGTCTGAAGCGAACGAGTGGCCGTGCTCGTATGAAAGGTTCGCCCAACCTTCCGTGAGACGCCGAACCTACGGCGCACCGCGCAACGTTGGCCGAAGGTTGCGCGCGCGAGTTGTCCACAGCCGGCCCTCAGCGACCGGCGGCGCCCCGAGACGGTGCCACGCTGTCGGGATGCGCGTCCTTGACCCGGCACTGGCCGACCTCGCGACCTCCCAGGAGGGCGCCTTCTCCGCCGCCCAGGCTGCCCGCTTCGGCGTCGCATCCCTCGACCTGCACCGGCTCGTGGCGCGGGGGGAGCTGACCCGTGTCCGCCGCGGAGCGTTCGTCATGTCGGTCGCTCTCGAAGGGCTCACGGCAGAGGCGCGCTACTCGCTCGAGACGCGCGCCGTGCTGCTGTCCCGCGACCGCGGCTCGTGGGCCTCCCACCACGCGGCCCTCGCGGTCTCGGGCCTGCCGCTGGTCGGCCTGGACCTGACGCGTTACGACGTCTGCGCCGACGTCAAGCACGAGTCGCGCAGTGGCAGCGTCACCACGCACTGCCTCCCCGTGGGCGAGCCGGCCCTGCTCGTGCGCGGGATCAGCAGCGTGTCGACCGAGACCGCACTGGTGCAGACCGCGGTCCGCCATGGCGTGAGACCTGCCGTGGTCGCGGCGGACGCCGCTATGCACGGTGGGCTGGTGAGCGAGGACAAGATCGCCGATGCCGCGGCCCGACTGGGCCTCGGCGTGCGGGCGCGGGCCCGGATCGAGAGCCTGTGCGCTCTGCTCGACCCTGCCGCGGAGTCGCCCGGTGAGAGCCTGACCCGGCTGCTCCTCACTGGGCTCGGCATGAGCTTCCGCTCGCAGGTGGACATCCGCGACTCCGTTGGTTTCGTCGGCCGGGTGGACTTCCTCGTCGAGGAACGAGTCATCGTCGAGTTCGATGGCCGGGTCAAGTACGCGGGCGTGGACGGCCGGGACGCGCTCGCGCGGGAGAAGGCGCGCGAGGACCGGCTCCGGGCGGCGGGCTACGAGGTGGTGCGGCTGACCTGGGCAGACCTGGAGAGGCCCGACACGGTGGCGCGGCTGATCCGTGAAGCGCGGGCACGGGCCGCATCCCGTCACCCGTCGCCTGAAACCTTCGCCCAAGGTGGCCGCGGCCGCTGAAGGTTCGCCGGTGCCGCGGTGTTTGGGCCAAGGTTCGAGACGAAGGCGGCATGCCGGGTGGGTGGGACCCGAGCCGGTCGCCCCGGGTGGGGCCCGTGCCGGTCGCCCCGACGCGGTATGCCGGGTGCGTCCCCCCGTGTGGCCTGCCGCGGCGCCGCGCGCGGCCGGCATACGGGAGGGCCCGCGGTGACCACGATGCGGACGCACGGCCCGCCCTGGCTGCCCACCTGCCACAGTGTGCGCGTGACGTCCTGGCAGCTGGCTACCGCCACGGTGATTATCGACTAGCGCGACGAGACTCCCTCGTCGCGCAGACCTCCCACACCCGGGGGGTCTTTTGTTTTGTCCCGCGGGGCAGGACGAGGCGGGCCGGCCACCACCACAGGCACGGTTCGGGCGCGGCAGGGCGAGAATGACCACCGGGACCGAGGCGACGAGACCGAGCTCGAGCGAGCACGACCTGAGGACACCGCGATGACCGACCTGCACGTCTACGACACCACCCTGCGCGACGGCGCGCAGCAGGAGGGGCTCAACCTCTCCGTGTCGGACAAGCTCGCCATCGCGGCGCACCTCGACGAGCTCGGGGTGGGCTACATCGAGGGCGGCTGGCCGGGGGCGAACCCCAAGGACACGGAGTTCTTCACCCGGGCGCAGCAGGAGCTGCGGCTCCAGAACGCCACCCTCGCGGCGTTCGGCGCGACCAGGAGGGCCGGCGGTAACGCGGCCGACGACCCCCTGGTCCGCGCCCTCGTCCACAGCGGCGCGTCGGTGGTGACGCTCGTCGCGAAGTCGCACGTGCGGCACGTCGAGTCCGCGCTGCGGACCACGCGCAAGGAGAACCTCGCGATGGTGCGCGACACCGTCTCCTTCCTGGCCGGCGAGGGCCGGCGCGTCTTCCTCGACGCCGAGCACTTCTTCGACGGCTACGCCACGGACCCCGCCTACGCCCTCGAGGTCGTCCGCACCGCCGTCGAGGCCGGCGCCGAGGTCGTGGCGCTCTGCGACACCAACGGCGGGATGCTGCCGTCCCAGGTCGGCGACGTCGTCGGGGAGGTGCTGGAGGCCACCGCCGCCCGGCTCGGGATCCACTGCCACAACGACACCGGTTGCGCGGTCGCGAACTCCATGGCGGCGGTCGCGGCGGGGGCGACCCACGTGCAGGGCACGATCAACGGCTACGGCGAGCGGACGGGCAACGCCGACCTGCTCACCGTGGTGAGCAACCTCCAGATCAAGCAGGGCCTCTCCCTCGTCGAGCCCCCGCGGCTGAAGGAGGCGACCCGGATCGCCCACGCGATCAGCGAGATCACCAACGTGCCGCCCTACAGCCGCCAGCCCTACGTCGGCGCGAGCGCGTTCGCGCACAAGGCCGGGCTGCACGCCAGCGCCATCAAGGTGGACCCCGACCTCTACCAGCACACCGACCCCCAGGCGGTCGGCAACGACATGCGGATGCTCGTCTCCGACATGGCGGGCCGCGCGAGCATCGAGCTCAAGGGTCGCGAGCTCGGCTACGACCTCGCCGGCGACGACGAGACGCTGTCGCGGGTGCTCCGGAAGGTCAAGGACCTCGAGCTGCGGGGCTACACGTTCGACGCCGCCGACGCGTCGTTCGAGCTGCTGCTCCGGCGCGAGGTGGAGGGCGACGTGCACGACTTCTTCCGGGTCGAGTCGTGGCGGGTCATCACGGATGCCCGTGGCGAGGAGGAGGCGCTCTCGGAGGCGACGGTGAAGGTGGTCGCCGGGGGCGAGCGCGTGGTCGCGACGGGGGAGGGCAACGGACCGGTCAACGCGCTCGACCACGCGCTGCGGCGGGCGCTCTCCCCGGCCTACCCCGAGCTCGACAAGCTGGAGCTCATCGACTTCCGGGTCCGCATCCTCGACGCGGCCCACGGCACCGACGCGGTGACGCGGGTGCTCATCGAGACCTCGGACGGCGAGACCTCGTGGGAGACCGTCGGCGTCGCGGGCAACATCGTCGAGGCGTCGTGGCAGGCACTCGTCGAGGGCGTCACCTACGGCCTGGTGCGGGCCGGGGTCCCCGTCCGCTGACTGGCCACCACGCGGTCCCCGTGGGCCGAAGCTTGGCCCAGCATTCACCCTGCTGGTGAAGGTTCACTCGCAGAGCGAACCGTGGGCCAGGACTGCGTGGCCGGGCGACGGGCGCTCAGTCGGTGCCGGACTCCATCGCGGCCCGGTCGAGCGCGTCGTCGATGTCGTCGACCTGGGCGGCGGCGGGGTTCGCCGAGATCGCCCTGGCGCCGCCGGGCTCGAGGTCGCCCACCAGCTCCTGGTGACGGACCCCGAGCAGGCCCGACGCGGCATACAGCTCGAGCTTGG
>JAICIN010000120.1 GCA_025924375.1 Dermatophilaceae bacterium | reverse complement strand
GCTCTGACCGCCGGGGCCCGACGAGCGGAAGACGTCGATCCGCAGGTCGCCGGGATCGACGCTCACGTCGACCTCCTCGGCCTCGGGCAGCACGAGGACACCGGCCGCCGAGGTGTGGATCCGGCCCTGGCTCTCGGTCACGGGCACGCGCTGGACGCGGTGCACGCCGCCCTCGTACTTCAGGCGCGCCCACGGCGCCTCGCCGGGCTCGGGCGTGCCCTTGGCCTTGACCGCGACCCGCACGTCCTTGTAGCCGCCGAGGTCTGACTCGTTGGCGTCGATGAGCTCGGTCCGCCAGCCGCGGCGCTCGGCGTAGCGCAGGTACATCCGCAGCAGGTCCCCGGCGAACAGCGCGGACTCCTCGCCGCCCTCGCCGGCCTTGACCTCGAGGATGACGTCGCGGTCGTCGTCGGCGTCGCGCGGCAGCAGGAGGCGGCGGAGCTTCTCCTCGGCGTCCTCGAGCTGGGCCTGCAGCGCCGGCACCTCGTCCGCGAAGGTGACGTCCTCCGCCGCGAGCTCACGGGCGGCGCCGAGGTCGTCCCGGGCCGCGTGCCACGCGTGGTAGGCGGCGACGGTCGGTGCCAGCGCGGCATACCGCTTGTTGAGCCTGCGCACCCGGTCCTGGTCGCCGAAGACCTCGGGGTCCGCGAGCTGCCTCTCGAGGTCGGCGTGCTCCTGGACCAGCGCGGCGGCGGACTCCAGCATCAGTGTCTCCTTGGGACGACCCGGGAAAATGACGATGCGCCGGCCCGCCCGTGGTGGGCGGACCGGCGCATCGCGACAGCTACTTGGCGGCCTTCTTGCCGTAGCGGGCCTCGAACCGGGCCACGCGGCCACCGGTGTCGAGGATCTTCTGCTTGCCGGTGTAGAAGGGGTGGCACTGCGAGCACACGTCGGCGTGGATGGCGCCGTTGGCCGCCGTGCTGCGGGTGGTGAACGTGTTGCCACAGGTGCAGGTGACCGTGGTCTCCACGTAGGCGGGGTGGATGTCCTTCTTCAACGTGTGCTCCTTGGGTTCGTGTCCGGGTCGGCGAGTGGTGCGGGCTGGGCCCGTCGTGCCGTGAACCGGTCAGCAGTCAAGTGTGCCAGAGTGCGGCGCACATGTCCTAAACGGGGAGCCGCCCCCGGGCATTCCCGGCTGCTGTCGCCCCGTCGCCCCCACCGCCCGGCGGGAGCCGGCCCCCGCTCTGTCAGCCTGTCTGGCCCCGGCGCTGGGTCACTGCTCCGCGTCACGGAGCAGTGGCCCAGCATCGGCAGGCGTCTATGACGAGCGCGACGACTCCTTCTCGCCCGACGACTCGTTCGCGCCCGACGGCTTGCTCGCACCCGCCGGGACGGTCGCGCGGGCCGGGAGAGGCAGCCGGATGCAGGCCGTGGTGCCCTGGCCCTCACGCGACTCGATGCCGAACTGGCCGCCGTGGCCCTCGACGATCGTCCGCACGATCGCCAGGCCCAGCCCGGTGCCGGGGATCGCCTTGGCGGTGGCGTTGCTGGCGCGGAAGAAGCGCTCGCTGAGGCGTTCGACGTCGGCGGCCGGGATCCCGATGCCGGTGTCCGTGACCGTGACGACGGCCTCCTCTCCGTCCTGGTGGGTCGCGACCGTGACGGTGCCGCCCTCGGGGGTGAACTTCACGGCGTTGGAACCGAGGTTGATGAGCGCGCGCTCGAGCTGGGCACGGTCGACCCGGACGCACAGCGTCTCGTCGACGGGCGGCGTGACCAGCCGCACGTCGCCCGCGGCCGCGACGGGCCGCAGCATGTCGACCACCCCGCCGACGAGGTCGCCGACCGCCACGTCCTGGAGCGAGGCGTGCAGGCCGGACGTCTCGATGCGGTTGAGCACCAGCAGGTCCTCGATGAGGCCGCGCAGGCGCGTGGTGTTCCGACCGATCACCTCGAGGGCGCCGAGCTGGCCACGGGAGAGGTCGCCGAAGTCGCCGTCCTCCAGCAGCTCGAGGTAGCCGGAGATCGAGGTCAGCGGCGTGCGCAGCTCGTGGCTGATGGTGCCCATGAAGTCGTTCTTCTGCCGGTCGAGGTCGACCAGCCGCCGGACCTGGACCTCCTGCATCTCCGAGAGCCGCAGCTGGACGATCGCCTGGGCGGCGTAGCCGGCGCACGACTGCACCGCCTGGGTCTCGTAGCGCCGCCAGCGCCGGGTCTGGTCCAGCATCATCACGGCAATGACACCGAGCCCCTCCTCCGCGACACCGACCGGCGACATGAGCAGGGACCGCGCCCCGGTGGCCCGGTGGAAGCGCTTCGCCCGCTCCTCCGCCTGGATCTCGGGGTCGAGGAAGTCGGCGGCGGCGAACACCGTGGCGTCCCGGCGGAGCTCGTCGTTGACCTCACCGACCTGCCGGGCGAGCGAGGGCGGCAGCGGTGGCAGGTCGGGCAGGTCGCTGCGGTGCCACTGCGCGCGCTCCTCGACGGCTCCCTCGTCGCCGATCGTGTAGAGCAGGACGCGGTCTGCGCGCATCCCGTCGCCCAGCATCGAGCAGACCAGGCCCAGCGCCCTACCGACGTCGTCGACGCTGTGGACGGCCCGCGCGACGTCCAGGGCGAGCCGGTGCATCGTCAGCACCTGCTCCTGCTCGTGCTGGAGGATCCGGTTGGCGTGGGTCAGCTCGTTGAAGTCGTGGGCCAGGGCCCGGACCTCCACGGCCCCCACGCGCTCGTCGGCGAGCGCCCCGGGCTGTCCGCGCCCCTGCTGGTGGACGATCCGCCGCAACCGGGTGAGGGGCAGGGTGATCGAGGCCCGCAGCAGCCGGCCCGCCAGGAGGATGAGCAGCACCGACAGGAGCCCTACGCCGACGGTGATCGCGGTCTCCGTGCCCAACGACGACAAGGAGGCCTCGCGAGCATCGTCGCGGTCAGCGGTCACCGCGTCGTCGAGCCGCCGGTTGGCCTCTCGGAAGCTGCCGAACGCGACGTCAGCGGCGCCCTTCGTGGCACCCTGCTGCGAGAGCGTCCCGTCACGCATGGCGAGCGCCGCGTCGGCGGCGCCGAACCACACGTCGGCGGCACGCTGTTCGGCGGCCCACAGGCCGGCATACGTCCTCCTGCGCTCCAGCGGCAGCCCTTCCCAGCGCAGTCGCGCGCGCAGCTCGGCCATGTGCTCGTCGACGACCTGCCGGCTCGAGGGCAGGCCGGCGTCGGCGACCGAGCCGGCGAGCTCGAGCTCGACCTCCTTGCTGGCCTGCGTCATGGCGAGGAGGACCGAGGTGCTCGCGTCCTGGGCAGGGCCGAGGCTCATCGTGAGGGTGCGCAGGTGGCGGCTCTGCGTGAGCTGGGTGGCGAGCGAGGCGACGCCGATGGCGGGCACGAGGACGAGGAGCACCACGCTGATGAAGCGCAGCTGCTCGCCGATCGGCCGCTGCGCCAAGGGGGTCACGCTCACCCGACGCCCTCGTCGAAGCCGGTCCGCGTCATGACCCCCCAGACCTGCTTCTTGTTGCGCAGGCTCGCCCACCAGCCCTGGAGGCGCCACCAGACGGTGAGCTGGCGGTAGCCGATGTTCTCCAGCACGGCGCTGAGGACGCCGAGGGCGAGGTCGCGCCACCGGTCGTAGCGGTGGAACGCCCACTCCTCCACCGACATCGCGGCCAGCGCGACGAGGACCGCATAGCCGTAGGCGAGGGCGAGGAAGAGGAGCGCGAAGGGCACGCTGATGACGTCGAGGATCAGCGCGAGCGGCACGACGATGAGCCCGAAGAGCTCGAGCAGGGGCGCGAACAGCTCGAACAGCCAGTAGTAGGGCAGCGCCACCCACCCGACCCTGCCGTAGCGCGGCCGGAAGAGCATTCCGCGGTAGGCCCACAGCGTCTCCCAGAGGCCGCGGTGCCAGCGCCGCCGCTGGTTGCGCAGGACGCCGAGCGTGGACGGCACCTCGGTCCAGGAGACCGGCTCCGGCACGAACTGCACGCGGTAGTCGCGGCGCTCGTCGCGCATCCGCCGGTGGATCCGCATGACGAGCTCGAAGTCCTCGCCGATGCTCTCGGGGTCGAGCCCACCGACCTCGACGACGACGTCGCGGCGGAAGAGCCCGAACGCGCCGCTGATGAGGATGAGCCCGCCCATCCGCGACCAGCCGCTGCGACCGAGGAGGAAGGCGCGCAGGTACTCGACGACCTGGATGCGCCCGAGCCACCCCCTCGGCATCTGGAGGTCCACGAGCCGGCCCGCGACGACGCGGCTGCCGTTGACCGGGCGGATGGTGCCGCCGGTGGCGACCATCCGGGTGGGGTCGTCGGCGAACGGCTTGGCGACGTGGAGGAGCGCGTCGGGCTCGAGGATGGAGTCGGCGTCGATCATCGCGACGAGCGGCTCGCTGGCGGCGTTGATGCCGAGGTTGATCGCCTCGGACCGGCCGGAGTTCTCCTTGCGGACCACCTGCAGGCGGGTCCGGCCGTCGCGCGGCACGTGGACGCCGAGGACGCGCGCGCGGACCGGGATGTCGGCGGGCACCTGCCGCGGCAGCTCGACGAGGTCGAACGCCTCCTGGAGCCTGGCGAACGTCGCGTCGCCGGAGCCGTCGTCGACGACCACGACCTCGTGCTGGGGGTAGCGCAGGGTCAGCATGGCCTTGACGGCCGTGACGATGACGGCCTCCTCGTTGTAGGCCGGGACGACGAGCGACACGCCGGGCGTCAGCTCGCCGCCGAGCGACCGCACGGCCGAGTCGCGCTGCCGGAGGTAGGAGCGGAACTCCAGTGCCGCCAGGGTGATGAGGACGAGGTAGGACGTGTTGATGACGAGGAAGTAGGCGATGACCGGCACCGACGTGACGTCCATGACCCACGTCAGGCCCACGCGCAGCGCGTCGAGCATCGCCGCCCAGCTCATGCGAGCGCTCCCTGCAGCCGGGCGAGCGTGAGGGCGGTCGCGCCGCCCGGGGTGTCGGCGAGGCCGGCGAGGGCGGCGCGGCCCTCGGGCCCCAGGCCGACGAGGGCCGTCGCCGCCAGCTCCGCGAGCCGCGGGTCGGGGTCGCGGGCCAGCTGCTCCAGGGTGGGCACCGCGGCGGGCTCGCCGAGCCGCCCGAGGGCGGTGGCGCAGAGCCGGCGGAGCGGGGTGGGCTCACCAGGATTCGTATGCCGGGTGAGCACGTCCACGTCGCGCGCCTCGCCCATGGCGCCGATCGCCTCCGCCGAGGCCTCCCGGACGGTGAGGTCCTCGTCACCGGCCAGGAGGTCGCGCAGGAGCGGGAGCAGGCTGCGGAAGCTGCCGACGCCCGCGACGTGGGCGGCCACCGCGCGCGTGCGGGAGTCGGTGCTGGCGAGGGCCTCGCGCAGCGCGGGCGCGATGCCGACGCCGAGCTCGAGCAGCGCCCCGGCCGCGACGCCGGCGGGGATGCCACCGCCCGGCCCCGCGATCGCCCCGAGCAGGGCCGGGGCGGAGCCGTCGTCGCCGATGAGGCCGAGGCCGTGCGCGGCGGCGCTGCGCACCTCGGCGGAGTGGTCGTCCAGCGCCTCGACGAGGCCGGGCACCCCGCCGCGGTCTCGGCTGAGGCCGAGCAGGAGGGCGGCCCGGGTCCGCCTGACCGGCGAGCGGTGGCGCAGGAGCCGCACCGCCTCGCGCAGGGCGCCGTGGCTCCGCAGGATCTCGACGAGCTGGTCGGCCGGGCCGCCGCGGACCTTGCCGAGGAAGTCGGCGACTCCCTCGTCGACGGCCACCCGGGTCGCCCCGGTCGTGGCCGTGAGGGCGCGCCGCGCCGAGCCGTCCTCGTCCTCGCCGGACGCCACCTCGATCAGGGCCGGGCGGATCGGCCGCAGGGCGGCCTCGTGACGGCGCTGCCGCTGGCCGCGGACGACCTTGATGACGATGACCACGAGCGCCAGCAGGACGCAGCCGGCCAGCACGGCCGCCTCGGCGGCGACGAGGAGGTGCCGCCCGCTCACCCGCGGGTCCGGGCGAGGATGCCGTTGACCCGGTGCACCAGCTCCCGGGGGCTGAAGGGCTTGATGACGTAGTCGTCGGCGCCCACGGCGAAGCCGGTGTCCACGTCGCTGTCGCGCGACTTGGCGCTGAGCAGCAGGACCGCCACCTCGCGGTGCTCGCTCTCCCGGATGTTGCGCAGCACGTCGAACCCGGACAGTCCAGGCATCATGACGTCGAGGACGACGAGGTCCGGCGGGTCCGCCCGGAACGCGTCCCACGCGGCCATCCCGTCGGGAACGGCGTGCACGGTGTAGCCGGCCTGCGACAGCTTGAACTCGACGAGGTCGCGGATGTCGGCGTCGTCGTCGGCCACGAGGATCCTGACGCCATCGGTCGCCGGCACGGGCTCCCCCTTCTTCGGTGCGCGTGTCTCCACGCAAATCGGTGCAACGCCAACCGTACGGGAGCAGCGGCAGGGTGCGCTCCCGGCATACCGCACATGTGCCCTGAAACCGGCCGTTCGGACGATCCGGTCACGCTGGGCGGCCGCGGGGCGGCGCGCAGGGCGTCCGGCCGGCACACGGGCTGGGTGTGCGACTCTGGTGATCCCAGGG
Source organism: Dermatophilaceae bacterium (assembly GCA_025924375.1). GTDB lineage: Bacteria > Actinomycetota > Actinomycetes > Actinomycetales > Dermatophilaceae > JAICIN01. The sequence goes on along the minus strand of JAICIN010000120.1, from coordinate 1,531 downwards.
GGTCACCAGACCCTCACACCCAGACGGCCCACAGCAGCGGCCCTGTGGACAGAGCGGGCAGCGAGGTCTGCCGCCGCCATGCTGGCGCGATGGACGCTCTGCTGGCTGCCCGGGTCCGTGGGCAGCTCGGGCTCGTGACGTGGCGGCAGTGCCGCGACGCGGACATCACCATGCGCACCGTCCTGTGCCATCTCGAGGCAGGGCGCTGGCTCAAGGTGCACCCGGGCGTCTACCTGACCGAGCCCGGGCGCAACGAGTGGCAGGTCAGCGCGATGGCGGCACTGCTCGCGTGCGGGACCGGCGCCGCGCTGACGCACGAGAGCGCGGCCTTCGCGTGGGGGCTGCTCAAGGGGCCGGGCGGGACGCTGCGGATCGTCGTTCCGGCGACCCGCACCGTGGCGGCCCCCGAGGGGACCCTCGTGGTGCGCTCCCGTCACGCTGACACGCGCACCCACGACACCGCGTGGCCCCACCGGACGACGGTCGAGCACACCCTGTGGGACCTGGCCGCGGAGGCGCGCTCCCTCGACGCCGCCGTCTCACTCCTGGCGCGCGGCTGCCAACAGCGCCAGACGACGGAGGCGCAGCTGCTCCGGGCCCTGGAGACCCGCCCCCGACAACCGGACCGTCGGCTCATGCTCGAGGTGCTCGGCGAGGTGGGCGACGGGGCCGAGAGCGCCGCCGAGGTCCGCTACATCCGAGATGTCGAGCGCGCGCACGGCCTTCCGAGCGCCGTTCGCCAGGCGCCGGACGGACGTGGCGGGCGGCGCGACAACGAGTACGTCGAGTACGGCTTGGTCGTCGAGGTCGACGGCCGCATCGGGCACGAGGGGTTCGCGGGACGCAGGCACGACGGGTGGCGTGACCGCCAGGCGCTGCGGGAGGGCCGGCAGACGGCGCGGGTGTTCTGGCACGAGGTCACCGGGACCCCGTGCGAGCTCGCCGTGGAGCTCGGCGGCTTCCTCGTGGACCGCGGCTGGTCGGGGCCGCTGCGGGCGTGTCGCCGGCGCGGGTGTGCGGTGCGCCGGCGGTGAGTCGCCGGCATACGGGCCGGGTGTGAGGCTTTGGTGACCCCCAGGGGTCACTGGACCCGCACACAGCAGCCGGTATGCAGCGGAGCCCGGCACCGCGCGTGCGGTGCCGGGCCCCGGGTGGTTGCCTCCGGTGAGGTCAGGCGTCCTCGTCGTCGGGGCGGATCGAGGAGGTCTGCTGGACCTGCATGAGGAACTCGACGTTGCTCTTGGTCTTCCTGAGCCGGTCGATGAGCAGCTCGATGCCCTGCTGCTGGTCGAGCGCCGCGAGCACCCGGCGCAGCTTCCACATGATCTTCAGCTCCTCGGAGGAGAGCAGGATCTCCTCCTTGCGGGTGCCCGAGTTGTTGACGTCGACCGCCGGGAAGATGCGCCGGTTGGCCAGGCCGCGGTCGAGCTTGAGCTCCATGTTGCCAGTGCCCTTGAACTCCTCGAAGATCACCTCGTCCATGCGGGACCCGGTCTCCACGAGCGCCGTCGCGAGGATGGTGAGCGAGCCG
>JAICIN010000119.1 GCA_025924375.1 Dermatophilaceae bacterium | reverse complement strand
GTCAGCCCACGCTCGGCGACGTGCCGCTTGTAGAGGCCCATCCAGAGCTCCGTGGCGCTGTCGTGGTGCTCCTCCAGCCACGCGCGGAACTCCTCCACGCCGCCGAAGAAGAGCGCCGGGCGCTCCGGCGTCCCGCCCTCGGTGCCCGTCATGGCGACAGCCTGCCACGGGCCTCGGACACCGTCCGCGGCCTAGCGGCAGACGCCCGCGGGGCCTGGGCGGCCCGGCGCGCGCCTCGTCGCGGAGTCGTTTGGCCGCGGGCAGCGGTGGGCACGACCGCACCCATGAGCACCCTGAGCGGAAAGACCGTTGCCTTCCTCACCGCCAACGAGGGGGTCGAGCGCGTCGAGCTGACCGAGCCCTGGGACGCCGTGACGGCGGCCGGAGCGACCGCGCAGCTCATCAGCCCGAGGGCCGGTGAGGTGCAGACCTTCGACCACCTCGACAAGGCGGAGAAGCGGCCCGTGGACCGGACCGTCACCGAGGCGTCGGTCGACGACTACGACGCGCTCGTCCTGCCGGGCGGCGTGGCGAACCCCGACGCGCTGCGCCTCGACAAGGACGCCGTCGACTTCGTCCGTGAGTTCGTCTCCTCGGGCAAGCCGGTCGCCGCGATCTGCCACGCGGCGTGGACGCTCGTGGAGGCCGACGTGGTGCGCGGCAAGCGGATGACCTCCTGGCCCAGCCTGCAGACCGACCTGCGCAACGCGGGCGCCCAGTGGGTCGACGAGGAGCTCGTCGTCGACGGCAGCCTCGTCACGAGCCGCAAGCCGGACGACCTGCCTGCCTTCTGCGGCAAGGTGGTCGACATCCTCGGGTCGGCCGGCAGCGGGTCCTCGGGCAGCGGCTCGGCCGGCAGCGGCTCCGCCAGCAGCTGACGACCCGCGGTCAGCCCCCGGAGACGGACAGCTCGGCCTGGGCCACCACGGCCCGGGCCGAGTCGCTCAGCTCCCGGGACTCCAGCCATCCCTCGGGCAGCGCCACGACGCGCGGCGAGCCGGCTCGGCCGCGCTGGCCCTCGGCGGCGTCCCCGGGCCACGGGGCCGACGGGTCCATCGTCGCGAGCAGCGTGTCCAGCGCCTCGAGGGAGTCGACGAGCGCGAGCTGGTTGCGCACGGTCGAGCCGGCCGGGAACCCCTTGAGGTACCACGCGATGTGCTTGCGGATGTCGCGGCACCCCTTGAGCTCGTCGTCGTAGAACTCGACGAGGTACTCCGCGTGGCGGCGCAGCACCCCCGTCACCTCACCGAGGGTCGGCTCCGCCCGGGCCGTCGCGCCGGCGAAGGCGGCAGCGAGGTCGGCGAAGAGCCACGGCCGGCCCAGGCAGCCACGCCCCACGACCACCCCGTCGCAGCCGGTCTGGCGCACCATCTCCAGGGCGTCCTCGGCCGACCAGATGTCGCCGTTGCCGAGGACCGGTATGCCGGTGACGGCCTCCTTGAGGCGGGCGACCGCGGACCAGTCGGCCTGTCCGGAGTAGGCCTGCGCCGCGGTCCGGCCGTGCAGGGCGACGGCTGCGACCCCGGCCCGCTCGGCGATGCGCCCCGCGTCGAGGTAGGTGTGGTGGCCGTCGTCGATGCCCACCCGCATCTTCACGGTGACGGGCACGGCATACGGGCTCGCCTCCCGCACCGCGGAGGTGACGATGGCCTCGAAGAGGTCACGCTTCCACGGCAGCGCGGCCCCGCCACCCTTGCGCGTCACCTTCGGGACGGGGCAGCCGAAGTTGAGGTCGACGTGGTCCGCGCGGTCCTCGCTGACGAGCAGACGCACGGCGGCGGCCACGGTCGCGGGGTCCACGCCGTAGAGCTGGATGGAGCGCGGGCTCTCCTCGGGGTCGTGCTGGATGAGCCGCATCGTCTCCGGGGTGCGCTCCACGAGAGCTCGCGAGGTGATCATCTCGCTGACGTAGAGCGACGTCGCGCCGCTGGCGCCGCCGGCCGCGAGGCCCTCGCGGCCGTACTCACGGCACAGCCGCCGGAAGGCGCGGTTCGTGATGCCGGCCATCGGGGCGAGGACGACCGGCGACTCGACGGTGTGGGGGCCGATCTGCAGCGGCGGCAGCACGGGCGTGGCGAGGGCGGCAGTCATGACGGCCGTCATTCTCGCACCGGCCCGACGCCGCGGCCCAACCGCGAGGTCAGCGCCGGTGCTCGTTCCGCCCCGGTGCTGGTTCACTGGCGCCATGAGCGCCCTCGTCTCCCCCGAGCAGCTCCGCGACGAGCTCGGGGCCCCGCGGCCGCCGGTGCTCGTCGACGTGCAGTGGAGCCTGACGACCACCGCGGGCCCGCCGGGGCGGCAGCTCTACGCGGCCGGCCACCTCCCCGGTGCGCACTTCGTGGACCTCGACGCGGAGCTCGCCGGGGCACCCGGGCCCGGTGGCCGGCACCCGCTGCCGACCGCGCACTCGGTCGAGGCCGCGCTGCGCCGGTGCGGCGTCGACGAGGGGAGCAAGGTCGTCGCCTACGACCAGGGGCCGTGCACCGCCGCGGCGCGCGCCTGGTGGGTGTTCCGCTACTTCGGGGTCGCCGACGTGCGGGTCCTCGACGGCGGGCTGGCTGCGTGGCGCGGCGTGGACGGCCCGGTCACGACCGAGCCGCCGCTGCCCGGCACCGGGACCTTCACGGCACGGCCAGGTGGTATGCCGGTCCTCGACGCGGACGGCGCCGCGGAGGTCGCGCGGGCAGGGGTGCTCCTCGACGCCAGGGCCACGGAGCGCTACACCGGCGAGGTCGAGCCGATCGACCCGGTGGCCGGGCACATACCGGGGGCGGTGAGCGCACCGACCACGGACAACATGGGCGCGGACGGACGGTTCCGCTCCCCCACCGCGCTGCGCGACCGGTTCACCGCGCTCGGCGTCGGCGAGGGCGTCCCCGTCGGCGCCTACTGCGGCTCGGGGGTGACCGCGGCCCACGAGGCGCTGGCCCTGCAGGAGGTCGGTGTCGAGGTGGCGCTCTACGTCGGTTCGTGGAGCGAGTGGGTCACCGACGCCCGGCGGCCGGTCGCGACCGGCGCTCCCACTCCCTGATTCGATGCACCTCCCTGGTTCGAGGTACCTGCCTGGTTCGAGGTATTCGCGTACCGCATTCGCAGTCGCCTATACCTCGAACCGGTCAGAGCCAGCCGCTCTCCTCCGCGACCCGCACCGCGTCGGCACGGTTGCGCGCCATCGTCTTGCCGATCGCCGAGGAGAGGTGGTTGCGCACCGTGCCCTCCGAGAGCGAGACCGCGCGCGCGATGTCGGCGACGGAGCCGCCCTGCCGCGCTGCCCGGAGGACCTCGGTCTCGCGCGCGGTCAGCGGGGAGTCGCCGCCGGCCAGGGAGTCGGCGGCGAGCGCGGGGTCGACGACGCGCAGGCCGCTGTGGACCCGGCGCACCGCCTCCGCCAGCTGGCGCGCCGGGGTGTCCTTGACGACGAAACCGCTCGCGCCGGACTGGAGGGCGCGGCGCAGGTAGCCGGGGCGGCCGAAGGTCGTGACGATGAGCACCCGCACGTCCGGCAGCACCTCGTGGAGGGCCGCGGTGGCTCCGATGCCGTCGAGCCCCGGCATCTCGACGTCGAGCAGGACGACGTCCGGGCGGTGCTCCTGCGCAGCCGCGACGACCTCGTCGCCGCGGCCGACCTCCCCGACGACGGTCATGTCGGGCTCGAGGTCGAGGAGCGTGGCGAGGGCCCCACGCACGAGCGCCTGGTCGTCCGCGAGGAGCACGCGGATCGTCACGGGGTCACCGGCCGGCCGAGCCCCTCGGGGCGCAGGCGGCGGGAGTGCTCCGCCGTGGGGCCGGGCGGGGCGAGGACGCTCAGCTCGAACCCACGGGGCTCGCGGCGCCTGGCGACCACCTCCGCGCCGACGGCTGCGGCCCGCTCATGGAGGCCCACGAGCCCGTTTCCCTGGCCCGAGCTCTCGGCGGCCGGCGCGCCGTCGTCGACGATCGTCACGCCACGGTCGTCGAGCGTGATGGTGCACCTGCTGGCACTGCTGTGGCGGATGACGTTGGTGACACCCTCCCGCACCGCCCAGGCGCACAGCTCCCGCATGTCGCTCGGGACGTCATCGGTCGCGGTCGGCAGCTCGGCGGCGATCCCGGCGGTGCTCAACGCCTTTCGAGCCCGCGCGAGCTCGCCGGAGAGCGAGATCTCCCGGAAGCCGGCGACGGCGCGGCGGACGTCGGCCAGGGCGTCCCGGGAGAGCCGCTCGAGGTCCGCGACCTCGGCCCGTGCGCGCTGCGGGTCGACCTCGAGCAGTCGCGCGGCGAGCTCGGCCTTGACGGTGATGACGGTCAGGCTGTGGCCGAGGATGTCGTGGACGTCGCGCGCCATCCGGTTGCGCTCCTCCTCGACCATGAGCCGCGCGTTCTCGTCGCGGGCCTCGGCGAGCGCCCGCTGCCGGGAGGACGCGAGCATCGCGCCGCTCACCGCCGCCATCGCCATGACCATCGACATGCTGACGCTGGAGTCGTGGTCCCATCCGGAGACGTGGTAGGCGAGGAGCTCGTAGAGGAGCACGAGCGCCCCACCGATGGCGAAGGCCAGGCGCAGGCGGAAGGTCCACAGGCCGGACACGGCGAAGAACACCCACGACGAGGCGCCCTGCTGGCCCAGCGTCACGGTGGCGACCGCCGCCAGGACGGCCAGGCCGAGCCATCCGGCCAACGCCATCCGGGAGACGAACCAGCGGTTCGCCGGAACCGTCCGCTGGAGGCGCCAGGCGGTGTGGCGCAGGTTGGTGAAGTGGGCGAGGTAGACGACGCTGAACCCGACCAGCGCGGCCAGCCCGACGTCGCCGCGGGCGGTGGCGCGCTGGTCCCACGCGGTGACGACGGCGTCGGAGAGGAAGACGAGCCAGATGCCGACGAAGAAGAGGCCGAGGGCCTTGCCCTTCCAGGTGTCGTCCCAGCCGTCGCCCGGTCGGGGCGTCTCGTCCTCGAGGTCAGCCACGTCCCCAAGCCTCTCAGACAGGAAGGCCCCGACCGCGCGCCGCTCCACGACGGCTCCCCTCACACCCGGGCGGTGTCCTTGCGGAACCGCCACGCCGCTCCGCCGGCGAAGAGCGCGAGCCAGACCACCACGTTGGCCACGGCGGCCCATCCCGGCGACTGGCCGGTGAGCGGCGCGTGGACGAGCTCGCTCAGGCCGTACATGGGCGTGACCTTCGCGACCGCCTGGAACGCCGCTCCCATCTGGCTGAGCGGCACGAACAGCCCACCGAGGAAGGCCAGGAGGGCCAGGGCCGGGCCGACGACCTGCATGACGTTCTCGCTGGGCAGCACGTAGCCCATGAACACGCCGAAGGCGGCGAACACGAGCGAGCCCACCCAGGCGACCACGGCGGTCTCGACCCACACCGGCCCGTCCATGTGCGCGCCGGACAGCGCCCCGGCGGCATACGTCACGGCGACGGAGATGCCGCCCAGCGACATCGCGATCAGCACCTTGACGGCGATGTAGGCGCCGGCCGTCAGCGGCGTCAGCCGCAGCTGCCGGCTCCAGCCGAGGCCGCGCTCGACGGCCACCATGGCGCCGCCGCCGGTGGTCGCGAGCATGGCGCCATAGACGGCCATGCTGATCATGATGAACGCGGTGACGTTGCCGTGGCCGGCGCTCTCGTCGGAGTACTTCTTGCCCGGGCCGAAGATGAGGAAGAACAGCACGGGCATGACGACCGAGAAGACGACCGTGCGCCGGTTGCGGAGCATGCGCCGCAGCTCCAGCGCGAGGAGCGTCCTGTTGAAGCCGCCGAGCGGAGGGACCCGGCGCTGCGGGATCGTCGCGGTGGTCACTTCTGCGTCCCCTCGCTGGTCAGGGTGATGAAGGCGTCCTCGAGGCCCCGGGAGGTGATCTCGAGGTCGCGGGCGGCCGTGTCCGTGAGGAGGTAGCGAGCCACGGCGTCACTGTCGGAGCCGGCCACGAGGACCGAGTCGCCGCGGAGCTCGACGTCCTCGACGCCGGGCAGCGCCCGGAGCCGGGCCACGAGCGCCTCGCCGGCCTCCGGCACCGTGGCGCGGACGGTCCGGCCGGAGACCAGCGCCTTGACCTGCGACGCGGTGCCGTCGGCGACGACCTGGCCCTGGCTGACCAGGACCACCCGGTCGGCGTAGGCGTCCGCCTCCTCGAGGTAGTGCGTCGCGAAGAGGACCGTCCGGCCGGCCTCGGCGTCCTGCCGGATGGCGGACCAGAAGTCCCGGCGCCCGGTGACGTCCATGCCGGTCGTCGGCTCGTCGAGGACGAGGAGCTCCGGGTCGGGCAGCAGGGCCATCGCGAACCGCAACCGCTGCTGCTGGCCGCCCGAGCACTTGACGACCCGGCGGTCCGCGACGTCGGAGATGCCCGCCCGCGACAGGACCTCGGCGACGGGCCGGGTGTCGCTGAACAGGCTGGCGGTCAGCCGGAGGGTCTCGGCGACGGTGAGGTCCTTGAGCAGTCCGCCCGTCTGCATCACCGCGGACACCAGGCCGCGGCGCACCGCGTCCTGCGGCTCCATGCCGTAGACGCGGGCCGTGCCGGAGTCGGGGCGGCTCAGGCCGAGCGCCATGTCGATGGTCGTCGTCTTCCCGGCGCCGTTGGGCCCGAGGAAGGCGACGATCTCGCCCGGCCGGATGGTGAGGTCGATGCCGCGAACCGCCCGCACCGGCCCGAAGCTCTTGGTCAGCCCGCGCAGCTCGACGGCGGGCACGGCGTGCGCCACCGGGGGTGGCGCCGTCTCGATCTGGGTCATGCCCGCCAGCATGGTGGCGTGCGTGACGCGCGACCTCACACGGGCGTCACGGCATACCCATGACGTTTGTCAGCCGGTGCAGGCAGAACCGGTCAGTGGCGCCAGCCGACGTTGAGCGCCACGGCGACCGGCGCCCGCCCGCCGTCCGGCGCCACGCCGGCGAGGCGGGTGACCCGGTAGACGGTGCCCCGCTCGACGTCCCAGGCCAGCACCCACTGCCCGTGCACGCCTCGGGTCTCGAACAGCACCGTGTCGGCATCGGCCCAGCCGAGCACGCTGCAGCAGGGCGTGAGCCGTCCGGTCTGCCCGTCGGGCGACTCCGGCGCGAGGAGCACCTGCGACGTCCAGCTGCCGACGTCCACGGCCACCAGCCCCTGGTAGACCGGTCCGTCGCCGAAGCCGACCACCGGGTGGGTGACGTCCTGGTCGAACACCGCCCCCGCGGCCGCCCGCTGCTCGGTGCCGACGGTCTCGCCCGTCACCGCGGTGACGGGCGCCGGCAGGACGCCCCCGGTGCCCGGCCGGCCGTCACGCTCGTGGAGCGACACCACGACGTGGCGGCCCGGGTCGCGTTCGTCGGCGTCCAGCCGGACGAGCCCGGCGTAGCTGCCGTCGGCCCGTGTCGCCTTGCCACCCGGGGCCCACGGGTCGAGGGTCCAGGACCGGCTGCCCGACCGCGCGACGAGCGCCCCCTGGTCGGCCGTCCAGCCCACGGACACCACGTCGGTCGCCGGCAGCGGGAAGTCCTTGGTCAGACCGGTCCGGGTGTCCAGCCAGACGACCCGGCCGGGCTGGGGGAAGACGGCGTAGCGGCCGCCGCCGAGGGCACGGGGGCCGAGGGGCGCAACGACCCTGCCTTCGGCGTCGTGCAGGCCCGAGAGGACGAGCCGGTCCACGAGGACCTGCCGCCCGGTGCTCGTGACCACCACCGGCTCGAACCTGTCGTCGCCCACCCGCCGGAGGTAGAGCAGCGCCACCGGGTCGGCCGCCCGCGTCAGGTCCGAGAGCCGCTGCGCGGGTGCCGCCACGTCGACCTCCGGCGGAAGCCCGGCCGGGAAGGTGGAGAGACCTCCTTCGGTGCCCTCCAGGGGCATGAGCGCGTATGCCGTGCCGTCCCGGAGCGTGCCCGCCTGCCGTGCCGTCGTGGGCGGGGTCGACGGCGCCGGTGGCGGCGCTCGGTCCCGGCCACCCTGACCGAGGGCACCGGCCACGAGGACGCCCACGACGGCGGTCGCGGCCGCCCAGGCCACCACCACACGACGGCGGCCGTGCCGGGCGGCGACGGCGACGCGCCAGGCCCGAGCGGCGAGGTCGCTGGGCGGCAGGCCCTCGCCGGCCCGGCGCAGGGCG
>JAICIN010000118.1 GCA_025924375.1 Dermatophilaceae bacterium | reverse complement strand
CTGATATTCGCCCGAATAGATGATCGTGTGGTAACCGCGCTCCGAGCGGGGGCGTCGTGCGCTAGAAGGGCGAGGCGTCCGTCGCCAGACCCGCGTCGCCGGGCGATGGGCGCGTACGCAAGACTGCCGCGCATGCGCATCACCGCACTGGCCGGAGGTGTCGGGGGTGCCCGCTTCCTTCGGGGGCTGCGCGACCACCTCGACGCCGACCCGTCGCTCGCCGAGGCCGAGCTGACCGTGATCGGCAACACCGGCGACGACATCAACCTCTTCGGCCTGCGGGTGTGCCCCGACCTCGACACGCTGCTCTACACGCTCGGCGAAGGGGTCCATGAGGGACAGGGCTGGGGCCGCGCTGACGAGGGCCACCTGGTCCAGGCCGAGCTCGCTGCCTATGGCGCCGAGCCGCAGTGGTTTGCCTTGGGGGACAAGGACTTCGGAACCCACATCGTTCGCTCGCAGTGGTTGGGCCAGGGCCTGTCCCTCTCGGAGGTGACCGCCCGTCTGGCAGAGCGCTGGGGCCTCCCCCGGCAGCGGGTCACGTTGCTGCCCATGAGCGACTCACCCGTCGAGACCCACGTCGTCGTCGAGGACGACGAGGGCCAGCGGGCCGTGCACTTCCAGGAGTGGTGGGTGCGCATGCAGGCAGCAGTGCCGGCCCAGCGGTTCGTCGCCGTGGGCATGGACCGCGCCACCGCCGCCCCGGGGGTGCTCGACGCGATCCGGCGGGCCGACGTGGTGCTGCTCCCCCCGAGCAACCCGGTCGTCTCCATCGGGATCATCCTCGGCGTGCCCGGGGTGCGCGACGCCCTGCGCGGATCGTCGGCGCCGGTTGTCGGCGTGTCACCGCTGATCGGCGGTATGCCGGTGCGTGGCCACGCGGACGCGTGCCTCGCGGCGATCGGGGTCGAGTCCACCGCGTCCGCGGTGGCGGGACTCTACGAGGACTTCCTCGACGGCTGGCTCGTCTCGACCGAGGACGCTGCGTCGGTCCGGCTGCCGCGGGCGGCGGTGCACGGCCGTCCGCTCCTGATGTCCAGCCGCGCCGCCGCCGCGGACATCGCCGGGGCTGCGCTGGCACTGGCGCTCGAGCTCAAGGCGGCCTGAGCCGTGCCGGAGCTGCGGCTGGTCCCGCTGGTGGGCATCCCGGAGGTGCAGGCCGACGACGACGTCGCAGCGTTGGTGCTCGCCGCGGCGAAGCGCCGTTGCGAAGGGCTGGAGGAGGGCGACGTCGTCGTCGTCTCGAGCAAGGTGGTGTCGAAGTCCCTTGGGCTGTGGGCGGACTCGCGCGACCGCAGTGCGGCTGTCGCCGGCCAGACCGTCCGCGTGGTGGCCGAGCGGATGACCGGCGAGCGGGTGACGCAGATCGTGCAGTCGGCGTCCGGGCCGGTGATGGCGGCCGCTGGGGTCGACACCTCGAACACCGGCGGCCGCGACGAGGTGCTCCTGCTGCCACCCGACCCCGACCGGCAGGCCGACGTGGTGCGCAGCCGCCTGCTCGAGGCGACGGGGCTGTCCCGGATCGGGGTGGTCGTCTCGGACACGGCGGGCAGGCCGTGGCGGTTCGGGCAGGTCGACTTCGCGCTGGGCGCCTCCGGGGTGGGAGTGGTCGACGACCTGCGCGGCGGCGTCGACGCCGATGGCCACTCGTTGCTGGTGACCGCGCGGGCGGTCGGCGACGAGCTCGCGGCAGCGGCGGACCTGGTCAAGGGCAAGGTCGACGGCGTGCCTGCGGCCGTGCTGCGGGGGTCGCCGTGGGCGCTCGAGTCGCGCGGCCCCGGCGCCCGCGCGCTGGTGCGGGTCGGACGGGAGGACTGGTTCGACTACGGCCGAGCCGAGGCCGTCCGGGCCTCCCTCGGGACCGAGCCGGGCTCCGGGGCGGAGTCGTTGGGGATCGCCTCGGTCGCTCCGGAGGACGCGCAGACCCGCATCGAGCGAGCCGTCGGGGTGGCGAACGCGCACCTGCCGTTCGGCAGCGGCGCCGACACGAGCCGGGCCGACACCAGTGCGGCCGACACCAGCGCGGTGGGCGCGGGGGTCAACGAGGTCAGCGTCGTCGAGGTCGGCGTCATTGAGGTCGGCGCAGCCACGGCCTTCCAGGCCGGGGTCCTCGCCGCCAGGCTGCGGGTCGCGCTGTGGGGCGAGGGGTTCGACTCGTGGTTCCACGGCGAGGCGTCCGAGGAGCGACCGGGCCACTGGCGCGCCCGCCTGCGCATCAGCGAGCGATAGGTCGTCAGCGGACCGGCAGGTGGGTGCGCGGCGCCATCCGGGGCCCGCGTCGCGGCCGGGGCCGGTTGTCGAGCTCGAGCAGGCGCTGCACGCGGTAGCGGTGGCCGCGGTAGGGCTCGAGCAGCTCGGCCATCTCCGCGTCCCCGAGCGCCTCGCCGGTCAGCGCCCAGGTGACGTGCTTGGCGACGTGGTAGTCGCCGAAGCTCACCGCGTCGGCGTCGCCGAGCGCCCGCTGCCCCACTTCGGCCGCGGTCCACACCCCGATCCCCGGGACCGACCGCAACCGGCGGCGGCCCTCCTGCGGCCCGAGCGCCACGCCCTCCTCGAGCCGGCCCGCGACCCGGGCGGCGCGGACGGCCGTCCCCGACCGGGCTCCGTCGACCGAGGCGCGCAACCACTCCCAGGACGGGACGGCCGCCCAGGCTGCCGCGTCCGGCGCCACCCAGAGCCCTCGCTGCTCGCCTGGCCCCGGTGCCCGGGACCCGAACCGCCGGACCAGCCGGCGGTACCCCGAGAATGCCTCCTGACCGGTGACCTTCTGCTCGATCGCCGCGGGAACCAACGCGTGCAGGACGAGACCCGACCGCGGGACGTGCCACGCGGCATACCGGCTCCAGGCCCTGGCCACCTGCGGGTGGTGCGCGACGAACCCCGAGTCGTCGTCGCCGTCGCCCAAGAGGGCCGGCACCTGGTCCAGGGCCCACGTCGCGCCGGCGCCCCACGCAGACGCCTCGACCACGCCCGACGCGTCCCGCTGGACGAGCCGCAGCGTGGCCGGCCCCGCGGGCGTCGGCAGCCCGAGCCACCACCCGTCGCCGCGGTCGGGCTGGAACGTCGGGTCTCCCCCGCCCCGGCGGAATGCGGACACCACCATCCCCACCGCGGTCGGCCGGCCCGGCCGCCAGGCGCGCGTCTGCTCGGCGGTCGGGGACATTCGGACAGTCTGGCGCGTTCGCCTGACAGACGACCCAACGGGGCCACGTAGACTCTGCGCGACCCGCCACCCCGATCCCCCGAGGAAGAGCCCCGAGGAACCGTGAGCAACAAGCGAGCCAGCCAGGACCGCAAGGCGCGCCTGGCCGAGATCCAGAAGCAGCAGAAGGCCAAGGAGCGCAAGGTCGTCGGTGGCATCATCGTCGGCTGCGTCGTGCTGCTCGTGGCGCTCGGTGGCGTCGTCGCCTTCGCCATCAACGACGCACGCGGCAAGCAGCTGCCCAACCTCGGCGTCTCCCTGGCGTCGGCCAGGTGTGCGCCGGTCATCAACGACGGCCAGGGTGGCTCGCAGGAGCACGTCGGCCCGGGCACCTCGACGCCGAACGAGACGTCGGTGAAGTACGACACGGTCCCCCCGAGCCACGGCCCGCACTTCGTCCAGCCCGACGTCAGCGGCCGCGACTTCTACACCGCCTCGGACCGGCCCGTCCTCGAGACGCTGGTGCACAACCTCGAGCACGGCTACACCATCCTCTGGTACGACGGCACCAAGGTGAAGGACACCACCCTGCTCAAGGACGTGGCCGGCCAGGCGGACAAGCTGTCCGGCTCGAGCGGCAAGTTCAAGGTCGTGGAGTGGGACCCGAAGCGCGGCCAGTTCCCCGAGGGCACGCCCTACGCGATGTCCCACTGGGCGACCGACGGCGGTCACCGCCAGTTCTGCGGGGACCTGTCCGGCGAGGCGGTCGTGGACTTCGTCAAGAAGTTCCCCAGCAGCAACGCGCCCGAGCCCAACGGCATGTGACGCCCTCCGGCGCCAGCTCAAGATTTGCATGGGATGGCGACGGGTGTTTCGGGTGGTGCCCGGCGCTAGCTCATGATTTGCATGGGATGGCGACGGGTCAGCGGCGACGGAACGTCAGCAGGATGAACGTGTAGTCCAGCCCGACCCGCTGCCAGTGCACCGGTCGCTCCTCGTGCGCGAACGCGTCCGACGTCGACAGGTCGCCCACCAGCTCGAGCCCCAGCCCATCAGCTGTGGCGATCAGCTCGCTGACCTCCTCGGGGCTGAAGATGTGCACCGGCGTGCCGTATGCCGTGTGGCCGGTCGTGTCCGCCGGCGCTTGGTCGAAGTCCGTTGAGACACAGAGGATCCCGCCAGGGCGAAGCACACGCGCCGACTCGCGCAGGAACGGCTCGACCGGCACCCCGTGCTCGATCACGGACATGCAGGTCACGGCGTCGAGCGAGCCGTCGTCCAGCCCGGTCGCCGTGACGTCGCCGTGGCGGAACACCACCCCGTCGCGGCTCACCGGGTCGCCGAACTCGAGGTTGATCCCGAGCAGCGAGCCGCTGCCCTCCCCCAGCCCGTAGAGGCGCAGCCACGGCAGCACCGGGGAGTACCGCGCGCTGCCGGCGTCCATCACCCGCGCCGAGCGCGACCCGTCGTCGGCGAGGGACAGCACCGCCCCGACCGCCCCCAGCGCGTCCCAGTTCTTCGGGAGGTCGCGGTGCAGGGGCAGGCGCAGGTGGCGCGCCTCCGCAACGGCCGCCTCCCACATCGCCGTGGTCCGGAGCACCCCCGTGACCGGCACCGACGACGGGACGGGGCGCGAGCCGGCATACCCTCGCCAGTCCTCGGCGCGGCGCTGGACGGCGACACGCGCCCACAACAGGCGCTCGGCGCCGCGCTTGGCCACGGCGAGCAGGGGTCCGCCGGGTGGTGCGGCGACCTGTGGGCTGGGGCCGGGCTGCTCCGAAGGCATGGTGGGCAATCTAGCCGGAACCGGCCGGGTCCTCCTCCACGACCACGTGCTCGTGCGCACGCACCTCGCGCGAGGTGAGCAGGTGGTGCGAGCGGGCCCAGGTCCAGCCGAGCAGGGCGAACACCACGTCGGCGAGCACGGTCAGGAACCGCGCCACCACCACGACTGCGGCCGCGGCCGGCACCGAGATCACCGGGCCGAGCAGCAGCACGAGCAGCCCCTCGCGCAGCCCCACCCCGGCGGGCAGCACGAACGTGAACATCGACGTCGCCGCAGCCAACGCGAACCCCGACACCGTCGCCAGCACGAGGCGGCCCCCGTCGGTGTCCGGACCCGCCACCGCCCGGGCGAGCAGGTAGACCGACAGCCCGGAGCACAGCCAGGACGCGCAGAAGGCGACCACCGTGAACAGCACCGCGCGCCCCGACAGCCGGTGCTCCAACGGCTCTCGCCGCAGCACCCGCAGGCCGAGCGCGATGGCCCAGTTGAGCAGCGGCGGCCACAGCACGAGGACGAGCAGCGGCAGCAGCAGGAGCAGCACCCAGCCCGTCGCCGAGCCCTCGCCGCCGGAGATGAGCAGCCGCAACGACGGTATCCCGACGATGAACCCGCACACCGCCGCCAGCCCCACGTTGAGCAGCCCCGTCACCGCGGTGCGCCGCCGGGGCACGTGCAGCCGGGTCGCCATCTCGGCCTGCGCGACGATCGCCCACACCGAGCCCGGGACGTACTTGCCGAGCTGCCCGACGAAGAAGATCCCGCCGGCCGGGGCGAGGTGGATCGGCGAGCCGAGGTCGGCGAGCAGCCGCCGCCAGGCCAGCACGGTGAGCATCGGCGGCAGGCACCCCACCAGCGCGGCGAGCACCACCGTGCCCGCGCTCATCCGGCGCAGGTCGGCGGAGACCTCGGTCCAGTTCTTGGCGACGGCGAAGACGACGGCGGCCGTGACCAGGAGGGCCAGCAGGACGCGCAGCGCCGTGAGGAGCCGGCGCCGGTTCACTAGCGCCGCCTCAGGGTGAGGCGCAGGAGCCCGTATGCCGCGTCGTCGCGGTTCGCGGCGCCGCCCGCCTCGCGCATGCGGCCGGTGATGTCGCCATCGAGGTCGCCGACCAGGACGAAGCCCAGGTCGTGGGCGCGGGCCAGGACGCCGCGCACCTCGGCGTTGCCGAGGGCTCCCTCCGCCGTGGCCGGGCCGATCGGGAGGGTGAGGCACAGCAGCCCGCCTGACTTCAGGGCCCACGACGCCTGGCTCATCGCCTCGTCGACGTCCTCGGCGTCGCACCCGCCGGGGTGCAGCCGGACGATGACGTCGAGCGATGCCGTGTCGACGTCGAGCACCTCGACGGACGAGCGGTGCCCGGTGAGCTCGAGCTCGACGGGCTCGAACCCGATGGCCCGCGCCCAGCGCGACAGCGGCGACCGGCCGCCGGACTCGTCGACGATGACGGCGCTTCGTCGGCCGTCGTCGCGGACACGCACGATGGCGGCGAGCGCCCCGAGCGCGGCCCACGCAGCGATCGGGTCAGCGGCCCGGGGCAGGCCGAGCCGGCGCGCGAACGCCTTCGCCTCGTCGGCGTCTGCCGCGTCGGCGAGCACGTCGGACGCGCGGACCCACTCGGGCAGGTCGGCTGGCGCGAGGTCGACGCCGGGGCGGGAGGCAGCGACGACGCCGCGGGCCGCGCTGAGGGCGCGCCGTCCCACGTGGCCTGCGAGGGCGGCGGGCGAGCGGGGAGCCCCTGGCGCGCCCTCGCGGTCGGGGTCGGGCTCGGCAGCCGGCTCGACGGAGGCAAGCGCCTCGATGGTGCCGACGTAGCGGGCCCAGGGCCCCGACAGGTCCGGCGGCCGGACCTCGGCCCGCAGCTTGTCGGCGAACCCGGGCTCGGCCAGTCGACGCAGCGCGGCGACGAGCGCTTCGCGGTCAGCGGGCGGCACCAGGAGACCGTCGACGCCGTCGCGCACCTGGGTGCCGAACGTGCCGACGTCGGAGGCGAGCACCGCGAGGCCGTGCTCCTGGGCGAGCAGGGCGTTCTGGGAGGCGGTGGCGGTGCGGTAGGTCAGGGCCAGGACGTCGTGGTCGGCGAGCAGGGGTGCGAGCCGGTCGGCGGGCACGTAGCCGCCGTGGACCTCGACCCGGTCGCGCAGCCGCGGGTCGTGGGAGAGCTCCTTGACCCGTTGGCCGCTGGTACCCCACATCTCGCCCGCCACGGTGAGCGTGGGTCCGGGCACCTCGGCGAGCGCGTCCATCAGAAGGTCGACGCCCTTGTAGTCCCGGACCAGCCCGAGCGCGAGCAGCCGGGGCGGCCCGTCGTGGGGGGGACGCTCGACCGGGGGGCCACCCGGCAGGTGGGGCGGCAGGTCCGTGACCGACACCCGTGGCGCGTGCAGCTCGTGGGCGAGGCGGGCCTGGTCGTCGTGGTGCACCAGCACCGAGTCGACCCGCTCGAGGAGCTGCTGCACCAGGGTGCGGTCACCGGGGTGGGGCTCGTGCGGCATGACGTTGTGCGCGATGACGACGGTCCGGGGCCGGTCACGCCGCTCGGTGGCGGCGGTGGTCGCCCTGCGTCCGGCGCCGGCTGCCCTCAGCAGCGCGAGGTGCGCGGGGACCACCGCCGGGATGACGTGCACGACGACGATGACGTCGAAGCCGCGCAGCCGCCGACCGGTGCGCACCCAGGTGTCCGGTCGTGCCCACGACAGGGCGCGCACCGTGCGCGGGAACGGCTCGACGTCGGGCGCCCCTGCCGGCACGGCCTGCTCGCCGGGGTACAGCCGGCTCGGGTACAGGTGCGACCAGGAGACGAGGGTGACGTCGTGCCCCGCGTCCGCGAGCTCGTGGGCGAGCGTCGTCGTGTGGGCGGCGACGCCGCCCTTGAACGGGTGCGTCGGTCCGACGACCGCAACCTTGAGCGCAGCGGTGCTGGGCGTCACCGCGGCCCCCGGCCACGCGGCATACCAACGCCTTTCACACGCCCGCCCGTGACCTCACCACGAGGTCGGACAGCAGCGCGAGCGAGGCGATCATGATCCCGCTGACGATGAGCAGGACCGTCGAGGCCGGGAAGTCGAACGGGTGCCGGAACATGTCGACGACCGCCTTGACGACCCCGATCGCGAGCATCCACAGGGCCGGCGGCATGAGGACCTTGAGCGGGTCGAAGTACATGACCATCCGCAGCACCTGGAGGATGTAGCGGTAGGCGTCGCGGACGAAGTGGAACTTG
>JAICIN010000117.1 GCA_025924375.1 Dermatophilaceae bacterium | reverse complement strand
TGGGGTTCACCTCGTCGGCGCCCTGCGGTGCCGGTGCGTCCGGTGCCGGCTTCGCGTCGACACCGGCCTCCTTGCGCTGCTCCGGCGTGATGGGAGCCGGTGCCGCGGTGAGCGGGTCGTACCCCCCGCCGGACTTCGGGAACGCGATGACGTCACGGATGGACTCGGTGCCGGCGAGCAGCGAGACGATCCGGTCCCATCCGAAGGCGATGCCGCCGTGCGGGGGCGCGCCGAACTGGAACGCGTCGAGGAGGAAGCCGAACTTCTCCTGCGCCTCCGCGGGCGCGAGCCCCATGACCTTGAAGACCCGCTCCTGCACGTCGCGCCGGTGGATACGGATCGAGCCCCCACCGATCTCGTTGCCGTTGCACACGAGGTCGTAGGCGTAGGCGAGCGCCTCGCCGGGCCGCTCGTCGAAGGTGTCGAGGAACTCCTTCTTCGGCGACGTGAAGGCGTGGTGGACCGCCGTCCACGCCCCCTCGCCGACGGCCACGTCGCCGGCCGCCACCGCCTCCGACGCCGGCTCGAACAGCGGGGCGTCGACGACCCACACAAGGCACCAGGCGCTCTCGTCGATGAGCTGGCAGCGCCGGCCGATCTCGAGCCGCGCGGCGCCGAGCAGCGCTCGCGACGACTTCGGCGCGCCGGCCGCGAAGAAGACGCAGTCACCGGGCTTCGCGCCGACGTGACCGGCGAGACCCTCCTTCTCGGTCTCGGACAGGTTCTTGGCCACCGGCCCACCGAGCGTGCCGTCCTCCTGCACCAGGACGTAGGCGAGGCCCTTCGCGCCGCGCTGCTTGGCCCACTCCTGCCAGGCGTCGAGCTGCTTGCGCGGCTGCGATGCCCCGCCCGGCATGACGACGGCGCCGACGTAGTCGGACTGGAAGACACGGAAGGGCGTGTGTGCGAAGTACTCCGTGCACTCCACGAGCTCCTGGCCGAAGCGCAGGTCGGGCTTGTCGCTGCCGTAGCGCGCCATCGCCTCGGTGTAGGTCATGCGGGGGAACGGCGTGGTGAGCTCCACCCCGACCACGCGCCACACCTCGGTGATGATCGCCTCCGCCAGCTCGAGGACGTCGTCCTCCTCGACGAAGCTCATCTCGATGTCGAGCTGGGTGAACTCCGGCTGCCGGTCGGCGCGGAAGTCCTCGTCCCGGTAGCAGCGGGCGATCTGGTAGTAGCGCTCCATGCCCGCGACCATCAGGAGCTGCTTGAACAGCTGGGGGCTCTGCGGCAGGGCGTACCAGCTGCCGGGTGAGAGCCTCGCCGGCACGAGGAAGTCCCGCGCCCCCTCGGGCGTCGACCGGGTGAGGGTCGGGGTCTCGATCTCGACGAAGTCGCGCGCGCCGAGCACCGTGCGGGCCGCCGCGTTGACCTTCGACCGCAGCCGCACCGCCGTGCCCGCCGAGTGCGCGCCGGGGCGGCGCAGGTCGAGGTAGCGGTACCTCAGCCGGGCCTCCTCGCCCACGCTGACCCGCTCGTCGATCTGGAACGGCAGCGGCGCACTCGGGTTGAGGACCTCGATCTCCGAGGCGACGACCTCGATCTCACCGGTCGGCAGGTCGGGGTTGGCGTTGCCCTCCGGGCGGCTACGCACCTCACCCGTCACCCGGACGACGTACTCGTTGCGGAGGTCGTGCGCGCCGCCCTTCTCGAGCACCTCGTCACGGGCGACGACCTGGGCCACGCCCGAGGCGTCCCGCAGGTCCAGGAAGGCCACCCCACCGTGGTCCCG
This sequence comes from Dermatophilaceae bacterium, assembly GCA_025924375.1. GTDB lineage: Bacteria > Actinomycetota > Actinomycetes > Actinomycetales > Dermatophilaceae > JAICIN01. The sequence continues at coordinate 6,918 of JAICIN010000117.1, read as the reverse complement.
GCGCCGGGCGACCCAACCGGTGAGGGTGACGGTCTGGCCGGAGTCGGCGGCACGCAGGGTGCCGGCCTCATGGGTGCGGAGCACGGGAGATCCTTCGCAGGGGTGCGGGCAGGGAACCGGGCCATCCTACGGAGCGGCGCACGCGGCATACGAATCGGTTGGCGGCCGCCGACCTCCCCGCCTGACGCCGACGGCCCCCACCGACCAGGGCGCGGAACGGCTCTCGCACGTCCGGCCTCGGTCAACGCTGTCCGGGGACTTCGCCGACCCGGCAGCGGCTACTTCACGGAACCGCTCATCAGGCCGCCGATGAAGTAGCGCCCGAGCAGGATGTAGACGAGCAGCGTGGGCAGCGAGGCGATGAGCACGCCGGCCATGATCGAGGAGTAGTCGGGGTTCTGCCCGCCGGCGAGCTCGTTGAGGGCGTAGGTGACCGGCCCGTTGTTGCGGGTCGTGAGGAACAGCGCGAAGAGGAAGTCGTTCCACGCGGAGGTGAACTGCCAGATCATCGCGACGACGAACGCCGGCGCGGAGATGGGCAGCACGACCGAGCGCAGCACCCTCAGCATCCCCGCGCCGTCGACCTTCGCCGCCTCGAGGATCTCGCGGGGCACCGCCGTGGCGTAGTAGTTCCGGAAGATGAGCGAGCAGATGGGGATGCCGTAGATGCAGTGGGCGATGATGAGCTTGACGATGCCGTCGACGAACGGCGCGGTGTCCTGCATCTGGAGGAACATCGCCTGCAGCGGGATCATCACGGCCTGGTAGGGGATGAACATCCCGAACAGGAACAGCGTGAAGACGACCTGCGCCCCCGGGAAGGTCCACCGGGCGAAGACGAAGCCGTTCATCGCACCGAGGACCGAGGAGATGACCGCGACCGAGACGGCGAGGATGAGGGAGCGCAGCAGCGGCGGCGAGAGCGTCTGCCAGGCGTGCCCCCAGCCCTCCACCGAGAGCCGGTGCGGCAGGCTCCACGCGGTGTCGGCGCTGATGTCGGCCGACGGCTTGAAGCTCGTCACGAGCAGCACGTAGAGCGGCAGGAGGACGAGCAGCACGAAGGCCACGAGCAGGGCGTAGCGGACCGCGCGGGTCCCGGCGGAGCCTCGGGTCCCCGGGGCGCCGTGCTGGACGGTCGAGGCGGGGATGGCCTCCTCGGTGAGGACCGAGCTCGACATCAGCGGCTCCTCTCGGAACGGCTCGTGGTGACGAGGTAGGGCACGACGACGACGGCCACGATGATGAGCAGGATGGTCGCGTTGACCGCGGCCGCCTGGGGGTTGGACTGGGCGAAGAGCTGGGTCCACATCATCGTCGTCGGCACCGCGGCCTTGTAGGAGTTCGGCCCGGCGATGACGTAGATGAGGTCGAACATCTTCATCGACATGTGGCCGAGGATGATGAGGGCAGACAGGGCGATCGGTGACAGCTGCGGGAAGAGCACGTGGCGGTAGATCTTCCACTCGCTCGCACCGTCGATCCGCGCCGCCTCGCGCTGGTCCTCGGAGATGCCGCGGAAGCCGGCGAGGAACAGCGCCATGACGTAGCCGGAGAGCTGCCAGATCGCGGGGATCGCCATGGCAGCCATGGAGAAGCGGCTCGGTGAGGACCACCACGAGCTCTGCAGCCCGTCGAGGTGGAGCTTGATGAAGAGCTGGTTCAGCCCGATCGCGCCGTCGCCCTGGGCCGGGCTGAGCAGCCAGCGCCACACGACTCCCGCGGCGATGAACGACACCGCCATGGGGAAGAGGTAGACCGAGCGGAAGACGCCCTCGGCGCCGACTCCCTTCTCCAGCAGCACCGCCCAGAGCAGCCCCATGACCATCGTCCCGACCATGAACACCACGGTGAGGACGAGCAGGTTCATCAGCGCGTGCTGGTAGTCGCCGCTGCCCAGCAGCTGCGTGTAGTTGTGGTAGCCCCCGGGGTTGACGACCTTGTCCGTGACGAAGTTCGTCGACCGCTGCAGGGACGTGAAGACGTTCTTCGCGATGAGCCAGTAGACGAAGAGCCCCACGAGGATCATCGACGGCAGCACGAGGAGGAAGCCCGGCAGCCAGGTCTTGGCCTTGCGCATGGTCACCGTCCTTGGGTGGTGGGCACGAGCAGGAGTATGCCGGTCGGCTGGGCGGCGACCGTCGGGTCGCCGCCCAGCCTTCCCGGGTCGGCCGGTGCCCGAGCGGGCTCCGGCGGGGACGGCGTCAGGCCTGGTTCTTCTTCGCGGCCGCGGCGAGGTCCTTGACCAGCGTGGCGTCGTCCTTGCTGGCGTAGAACTTCGAGACCGCGGTGGAGATGTCGCTCAGCCAGGCGAGGTTGACCGCCGCGCCGTGCGCGATCGAGGAGACGATCTTGTCCTTCTTGAAGGACGCCATCGCGCTCTGCTGGTAGGGCGGGAAGTCGCTCGCCGGCACGTCGGTGCGAGCGGGGATCGAGCCCTTGGCGAGGTTGAAGGCCTTCTGGCCCTCCGGCGAGCCGATGAGGCGCAGCCAGTCCTTGGTGCCCTCGGGGTTCTTCGCGCCCTTCGGCAGGGTGAAGGAGTCGGCGAGGAAGTCGAACACGCCGTCGGTCCCGGGCACCGGGAAGTAGGTGTAGTCGGTGCCGTCCTTCTTGCCCTTGTCGGCGAACTCGGCCACGGCCCAGTCACCCATGACGTTGTAGGCAGCCTTGCCGTCGATCACCATGTCCGTCGCCGCCGGCCAGTCGTCACCGTCGGAGGCGGTGTTGGTGAAGGTGAGCAGCGTCTTGAAGTCCGCCGCCGCCTTCTTCACCTCCGCGGAGTCCCATGCCGTGCTGCCGTCGAAGAGACCGGCGTACTTCTCGGGCCCGAGGTCGGAGATGAGCACGGTCTCGAGGAGCTGGACCTGGGTCCACGTGCCGCCGATGGTGAGGGGGGTGTTGACCCCGGCGTTCTTGAGCTTCTTCATGTCCTCGATCCACGACGCCATGTCCTTGGGCGCCGCGGTGATGCCGGCCTTCTTCGTCACGGCCGGGTTGACCCAGACGACGTTGGCGCGGTGGATGTTCGAGGGCACCGAGTAGATGTTGCCCTTGACGGTGAGCCGGCCGAGGAGGTCCTTCGGGAAGACCGACTCACCACCGAGCTCGTCGACGATGCCGTTGACGGGCTCGATCTGGCCCTTGGCGATGTAGTCGGTCAGCTCGGCGCCCGCGTGGCCCTGGAAGGAGTCCGGCGGCTGGTTGTTCGCGAGGTCCGAGGCGAGCTTCGCCTTGGCGTTCGAGCCGGCACCGCCGGCCACGGCGAGGTTGACGAAGTGGTCGTTCGGGTACTTCTGCTTGAACAGCGCCTCGAGGGCGTCGAGGCCCTTCTTCTCGGAGCCGGCGGCCCACCACGTGAAGACGCCGACGTCGCCGCCGGCCCCTCCGGGCTTGGCGCTCGAGGAGCTCGACGACGAGCTGCTCGAGGAGCTGCCGGTGGTGGCCGTGCCGGTGCTGCACGCGGCCAGGGTGAGGGCTGCGGTCGTGGCGGCCACGACCGACAGCAGGGTCGGCTTGCGCATGGATGTCCTCCTGGGGATCTGTGTGGTTGCGCGGTGCTGGTGTGCCGGTGGGGTCATGGGCCGGGGGCCGCTCCTTCCGTCGAGGGGCCGGGGTGTGTGGCGGGCGGCACGGCGGTTGCCGGCGAGGCGCGGAGCGCGACGACCGGGCCGGACAGCGTGAGCGCGCCGGCGGCATACGGGGCGAGCACGACCTGCCCGGCGCGGACGGGCAGGGAGGCGGCGGAGGCGGCGGCCAGCGTGCCGGCGCCGTCGACGACGACCAGGACGGAGAAGCCTGCGGCCGCCTCGACGCTGCCTCCGCGGCTGTCGAGGACCTCGGCGCGGAAGTACGGGGACGCCTCGTCGGGCAGGGCCGGTGTGATCCCGGCGCCCGGGGCGACGTCCCAGCGGGTGCGCAGGGAGAGGAGCCGGCGAGGCGACAGCGGGCCACGATCGACGCTCCGCAGCGCGAGCTCGCGGGCGAGGCCGAGCCACGCGTGCTCGGGCTCGAGGCCGAAGCGCTCGTGCTCGAGCATGACCGAGAAGTCCGTCGGCTCCTGGAGCTCGACGACGAGGACGCCGGCACCGATGGCGTGGGGCTGCCCGGCGGGCACGAGCACCGCGTCGCCGCGCTCGACCGGCACCTCGTTGAGGGCAGCGAGGAGCCGCTCGTCCTGCGCCGCAACGAGATCCGTGAGCTCCTCGACGGTCAGGGCCTCGCGGAAGCCGAGCCAGACGCGGGCTCCCGGCTCGGCGTCGACGACGAGCCAGGCCTCGGTCTTGCCGTGGGCGCAGTCGAGGTGGGCAGCTGCGAAGCCGCGGTCGGGGTGGCTGTGCACGGGCAGCCGCTCGCCCGCGTCGAGCAGCTTGACGAGGATGCCCGGGTCGGCGCCGTGCTGCTCCACGTGGGCCTCGCCGAGCCACCACGCCGGGTCCTCGGCGAGGGCGTCCGCGAGGAGCGCACCGCCGCGCAGGCGGGTGAGGCCGTCACCGCCCTCGGCGAAGAGCCGGGTCGTCGACGCGAGCCAGTCCTCGGGGCGCCGGCCGTCGAAGCCGTCGGGTGCGGGCAGCCCCCGGAAGGCGAGGATCCGAGCGCCCCCTGCGTAGAAGCGCCGGGGCGTGTTGAGGTCGAGCTCGACGAGCCCGGCGCCCGGCGTCGGCGTCTGCATCATGCCGCTCCCGACTGCCGCACGACGAGGCGCGTGGGCACGGTCTCGATGCGTGGTGGCGTGTCGTCGCCGCGCAGCCGGCGGAAGAGCTGCTGGGCGGCTCGCTGGCCGAGCGTTGCAGGGTCCTGGTGGACGACCGTCACGGCCGGCTCGAGCAGGTCGGCGAGCTCGAAGTCGTCGTAGCCGACGAGGGCGAGCTGCCGGCCGAGCGTGCGCTCCGCGTGGAGGAGGTCGACCGTGACGCGGTTGTTGCCGGTGACCACCGCGGTGACCGGGTGCCGCCCGGCGCTCCACTCGCGCAGGACCGCACCGATCGAGTCGGCCGTGTGGGGCCCCATGGCGGTGCGCGGCTCCCCCGACAGCCGCAGGTCGGCATGAGTCGTGCGGAACGCCTGCTCGCGCTGCCGTGCCGTCCAGATCCGTCGGTCGTCGCCGAGGAAGCCGATCCGCCGGTGCCCGTGGGCGACCAGGTGCTCGACGGCGCTGCGGATGCCCCCGGCGTTGTCGCTGACCACGGCGTCGGACTGCGGCCGGCTCGGGAGCCGGTCGACGTAGACCAGCGGCGTGCCCCACGTGCGGGGCGGGCGCTCGGCCGGCTCGTCCTCGACGGCCGGCACGACGATGAGCCCGTCGACCCGCCGGGCGAGCAGGGCGGCGAGCAGACCGGCCTCGCGCCCCGACGAGCCCTCGGCGGAGGCGCTGAAGAGGAGGTGCCCCTCACGCCTGGCCTCCCGCTCGACCGCGGCGGCGAGCTGGGAGTAGAACGGGTTGGCGAGGTCCTCGACGATGAGGCCGATGCTCGCCGTGCGACCGCGCCGGAGCTGGCTCGCCCCGTCGTTGCGCTGGAAGCCCAGCCTGTCGATGACCTCCCGGACCCGCCTCGCGGTGTCGGCCCGGACGCCCGGCTCGGCATTGACCACGCGCGAGACGGTCTTGAGCGAGACCTGCGCCTCGTGGGCGACGTCCACCATGGTCGGCCTGACCGACCGTGGTGACAACGTTGTCATGGGCACTGATCCTGCTGGCACACCACTGTGCTGTCAACGGACCTTCGACCCTTGCGGGTCACAGGACGACAACGATGTCAGCGGTGTGCCGGGTGCTCCGGCCACGGCGCGTCGTGGGGCCGCAGCGTGGCCCAGCCGGCGGCCCGGGACGCGTGCGCCGCCAGGACCCCGACGACCGCGCTCGGGTTGTGCACGCGGCCACCGAGCACCGCGGCCAAGGCCTCGTCGAGCGGCACCCGGCGCACCGGCATACCGTGCTCCTCCCCGTCGCGGGTGTGGCGCTCGGGCTCCGGCACGGCGCTGAGGTCGCGGGCCAGGAAGACCCGCAGCGCCTCGGTCATGCCACCCGGCGAGGAGTAGTAGTCGACGAGCGTGTGCCACTCCCGGGCGAGGAGGTCGGCCTCCTCACGGAGCTCGCGGGCGGCGGCGCGCCACGGCTGCTCGCCGTCGACGTCGAGGAGCCCGGCGGGCACCTCCCACTCCAGGGTCCGCACGGGGTGGCGGTACTGCTGGACCATGACGACGCGCTCGTCCTCGTCGAGCGCCACCACCGAGACCGCGCCCGGGTGCTCGACGTACTCCCGCGTGACCTCACCCGCCTCGCCGAGGTCGACGACGTCCCGGCGCACGTCCCACACCATGCCGTGGAAGGCGACCTCGCTGTGGCGCACCGGCCGGCCGTCGAGGCGGTCGGCGAGCGGCTCCGCCGGCACGGTCAGACCGTCGCGTCGGCCGGGGCCTTGGGCCGCTCGACCTCCACGAGGCGGTTGGCGCGCTGCCGGTCGAGCGCCGCGCCCACGAGCCCGGCGAACAGCGGGTGCGCGCGGTGCGGCCGCGACTTGAACTCCGGGTGCGCCTGCGTCGAGACGTAGTAGGGGTGGACCTCGCGCGGCAGCTCGGCGAACTCGACGAGCGTGCCGTCCGGCGAGGTGCCGCTGAAGCGCAGCCCCGCCGCCTCGAGCTGCTCGCGGTAGGCGTTGTTGACCTCGTAGCGGTGGCGGTGCCGCTCGTCGACCATGGTGGTGCCGTAGGCCTGCGCGATGACCGAGCCCTGCCTGAGGCGGGCCGGGTAGGACCCGAGCCGCATGGTCCCGCCGAGGTCGCCCGCCCCCTCGACGTAGGCCTTCTGCTCCTCCATCGTCGCGATGACGGGGGCCGGCGACTCGGGGTCGAACTCGGAGGAGGAGGCCGCGTCGATACCGGCCACGTTGCGGGCGTACTCGATGACCATGCACTGCAGCCCGA
>JAICIN010000116.1 GCA_025924375.1 Dermatophilaceae bacterium | reverse complement strand
GTTCGGCTGTGACTGTGCCCGCTGGACCGGTGCCCGCTGGACCGCTGCCCGCTGGACCGCTGCCCGCTGGACCGGTGCGCGCTGGACCGCTGCCCGGCGGACCGCCGCCCGCTCAGCGCTCGCGGGCCACCGTGGCGACCCGCGCGATGGCGAACGCGTAGCCCTGCACGCCACACCCCACGATGACGGCGTCGCTCACCGCGGAGAGGTAGGAGTGGTGCCGGAACTCCTCCCGCGCGTGCACGTTGGAGATGTGCACCTCCACGACGGGGCCGACGACCGTCGCGAGGGCGTCACGCAGGGCGACGGAGGTGTGGGTGAGGGCTCCGGCGTTGACCACGAGGCCGACTGCGCTCCGGCGGACCTCCTGGACGGCATCGACGAGGTCGCCCTCGTGGTTGCTCTGCCTGAAGTCGACCTCCAGCCCGGCCTCGGCAGCCGTCGTCCGACAGAGCGCCTCGACGTCCGCGAGCGTCTCCCGTCCGTAGACCTCGGGCTCACGCTCCCCGAGGAGGTTGAGGTTGGGCCCGTTGAGGACCACGACGGTGCCTGCCACGCCACTCCCCTTCCGCGACTCACGCGAGCCGGCTGCGGCCAGCGGTGGCCTGCAGCCGGGCGCTCACGCCCGTGTCGTCCTGCGCCGCCCTGTGCAGCCAGGCGCCGCCCACCCTAGTTGCGTCTGCGGGGGGTGCGGCCGCGTGTCAGACGATGCAGAACTCGTTTCCCTCGGGATCGGCCATCACGAGGTGGTCGAGGTTGCCGCCGACACGGTCCTCACGCAGACGCGAAGCGCCCGCTGCGGCGAGCTCCTCCTCCTTGGTCCGCGGTGCTTCCTCGTAGGACAGGGCCAACGTCCAGAAGCGGGCCATGGCACCAGCGTCTCTGCAGTCGATCGTGGTGCCCAGCCGGACGCCGTCAGCCATGGCTTCGCAGTCCGAGCCGGGTCCGCTCGACCGGCCCCGGGGTCCAGTGGGAGAGCCCGACGAGCCCCGCGCGCTGCTCACGGAGAGCCGCCGGTTGCGGTCCCGACCGGCCGAGGCGCCGGAGGTGGTGGCGCAGCACGTCTCGCAGCGGCGACCACCCCCGGTGCCGCTGGAAGGGAAGCTCGAAGACGGCGGCGAACAGCCGTGCGAACGCGACCGTCGTCGGGACGAGAACCGCGGTCAGCACGAGGAACGTGGGAGTCCCTGGCCGAACCCTGCCGACCACGAGACCGTAGGAGACGGCGATGACGATCGGCGCGTGGGTCAGGTACAGGCTGTAGGAGAACGACCCGAGAGTGCGCAGCGGCCGGCTGTCCAGGACCCGGACCAGACGGCGCGGCTGTGAGGTGGCGACCGCCGCGAGGAGGGACGCGATCGCCGGGCCCCACGCCAGGTCGACCCAGAACAGGTGGGTGTTGGTCCACGTCGCGCCCTCGATGGCGATGAGCGTCACCACGGGGACACACGCGGCCAGCGCGATGACCGCCCACGGCCGGGATCGGGTGCGGTCGCCTGCCACCGTGATGCCGGCGGCCAGCACGCCGGTTGCGAAGAGGACGGCGAGGTCGGGGGTGTAGCGGGTCAGGGCGTCGCTCGTCAGTCCCGCACGCGGCCCCAGGGCGCCGACGACCACGACGACGGTCGCCACGCCGACGACCATCGCGATGGCGCTCACCCGTCTGGCGACCAGGAGCAGCAGGGGCAGCAGGACGTAGAGCTGGGCCTCGACCGCGATCGACCAGAACGCCCGGTTGGGGATGGCGGTGGGGACGGCGTCCTGCACGAGCAGTCCGTAGACGACCACCGACCTCCCGTCGGGTGCGGCCGTGCCCGGCTGCGCGAGCACGTACCACGCCATCAGGAGGCTGAACCCGAGGGCAGCCCAGTATGCCGGCAGGATGCGCCACGCCCGCCGGTGCGCGAACCCGGCCACGGAGTCGAGCCGCCACCCCGAGCGCGCGGGGCCGAGCCCCAGCGAGAAGCCGGAGAGGACGATGAAGACGACGACCGCGAACCGTCCGTAGGCGAGCTCCCCCGCCCAGAGCGGCGCGTGGTCGACCGGGTAGCCGGGCCACGCCCTCAGGAAGATGTGGTTCATCACCACGAACAGCGCGGCCAGCCCGCGGAGGCCGTCGAGCCCGAGGACGCGACCCGGGTGCGGACCTGCCGGAGCCGGCATCACCATGGCGTCGCCTATCCACGGGCGGCTGACCTCGGGGAGCGCCGCCGCATCAGCCGCGCGAGCAACCAGGCGACGACACCCACGACCAACCCGAGCGCGAGCGGCTTGCCGTAGCTCCTCGCGAGGACGGGCAGGACCGTCGCGCCGAGGTCGACCGCGTCCGGCGTGCCAGCCGCCGGGGTCCGCGCCGCCGGTGCGGGCGCCGGCGCGGTCCGCGGCATCGGCGTCTCGGCGTCGACGAGGGCGTCCTGCGCCTCGACGGGCCCGCCCACGAGCGCCACCGCCTCGTCAGCCACGTCCGTCCCCGGAGAGGGTTCGGCAGCCGGCGCGGCTGGGGGCGCGAGCCGGCTCTCGATGCACGCCACGAACTGGCCGAGCAGCTTGTCCGAGACGTCCTGCATCACGCCCCGGCCGAACTGCGCCGGCTTCCCGGTGACGTTGAGGTCGGTCGACACGTCGGCCGTGGTCGACCCGCCCTCGTCGGCGAGCTGGATCGTCACCGTGGCGCCGGCCGTGCCGTTCCCGCGCTTGTCCTTTCCCTTCGCCTCGATCACCGCCCGGTGCGCTGCCTCGTCGCGCTCGAGGAAGGTGCCGGAGCCGGCATACGTCAGGGCGATCGGTCCGAGCTTGACCTTGACGGTCCCCGTGAACCCCTCGTCGGTCACCCCGGTGACCGTGGCGCCCGGGAAGCAGCCACCGACGAGCTCGAGGTCCATGAAGGTCCGCCACGTCTCGTCGACACCGGCGGGGACGGTGAAGGAGTGCCTGAGCTCCATGGGCTCACGCCCCCGCAGCGGTGAGGACCGCGCGCCGGGTGAGCACGGTGGCGAGGTGACGCCGGTAGTCGGCGTCACCGTTGAGGTCGGAGGGCGGGTTGGTGCCTTCCGCGGCCGCGGCACAGGCCTCGCGGACGGCCTCCTCGGTGGCCGGCTTCCCGACGAGCGCCTGCTCCACGGCGGTCGCCCGCAGCGGCGTGGAGCCCATGTTGGTCAGGCCGACCCGCGCCTCGGCGATGGTGCGCCCGTCGACGCGGACGGTGGCGCCCACCGCGACGATGGACCACTGGTGCGCGACGCGGACGAACTTCTCGTAGTGCGCACCCCATCCCGTGTGCTTGGGGATGCGGATCCGCGTCAGCAGCTCGCCCTCTCCCACCGCGGTCTCGAAGAGGTCCCGGAAGAAGTCACCGGCCGCCACCGTGCGCTCGCCTCCTGGCCCGGCCACGACCAGTTCGGCGTCGAGTGCCAACGCGGGGGCGCCGACATCACCGGCGGGGTCGGCGTGGACGAGGGCCCCGCCCACGGTCCCGCGGTGACGGATCTGCGGGTCGGCCACCTCGCGGATCGCCTTGTGCAGCAAGGCCGCGTGCTGCCGGACGAGGTCGCTGTCGAGCACGTCGGAGTAGGTCGTCATCGCGCCGATGACGAGGCTGTCGCCCTCCTCGCTGACGCCACGCAGCTCCTCGATCCTGCCGAGGTCGACGAGCCGCTCCGGCGCGTTCAGCCGCATGCGCAGGATCGGCAGCAGGCTCTGCCCTCCGGCGATCACCTTGACGTCGTCGCCCGACCCGAGGGCCTGGAGCGCCTCGTCGAGCGACGTCGGCGCGACGTAGTCGAATGCCGCGGGGATCACTGGCCCGCTCCCTTCTCCGGGGTGCCGGCATGACCGGCGGTGGGGTCCTGGTTGGGGGCACCGGGCTCGAAGTGCTCCTGCGCCTGCTGCGTGGTGGGCTCCGCCTGGTTCTCGCCCGCCGAGCGGATGGCGTTCCACACCCGCTCCGGGGTGCACGGCATCTGCACGTCGTGGATGCCGAGCGGCCGGAGGGCGTCGACGACGGCGTTGACGACGGCCGGCGTCGACGCGATCGTGCCCGCCTCGCCGACTCCCTTGGCGCCCAGGGCCGTCCCGACCGCCGGCGTGACGGTGTTGTCGTTGACGAAGCTGATGGTGTCGGCCGCGGTGGGCAGCGTGTAGTCGACGAACGAGCCGGTCACCAGCGTGCCCTGCTCGTCGTAGACCGCCTCCTCCCACAACGCCTGCGCGATGCCCTGGACGAGCCCGCCGTGCATCTGCCCGGCGACGATCAACGGGTTGACCACGACCCCGACGTCGTCCACCGAGACGTAGCGGCGCATACGCACCTGCCCCGTCTCGGTGTCGACCTCGACGGCGCACAGGTGGGTGCCGTGGGGGAAGGAGAAGTTGTCGGGGTCGTAGGTCGCCTCGGCGTCCAGGGTCGGCACCATGCCCTCGGGCAGGTCGTGGGAGGTGAACGCCGCCCAGACGACCTCCTGGATCGTCGCGCCCTTGTCGGTGCCGCGGACGGCGAACCGCCCACCGGTGAACTCCAGGTCGTCCACCGCCGCCTCGAGCATGTGCGCCGCGAGGGGCTTCGCCTTCTCGACGACCCGGTCGGCCGCCATGACGACCGCCTGGCCGCCGACCGCGAGCGAGCGCGAGCCGTAGGTGTCGAGACCACGCGGGGCGATCGCCGTGTCGCCGTGGAGCACCTCGACGTCCTCGAACGGGACCCCGAGCCGGTCGGCTGCGATCTGGCTCCACGCCGTCTCGTGGCCCTGCCCGTGGGGCGAGGTGCCGGTGACGACCTCGACCTTGCCGGTCGGCAGCATCCGGACCTCGGCGTGCTCCCAGCCACCGGCGGCGTAGCGCTGCTCGCCCATCCACCGCGACGGTGCCAGGCCGCACATCTCGGTGAACGTCGAGACCCCGATGCCCAGCTGGACCGGGTCCTTGCGGTCGCGGCGCTCCCGCTGCTCGCGGCGCAGGGCCTCGTAGTCGAACAGCTCCCTCGCCCGGGCCGTCGCGGCCTCGTAGTTGCCCGAGTCGTAGGTGACGCCCGCGACCGTGTGGAAGGGGAACTCCTCGTGGGTGATCCAGTTCTTCTCACGGACCTCGAGGGCGTCCATGCCGAGCTCTGCGGCGAGCTCGTCCATGAGCCGCTCGATGGCGAACGTCGCCTCCGGCCGGCCGGCGCCGCGGTAGGCGTCCGTCCAGGTCTTGTTGGTCAGCACGTTGGTGCAGGTGAAGTGGTAGGCCGGGAGCTTGTAGATCCCGTTGTACATCAGCGCGCCGAGCATCGGGATGAAGGACGTCACCAGCCCGAGGTAGGCGCCCATGTCGGCGAGCAGCTCCACCTTCAGGCCCGTGACCCGCCCGTCCCTCGTCGCGGCGAGGGTGAGCCTCTGCCACTGGTCGCGCCCGTGGTGGCCGGAGAGCAGCGACTCGCTGCGCGTCTCGGTGTACTTGCAGGGCTTGCCGGTGTGGCGTGCCGCGAGGACGGTGATGACCTCCTCCGGAGTGAACTGAAGCTTCCCGCCGAACCCGCCGCCCACGTCGGGGGCGATGACGCGCACCTTGCTCTCCGGGATGCCGAGCACGGCCGCGACGAAGATCCGGACGAAGTGCGGCACCTGCGTGGAGGTCCAGACCGTCAGCTGCTCGCCCGTGGGGTCGCACACGACGGAGCGGGGCTCCATGAACGCCGGGATGAGCCGCTGCTGGCGGTACTCCCGCTCGATGACGACCCCGTCCGCGCGCGCCGCGGCGATCGCCTCGTCGGCGCTGCCCCCGGTGCCCTTCTCCTGCGAGTCGAACGTCCAGACGGCGCTGACGTTGGTCCCGAGGTCGGGGTGGGCGAGCACCTCGTCGGCGGCGGCGGCCTTGAGCTCCAGCGCCGGGGGCAGCTCCTCGTAGTCCACGTCGACGAGCTCGGCGGCGTCGCGGGCGGCCGCCGCCGAGCGCGCGATGACGACGGCGACGACCTCGCCGGCGAAGGCCACCTCGTCGACGGCGATCGAGGGGTGCGCCGGCGTCTTCTGGTCGTCGCTCGCGGGCCAGGCGTTGGGCAGCGCTCCCTGCACGTCCTTGACGTCGGCGCCGGTCAGCACCGCCACGACGCCCGGCGCGGACTTCGCCGCCGAGGCGTCCAGGCCGGTGATCCGGGCGTGCGCGAAGGGGCTGCGGACCATCGCGAGGTGCTGCATGCCCGGCAGCACGATGTTGTCGGTCCACCGGGTGCGGCCGGTGATGAGCCGCGCGTCCTCCTTGCGCAGCCGCGCCCTGCCGACCTCGGGGGCCTGGGCCGGCTGCTCGGTGACGGTCATGCCTGCGCCCCTTCCCGGGCGCCGGCGGCCTGCCGCACCGCGCGCACGATGTTGTGGTAGCCGGTGCACCGGCACAGGTTCCCCTCGAGCCCGAGCCGGATCTCCTCCTCGCTGGGGTCAGGGTTCTCGCGCAGGACGTCGACCGCCTGCATGATCATCCCGGGCGTGCAGTAGCCGCACTGGAGCGCGTGGCACTCGTGGAACGCCTGCGGCACCGGGTGCAGCTCGCCACCGGTGGCGAGCCCCTCGATGGTCGTGACCTCGTGCCCGTCGGCCTGCACGGCCAGGACGTTGCACGACTTCACGCTCCGGCCGTCGAGGTGCACCGTGCACGCTCCGCAGTTGCTCGTGTCGCACCCCACGACCGTCCCGGTCTTGCCGAGCTGTTCGCGCAGGTAGTGCACGAGGAGCGTGCGCGGCTCCACCTCGTCGGTGTAGTCCACTCCGTCGACTCTGACGCTGATGCGGGTCATCCGTCACTCCTTTGTGAGGTGGGCGCACTGCCCGTGGTCGCCGCGGGCGCCCCGCCCGTGGTGGCAAGGCCGGTATGCCGGTCGGCCGGCACCGGGGACCCGTCGCGGGCCGTCGCGGGCCGGGTCGGGACGTGGTGGTGGATCGGGCCGCCGCGCTCGGCGAGCCGGTCGCCGCGGCCGCCCCAGCGCAGCGCGATGATCTCTGCCGCGATGCTCACGGCCGTCTCCTCCGGCGTGCGGGCACCGAGGTCGAGGCCGATCGGGGAGGAGAGCCGCGACAGCTCGGCCTCGCCGAGCCCGCTCTCCCGCAGCCGCGCGAGGCGGTCGTCGTGGGTGCGGCGCGACCCCATGGCGCCGACGTACGCGAGGGAGGGCAGCCGCAGCGCGACCTCGAGCAGCGGCACGTCGAACTTCGGGTCGTGGGTCAGCACGCAGACGACCGTGCGCTCGTCGAGCCGTCCGGCCTCCGCCTCGCCGTGCAGGTAGCGGTGCGGCCAGTCCACGACGACCTCGTCGGCCGACGGGAAGCGGGTCGCCGTCGCGAAGACGGGCCGGGCGTCGCACACGGTGACGTGGTAGCCGAGGAAGTGGCCGACCTGGGCGACGGCGGCCGCGAAGTCGATGGCGCCGAACACGAGCATCCGCGGCGCCGGTGCGTAGGACGAGACGAAGACCCGCATGCCCTCGCCACGGCGCTCGCCGTCGGGGCCGTAGGTGAGCGTGTCGCTGCGACCGGAGGCCAGCAGCCCCCTGGCGTCGTCGGTCACGGCGTCGTCTGCGCGGCTGCTGCCGAGGCTGCCGGTCACCGCGGGGGAAGTGGAGTCGTCCTCCTCGGGGTGGACGACGAGGCGCCGGCCGACCCGGGCGGGGTCGGGGTGCTCCACCACCGTCGCGACCGCGACCGGGCGCCCGCCGTCGATGTCGGCGGCGACGTCGCCGAGCTCCGGGAAGGTCTCGCGGCTGACCTTCTCGACGAAGACGTCGAGGATCCCACCGCAGGTGAGGCCCACGGCATACGCGTCCTCGTCACTGACGCCGTAGCGCTGCAGGACCGGCGCGCGCCCGGTGAGCACCTCCTGGGCGAGCTCGTAGACCGCGCCCTCGACGCAGCCGCCCGAGACCGAGCCGACCGCCTCGCCGCCGGGGCCGACGAGCATGGCCGCGCCCGGCGAGCGCGGCGCCGAGCGGAACGTCGCCACGACGGTCCCGACGCCCACCTCCTCACCGGACTGCCACCAGCGCAGCAGGCTCGGCAGGACGTCACGCACGCGCCACCACCTCCAGGACCTCCTCGAACGTCGCCATCGAGTGGCCCGCGACGAAGTCGTCGACGTGGGGCAGGACGGCGACGATGCCCTGCTGCACGGCCTGGTAGCCCACCTTGCCCCGGTGCGGGTTGACCCAGACGACCCGGTGCGCGAGGGCCCGGAGTCGGCGCATCTGCTCGCCGAGCTCCTCGGGCCGCTCGCGCTCCCAGCCGTCGCTGAGGACCACGACGACCGCGCCGCGCGCCATGCCGCGGCGCCCCCAGCGGTCGAGGAAGGCCCGCAGCCCCTCGCCCAGCCGCGTGCCTCCCGACCAGTCCGGCACCGCGGAGCCCGCGGCGACGAGCGCCCGCTCGGGGTCGCGCTGGCGCAGGTACCGGGTCACGTGGGTGAGCCGGGTGCCGAGGGTGAACACCTCGACGGGCAGACCGGCCCGGGTGTAGGCGTGGGCGAGCCGCAGCAGCGCGTCGGAGTAGGCGCTCATCGATCCGGACACGTCGACGAGGAGGACGACCCGCCGGGCGCGGCGACCCCGCTGGCGCCACGCGACGCGGCCCGGCTCGCCCAGCTGGCGCAGCTCCGCGCGCAGGGTGCGCCGGGCGTCGACCCGGCCCCGGCGTGACGGGC
>JAICIN010000115.1 GCA_025924375.1 Dermatophilaceae bacterium | reverse complement strand
ATGATCAGCTGCAGCACGTGCGGGTGCCGCATGAGCAGGCTGTTCCCGGTGCCGGTCGTGTCGGAGTAGTGCGAGGCGTCGCCGTCGACGAGGCGGTAGTAGGCGGCGTTGTCGATGCCGCGGAAGCAGAGGGTGGGGCCGAGCTCGTTGCCCTCGGCGGTGTGGTTGTAGACGACGTCGAGGATGACCTCGATGCCGGCCTCGTGGAGGGCCTTGACCATGGCCTTGAACTCGAGGACCTGCTCGCCGCGGGTGCCGTATGCCGCGTAGCCGTTGTGGGGCGCGAGGAACCCGATCGTGTTGTAGCCCCAGTAGTTCGACAGGCCCTTCTCGCGCAGGGTCGAGTCGTCCACGAACTGGTGCACCGGCATCAGCTCCACCGCGGTGATCCCGAGGTCGGAGAGGTGCGCGATGGTGGCCGGGTGCGCCATGCCGGCATACGTGCCGCGGATCTCCTCGGGGATCGCGGGGTTCAGCTCCGTGAGCCCCTTGACGTGCGCCTCGTAGATGACCGTCTCGTGGTACTCGTGGCTCGGGGGGCGGTCCTGGCCCCAGTCGAAGAACGGGTTGACGACGACCGACAGCATCGTGTGGCCCAGGCTGTCAGCGGTGTTCAGGTCGCCGGCACCGCCCTTGCCGGCGTCGGCGAAGTGGTAGGAGAACAGGGACTCGTCGCCGTCGCTCTGGCCGTGGACGGCCTTGGCGTAGGGGTCGAGGAGCAGCTTGCTGGGGTTGCACCGCTGCCCCTGTGACGGGTCGTAGGGCCCGTGGACCCGGAAGCCGTAGCGCTGGCCCGGCTGGATGCCGGCGACGTAGCCGTGCCAGACGAACGCGTCGACCTCGGGCAGGTCGACCCGGGTCTCGGCGCCGTCGTCGTCGACGAAGCACAGCTCGACGCGCTCCGCAACCTCGGAGAACAGCGCGAAGTTGACCCCGGTCCCGTCATAGGTGGCGCCGAGCGGGTACGGATGGCCGGGCCAGATCTCCATGTCCGGCACCCTATCCGTGGCAGTGCCCCCGGCTCGCATCGAGACTGGTGCTGCGCTGCCGTCGTGCCCCGGTCGGCTCCGTAGACTGCGCGCACACCACCCCACGACGGCCGTACCCAGGAGGACCCATGAGCACCTCGCGCGTCGCGATCGTCACCGGCGCGGCTCGCGGCATCGGAGCCGCGACCGCCGCCCGCCTCGCCCGGGACGGCCACCAGGTCGCCGTGCTCGACCTCGACGAGGGTGCGTGCGCCGGCACAGTGGAGGCGGTCCGCGCCGCGGGTGGCACCGCGCTGGCGGTGGGGGTCGACGTGTCCAGGGCCGACCAGGTCGAGGCCGCCGTCACGCGGGTCGCCGAGCAGCTCGGTGCGCCGACGGTCCTCGTCAACAACGCCGGCATCATCCGGGACAACCTCATCTTCAGGATGACCGAGGACGACTGGGACGCGGTGCTCGGCGTGCACCTGCGGGGCGCCTTCCTCATGACCCGGGCCACCCAGTCGTTCATGACCCAGGAGAAGTGGGGCCGGATCGTCAACCTGTCCTCGAGCTCCGCGCTGGGCAACCGCGGGCAGGCCAACTACTCCGCAGCAAAGGCGGGCATGCAGGGCTTCACGAAGACGCTCGCCATCGAGCTGGGCAGGTTCGGCGTCACGGCCAACGCCGTGGCGCCGGGGTTCATCCAGACCGACATGACGCGCTCCACCGCGGAGCGGATCGGTGTCCCCTTCGAGGACTTCATCGCCCACTCCGCGGAGCAGATCCCGGTCCAGCGGGTCGGCCAGCCCGAGGACATCGCCGCCACGGTCTCGTTCCTCTGCAGCGAGGAGGCGGGCTTCGTCAGCGGGCAGGTGATCTACGTCGCCGGCGGGCCGCTCGACTGACCGACGCCGGTCCTCCTCGACCGCGACCGAGCCGGCCGCAGCGCCACGAGCGGCAGCTCCTCGAGCATCCGCCGACGGGCCTCCGGCGACCCGTCGTAGCGCCAGCCGAGGAGGGCGGTCAGCACGGGGCGGAGCAGGGGCCTGATGAGGCGGTGCCGACCCAGATAGCCCGTGAACGTCGCCTCCGCCTCCTCGAGCGCCAGGACCCGGTATGCCGCGGGGCGGGGTCCGTGCCCGAAGTCCACCTCCAGGGGGCCCCCGGCGCGCAGGTTCCGCAGCCAGTCGGAGGCCCGGCCGAAGCCGGAGACGACGACGGCCTCGCCCGACACAGCGTCGTAGCGGAGCACCTCGAGGACGACGTGGAACCGTCGGCCGCTGCGCCGCCCGGTGTGCGTCAACCGCAGGAACCGGTGCCCGAGAGCCGCTCCGAAGCCGTAGTCGTACAGGTGGTTGGGCACCCTGAGAGCGGCCCGGAGCCATGGTGTGAGGTCACCGCCGTGCTCTGCCGTCACGGCGGCGACACTACGCGCCGCGCTCTTGACAGCGCGGGCGCACGCGACGATAGTTTCCGGTGCAGTTAATTAACCGGACGGTTAAGGGATATGGACCACGACCAGCTCAGCACGACCTTCGCCGCCCTGGCGGACCCCACCCGGCGGGCGATCCTCGAGCGCCTCGCCGAGGGCGAGTCGACGGTGGGCGAGCTGGCCGAGCCGTTCGCCATGAGCCTGCCCGCGATCTCCAAGCACCTCTCCGTGCTCGAGCGCGCGGGCCTGGTCACCAAGAGCCGGGACGGGCAGCGCCGGAACTGCCGGATCACCGCCTCCCCCCTGAAGGACGCCAACGCGTGGCTGGACGACTACCGCCGCCACTGGGAGGGCAACCTCGACCGGCTCGACACCTACCTCACCCGCATCCAGGGGTCGTCGGACCCCGCTCCCGACGAGGAGAAGCCATGAACGACACCACGTCCAGCACGCACGACCGGGCCACCGTCGACCGCAGGGACGACCAGCTCGTCATCACCCGCAGGTTCCGAGCACCCGCCGAGCTCGTGTTCGCCGCGCTGACGCAGCCGGAGCACATCCGGCAGTGGTGGGGCTCCGGCCACGGCGAGGTGACCACGTGCGAGGTCGACCTGCGCGTCGGGGGCCGCTGGCACTTCGCACAGGTCACCCCCGACGGAACGACCGTCTCGTTCTCCGGGGAGTACCGCGAGCTCGACCCACCGGGCCGGATGGTGCACACCGAGGTGTTCGACAACATCGGCAGCCTGCCGGCGCTCGTCGAGACGTCGCTGACCGAGCACGAGGGCGTCACGGAGCTGCGCGCCTCGATCACCTACGACTCCCCCGCGACGGTCGACGCGGTCATCGCCTCCGGGATGGAGGGCGGCCTGCAGTCGTCCTACGACGCCCTGGACGACGTGCTGGAGCGGCTCGCGGCGGGCTGACTCGACGCCGTCCGGATGGGACGGCACGGTCTCGGAGGATCAGGTGGTCAGAGCGCTCCACCGAGCGTGACGCCGCCGTCGACGACGAGGGTCTGGCCGGTCACCCACGAGGCGTCGTCGGAGAGCAGGAACGACACCGCGCCGGCGACGTCCTCGGGGGCGCCGAGCCGCTTCAGGGGGTAGGCGCGGGCGACCTGCTCCTCCCGACCCTCGTAGAGGGCCGACGCGAACTGCGTCTTGACGATCGCCGGCGCCACGGCGTTGACCCGCACCTGTGGCCCGAGCTGGTACCCCAGCTCGACGGTGAGGTGGATCAGCGCAGCCTTGCTCACGGCATACCAGCCCAGGGCGCCAGTGGCGCCCAGGCCCGCGATCGACGCGACGTTGACGACCGCACCGGGTTCGCCGGAGGCACCCAGCCCGCCGCGGACCGCCTTCTGCGTCCAGCCGAACGCCGCCAGGACGTTGACCTCCAGGATCTTGCGCGCCGCCTCCAGCGGCGCGTCGAGGATCGGGCCGTAGACGGGGTTGATGCCCGTGTTGTTGACGAGGTGGTCCAGCCGCCCGAACGTCTCGCGCGCCGCCGCGACGACCTCGTCCTGGTGCGCCTCGTCCGCGGCGTTGCCGGGGATGCCGAGGGCCTTCGAGCGTCCGCCGAGGCGCTCGACCGCCTCCGCAAGCGCCTCCGGCCGGCGCCCCGTGACGACGACCCGCGCGCCCTCGGCGACCAGCCGCTCCGCGATGCCGAAGCCGATGCCACGGGAGGCGCCCGTGACGATGGCGACGCGGCCCTCGTGCGCTCCCATGCTCACAGGCCGAGGTCGCGGCCGATGAGCTCCTTCATGATCTCGTTCGACCCCGCCCAGATCTTCGAGACCCGGGCGTCTCGCCACGCGCGCGCGACGCGGTACTCGTTCATGAAGCCGTAGCCGCCGTAGAGCTGGACGCACTCGTCGAGGACGTCGTTCTGGACCTGCGCGGACCACCACTTCGCCTTGGCGGCGTCGACCGGGGAGAGCTTCCGCTCGGCATGGGCCTGGATGCAGTCGTCGACGTAGGCCTGGGTCACCTCGAGCTTCGTCACCAGCTCGGCGATCTTGAACTTGTTGTGCTGGAACGACCCCACCGGCTGGCCGAACGCCTTGCGGTCCTTGGTGTACTCGATGGTCTCCCGCAGGATCTGGAAGGCGTGGGCCGTGTTGGCGACGGCGGCGCCGACCCGCTCCTGGGGGAGGCGCTGCATCATCGCGACGAAGCCCATCCCCTCCTCGCCCAGCCGGTTGGCGTCGGGCACGCGGACCCCCTCGAAGAACAGCTCCGCGGTGTCGGACTCCTCCTGCCCGACCTTGTCCAGCTTGCGGCCGCGGCTGAAGCCGTCCATGCCGTCCTCGACCATGAAGAGGGTGATCCCCTTGGCGCCCTTCGAGGGGTCGGTGCGCGCGGCGACGATGACGAGGTCGGCCTGGTAGCCGTTGGTGATGAAGGTCTTCGATCCGTTCAGGATCCAGTGGTCACCGTCGCGGACCGCGGTCGTCCGCAGGGCGGCGAGGTCGGAGCCCCCGGAGGGCTCGGTCATCGCGATGGCGCAGATCTTGTCGCCGTTGGCCATCGCCGGCAGCCAGCGCTCCTTCTGCTCCTGGGTGCCGAGGTCGACGATGTAGGGCGGGCAGACGTCGGAGTGGATCCCGAAGCACGAGGACACCGCGAAGCTGAAGGCGGCGACCTCCTCGGCGGCGACCGCGTTGAACCGGTAGTCGTCCGCGCCCGCGCCACCGAGCTCCTCGGGGATGTCGAGCCCGAACAGGCCCTGCTTCCCGGCCTCCTTCCAGATGTCGCGGTCGATGGACTTGACCTCGAGCATCTGCTCGGCCCGCGGCCTGAGGGTCCGCTCGACGAACTCGCGCACCGAGGCGCGGAAGGCCTCGTGGTCAGGGCCGTAGAGATGGCGGGGCATGAAGGACCTCCAAGGGGGTGACTAAGCGCTTGCTTAGTCTCCGATGGCTGCGGCATGCTGTCAACCATGTCCCAGCCCGCGCGTGGGGAGCCGACCGCTCCGGATGCCGCCCACCGCCTCCTCGAGGCGGCTGCAGAGGCCTTCTCCGCCAAGGGGTTCCACGCCACGACGACGCGCGACATCGCCTCCCGCGCGGGCCTGTCCCCCGCCGGCGTCTACGTCCACTTCGCCTCCAAGGAGGAGCTGCTCTTCCAGCTGAGCCGGGCCGGACACGAGATGGCCCGCGACCTGCTCGCCGCCGCGGCGGGGGAGGCGCCCTCCCCGAGCGACGCGCTCCGGGCGATCATGGGCCGCTTCGCGCAGTGGCACGCAGAGCACTACCGGGTGGCCCGCATCGTCCAGTACGAGTTCCTCAACCTCACCCCGGAGCACCGGGAGGTGGTCCTCGGCCTGCGCAAGGACATCGACCGGATCGTGCGGCGCATCGTGGCCGCCGGGGTCGAGAGCGGCGAGTTCGAGGTCGACCACGTGGCCGACACCACGCTCGCGCTGCTGTCCATGGCGGTCGACGTGGCACGGTGGTACGACCCCGAGATCCGGCGCTCCCCCGAGTCGATCGGAGCCGCCTACGCCGACCTCGGCCTGCGCCTCGTGCGCCGGCCGTCCTGATGGGACACAGCGTCCTGCTCGTGCCGGTCCCGCCGCTCGAGGCCTTCGTCGTCTCCCGCTGGCAGCACTACGACCCCGTCTGGGTGAGCACCGACCCGGCGTTCGCCCACGCGCACGTCACCCTGCTCGCGCCCTTCCTCAGCGGTCCCGCCCTCTCGCCCCGGGCTGTGGGGCGGGTCGCCGAGATCGCCCGGAGCGCAGTGCCGTTCGACTTCCGGCTCGCCGAGCTCGGCACCTTCCCCAACGGGGTCGTCCACCTGAAGCCAGACCCGGCCGGCCCCTTCCGCGACCTCACGGCACGCCTGTGCGCGGCGTTCCCCCAGTGCCCGCCGTATGCCGGTGAGTTCCCCGACCCTGAGCCTCACCTCACGCTCGACCTTGCGTCGGAGGAGGTGACGGAGCGGAGCACGCGCGCCGCGCTGGCCGGGACGCTGCCGGTCTCCTGCCGCGCGGAGCGGGTCCAGCTCGCGTGGTACGAGGAGGGCCGCTGCCACGTCGTGGCGCAGTGGCGCCTCGGTGAGCCGGCGCCCGAGCGCGTGCCGGCGCCGCAGCCCCAGCGGGCCGTGAGTCAGCGGCCGGGCGCGCGCAGCGGCTCCACCTGGCGGACCACCTCGGCGACGAGCGGGTAGGCCTCCGGGTCGCTGTCGTTGCCCATGCCAACGATGGCCGTGTCGATGCCGGCCTCCGAGAGCCGGCCGAGCCGCTCCACCGCCTCGCCGACCGTCGAGAGCGGTTCACCAGACGGCGTGGTTCCCGTGCCGTCCTCGGACAGCGCGAGCCGCGCCAGCGTGGTCTTCTCGATCTCGTCATAGTCGCGGCCGACGTCCTCGCAGTGGGCACGGATGATCTCGAGCTTCCGCGGGATGCCGTCGGGGCCGAGGCCGGTGTCGAAGAGGTTGCAGGCGTCGGCGTACTGCGCGACGAGCCGGAGTGTCTTCTTCTCGCCGCCACCCCCGATGAGGATCGGCGGGTGCGGGCGGCGCAGTGGCTGCGGCACGTTGAGGGGACGTTCGAGCTGGTAGTGCCGCCCGGCATACGGGCTCTCGTCCCCGCCCCACATCCGCAGGGCCACCTGCAGCGTCTCCTCGAGCCGCTCGAACCGCTCGCTGACCGGGGGGAACGGCACGCCGAGGCCGTCGTGCTCCTGCTCATTCCACGCCGCGCCGATGCCGAGCCACGCGCGGCCGCCGGAGAGGACGTCCAGTGTCGTCACCGTCTTCACGAGGACGCCCGGGTGCCGGTACGTCACACCGGTCACGAGGGTGCCCAGCTCGATGCGGCTCGTCTGGCCGGCGGCGAAGGCGAGCGCGGTGTAGCCCTCCAGCATGTCGAGCTCGGGCGGGCCGACGGACCTGATCTGGAAGAAGTGGTCCATCACCCAGAGGCTCGCGAGCCCGGCCGCCTCGGCGTCGCGGGCGATCCGCCCGAAGGTCGGGCCGATCGAGCCGGGCGCACCGGGCCACGAGAAGAAGGGCACCTGGAGTCCGAGCCGCATGGGTCCATCCTGCCCCCCGGCGCCGCTCAGCGCGCTAGGGCAGACTGCAGCCGTGAGCGACTCCCCGGCACCCGGCGTGCGCACCCGCATGTGGCGCGGCAAGACGCTGGTCGCCGAGGGCTTCCCGCTCGACGAGGTCTCCGAGCGCCTGGCGGACCCGGACGCGCTCGTCTGGGTCGACCTGTGCCAGCCCGACCACCCGGCGCTGCGGACCCTGGCGGACGAGCTCTGCCTGGACCGGCACGCCGTGGAGGACGCCGTCGCCCGCAGCGAGCGGCCGAAGGCGAGCCGTCACGCCACCCACACGTTCATCACGACCTACGCCACCCGCCTCGACCGCGTCGACCGCCCGGACCGGGGCGTCCTGCAGTCGCGTCTCCTCCTCAGCCGGGTCTCGGCCTTCGTGCTGCCGCAGGGGATCGTCACGGTGCGGCTCTCCCCGGACTTCGACGTCGACGAGGTCGTGAGCCGCTGGGAGGACAACGCCGACCTGCTCCCCCTCGGCACCGGGACGCTGCTCCACGGGCTGCTCGACGTCGTCGTCGACGGCCACTTCGAGACGATCCAGCAGATGGACGACGCGATCGAGTCGCTCGAGGACGGGCTGTTCGACGACCGCGCCCGGACACGGGAGATCCAGGAACGGACCTACCGGATCCGCAAGGAGCTCGTGGAGCTGCGGCGGGTGGTGCTGCCGATGCGCGAGGTCGTCAACGCGGTGCTGCGCCACCGCACCGAGAACGGGCACGTCGCGGAGCTGGACGGCTGGTACAACGACCTCTACGACCACGTCCTGCGGGCCGCGGAGTGGACCGAGTCGCTGCGCGACATGGTGACCAGCATCTTCGAGACGAACCTGTCGCTCC
The DNA here is from genome assembly GCA_025924375.1 of Dermatophilaceae bacterium. Taxonomy (GTDB): domain Bacteria; phylum Actinomycetota; class Actinomycetes; order Actinomycetales; family Dermatophilaceae; genus JAICIN01. The sequence continues at coordinate 530 of JAICIN010000115.1, read as the reverse complement.
AGGACGCGCGGCTCAACACGGTGATGAAGAAGCTGACCGGGTGGGCGGCGATCATCGCCGTGCCGACCGCCGTGACCGGGTGGTTCGGGCAGAACGTCGCCTATCCCGGGTTCGGGAAGGTCTCCGGGCTCGTCGCGAGCACCGTGATCATCGTCGGGCTCGCGACGTGCCTCTACCTGGTGTTCCGGCGCCGCAGCTGGATCTGACCGGCCCCGGCGAGAAGGCAGGTCACGACGGGGCCTCCCTCCCGGGCCCCGTCCTCAGTCGCGGGTGAGCTTCCGGTAGGTGACGCGGTGCGGGCGCGCGGCGTCGGCGCCGAGGCGCTGGACCTTGTTGGCCTCGTAGGACTCGTAGTTGCCCTCGAACCAGTACCAGGAGCTCGGGTTCTCCTCGGTGCCCTCGTAGGCGAGGATGTGCGTCGCGACGCGGTCGAGGAACCACCGGTCGTGGCTGATGACCACTGCGCAGCCGGGGAACTCCAGGAGCGCGTTCTCCAGCGAGCCGAGGGTCTCCACGTCGAGGTCGTTGGT
>JAICIN010000114.1 GCA_025924375.1 Dermatophilaceae bacterium | reverse complement strand
TCGCGACGGCGTACCCAGTACTGGAGGAAGTAGGCAGCCCAAATGGCAATGATGACAAGGAAGATCAGACTGCTGGGCTGCACAGGCACGACGTTAGGCCGGTTGCTGCCGCTCTCCTCGGACCTCGCCCGGTGTGTCGCCCGTGTGACTGGTGTGGTCGCTGTGCAGGTACTCGTAGAGCGACGTCGCCGTCAGCTCCTCGGCGGTCAGCGCGAACGTCCGGTGGTCGCGCCAGGCGCCGTTGATGTGGAGGTACCGGCGCCGGATCCCCTCGTCCCGGAAGCCGAGCTTGCGTGCCACCACCAGGCTCGCCGCGTTGTCCGGCCGGATGTTCACCTCCAGCCGGTGCATGCCGAGGTCACCGAGGAGGTAGTCGCCCGCGAGCGCGAGGGCCGTCGGCGCGATGCCCCGTCCGGCCACCGACTCCGTCACCCAGTAGCCGGCCGCGGCGGAGCGCAGCGACCCGTAGGCCAGCCCGAACAGGTGCATCTGCCCGACGATCGCCCCGTGGGCCCGCACGACGAAGGGCAGCATCCGGCCCGCGCGCGCCTCGGCGTTGTAGTGCCGCACCAGCGAGCCGAACCGCAGCCGCAGCGGCTCGCCGTCCGGCGCCGACGCCTCCCACTCCGCCAGCCACGAGGCGTTGGCCGCCCGGACCGCCCGCCACTCCTCACGGTCGCGCCGACGGAGCGGGTCGAGCACGACCTCCTCACCGGCCGGCGTCACGCCGTGCAGGTCGACGGGCCAGCGGGCCATCAGTGGTCGCCGCCCCGGATCTGCGAGACCGCGTGGGCCAGAACCGGCCCCAGCACCTCCAGCGCGTCCCGCACCCCGCCCGAGGACCCGGGGAGGTTGACGACCAGCGTGCGGCCCACCACACCGGCCACGCCGCGCGAGAGCATCGCGGTCGGCACGCCCTTGGCCACGCCGGCCGCACGCAGCGCCTCGGCGACCCCCGGCACCACGCGGTCCACCACGGCCAGCGTGGCCTCGGGCGTCCCGTCGGTGGGCGAGATCCCGGTGCCACCGGTGGTCAGCACGACGTCGGCGCCCGACGCGACCGCCGCCTCGAGCGCCTCGCTCACCTGGGGCCCGTCCGGCACGACGAGGGGTCCGCTCACGTCGAACCCCAGCCGCTGCAGTGCCTCGACGACCAGGGGGCCGCCGCGGTCCTCGTAGACGCCGGTCGCCGCCCGCGTGGAGCACGTGATGACGACGGCGGTCGTGCCAACTGCGTCGGCGCCGCTCACGGCTCCTCCGCCCAGTCGCCCGAGCGGCCGCCGGACTTCGCGGTGACCCGCACGTCGGTGATCCGGCCGTGCTTGTCGACCGCCTTGACCATGTCGATGAGGGCGAGCGCCGCGACCGAGACGGCGGTGAGCGCCTCCATCTCGATCCCCGTGCGGTCCGCGGTGCGGACGGTCGCCGAGATGTCCACGCCGTCGTCCGTCACCGCGAGGTCGACCTCCACACCGTGGACCGCGATGGGGTGCGCGAGCGGGATGAGCTCCGGGGTGCGCTTCACCGCCTGTATGCCGGCGACGCGCGCCACGGCGAGCGCGTCGCCCTTGGGGACGTTGCCGGAGCGGAGGGCGTCGACCGCCGCTGCCGACAGCAGGACCCGGCCGGCGGCGCTCGCCTGCCGGGCCGTGACGGCCTTGGCCGAGACGTCGACCATGTGGGCAGAGCCGTCGGCCCGGACGTGGGTGAGCCGTTCGGTCACGGTGCGTCGACCCCGAGCAGCGGCAGGGTGGCCAGCGCGTCGCCGGGCCGGACCTCGGTCACCTCCGGTGGCACGACCGCGAGGGCGTCGGCGGCCGAGAGCGAGCCGAGCATGTGGGACCCCTGGCCGCCGGCCGGGCGCACCCTCCCGCCGTCGGACGTGACGCGCGTGAACTCGGTCTTCCCGGGGACGGAGCGCCAGCCCTCCGCGGCGACGGCCTGCGCGGACGCCGGCGGCCAGGGCGCACCGGGGCGGCCGGCCATGGCGCGCAGCGCCGGCGCCACGAAGACGTGGAACGACACCAGCGCGCTCACCGGGTTGCCCGGCAGGGTGAAGACCGGGACCCGGTCCTCGCCGAGGGTGCCGAACCCCTGCGGCATGCCGGGGCGCATGGCCACCTTGTCGAACTGCATCGTGCCCACACGCGAGAGGACCTCCTTGACCGTGTCGTAGGCGCCCATGCTCACCCCGCCGGTCGTGATGATGGCGTCGGCTCGCACGAGCTGGCCCTCGAGCGCCTCCCGCAGGGCCGCGGCGTCGTCGGGGACACCGCCGACCCGGAACGGCTCGGCGCCGACGGCACGCACCGCAGCGGCCACCATGAGGGAGTTCGAGTCGACGACCTGGCCGAACCCCGGCACCCGGCCCGGCTCGACGAGCTCGTCGCCGGTGGAGATCACGACGACCCGCGGCTTGGGCACGACCCGCACCCGGGCCGAGCCGACAGCGGCGAGCAGGGCGACCTGCGGCGGGCCGAGGTAGGTGCCGGCCTTGAGCACCACGTCACCGGAGCGCACGTCGTCGCCCGCCTCGCGCACGTGCTGGCCGACGCGCACCTCCTCACGGACCGCGACCCGCGCCAGCCCGCCGTCGGTGAGCTCGACCGGCACGACGGCGTCGGCGCCGCGGGGCATCGGCGCGCCCGTCATGATCCGCATGCTCTGCCCCGGCGCGAGCGAGAGCGCCTGGGTGTTGCCCGCCGCGATGTCGTTGACCACGGGGAGGACGGCCGGCGACTGCTCCGTGGCGCCGCCCACGTCCGCCGCGTGCACGGCATACCCGTCCATCGCGGAGTTGGTGAAGCCGGGCAGCTGCACCCGCGCGGCGACGTCCTCGGCGAGGACGCAGCCCTGCGCCTCCACGACGCCGACCTCGAAGGCCGGCAGCTGCTGCACCGTGTCGAGGATCCTCCGCAGGTGCTGCTCGACGGAGATCATCGGCCCGTCACTGCCCCGCGGCCCGCTCCGCCGCGAACTCGTCGACCCACTCGCCGAAGCCCTTGCCGAGCTCGGGGTGCTCGACGCCGAGCCTGACGACGGCCTTGAGGTAGTCGAGCCGGTCGCCGGTGTCGTAGCGGCGGCCGCGGAAGACGACACCGTGCACGCCACCGCCCGCACCGCCCGACGCCGCGAGCTGCTGGAGGGCGTCGGTCAGCTGGATCTCGTTGCCCCGCCCCGGCTCCGTACGCTCGAGCACGTCGAACACGGACGGGTCGAGGACGTAGCGGCCGATGACCGCGAGGTTGCTCGGCGCGTCGGCCGGATCGGGCTTCTCGACGAGGCCGGTCACCTCGACGACGTCGCCGTCGCGGGAGGCGACGGCGGCGCAGCCGTAGAGGTGGACCTGCTCCTCGGGGACCTCCATGAGGGCGATGACGCTGCCGCCGCGCTCCTCCCGCACGCGCACCATCTCCTCGAGGAGGTGGTCGCGCGCGTCGATGAGGTCGTCGCCGAGGAGCACCGCGAACGGGTCGTCCCCCACGTGCTGCCGGGCGACGAGCACCGCGTGGCCGAGCCCGCGCGGCTGCCCCTGGCGGACGAAGTGCACCTTCATCGCGGCGGACTCGCGCACCCGCTCGAGCCGGTTCTGGTCGCCCTTGGCCTCGAGCGCCTGCTCGAGCTCCCACTGGTGGTCGAAGTGGTCCTCGAGCGCGTACTTGTTGCGCCCGGTCACGATGAGGACGTTGTCGAGGCCGGCGCGCTCGGCCTCCTCGACGACGTACTGGATCGCCGGCTTGTCGACGACCGGCAGCATCTCCTTGGGCGTCGCCTTGGTGGCGGGGAGGAAGCGGGTGCCGAGCCCGGCGGCGGGGATGACGGCCTTGGTCACGGACGAAGGTCGGTCAGCACTCATGGAGCAACCCTACTTGCCACCGCGCGGCCGCACCCGCCGCTCGCGGCAGGCAGGATGACGCCATGAGCCCGTATGCCGGTGAGCCACCTCCCGAGGACAAGCGCGCCGTCCGCGCGCGGCTCCGGGCGAGGCGGCGGGAGCTGCTCGGGTCGCGGGACCGCGAGGCGGACGCCGCCTGGCTGGCGGCGGAAGGGCTGGCGGCGGTGCAGGCCGCCGGAGCCGGGGCCGGTGACTGGGTGAGCACCTACGAGTCCACGCCGAGCGAGCCGCCCACCGAGGCGCTGGTGGAGGCGCTCGTGCGCCACGGCATACGGGTCATGGTCCCGGTCACGCTCCCCGACATGGACCTCGACTGGCGGGAGGCGGGCACGGACGGGCCACACCTGGGCCGGGAGGCGATCGGGTCGGCGCGGGTGGTGTTCGTCCCCGCCCAGGGGGTGGACCGGCACGGCTTCCGGATCGGGCAGGGCGGCGGGTGCTACGACCGGGCGCTGCCGCGCACGTCGGCACGCGCCATCGCCCTCGTGCACCCCTGGGAGGTGCTCGAGGAGGACGTGCCGCGGGAGGGGTACGACCAGCCGGTGGACGCCGTCCTCACCGCCGGTGAGCCGGTGCGCTCACTGCCCGCCTGAGGCCGGCACGAGCGTGAGCTCGTCCCCCGCCGCTGCGCGAACGGCCTTCTCGCTGAAGGGCCACGCGAAGGTCTGGTTGTCCATCCACGCGGAGACCTGGTCGTCGTAGTGCTCGTCGAAGGCGTGTCCGCTGTTGCCGGTCTGGTTGACCCAGCGGGAGCGGTCGAGGTCGGAGAGGTCGACGACCATGCGCATCGACGGCGCCCAGTCGACGTCGTAGCCCTTGCTGGCGTCCCAGCCGTTGGCGTCGACGATGGCCGAGCCGCCGGGCATGTCGTAGGGGCCGCGGTTGAAGAGCCAGCGCACCGCACCGGGGACGTCCTCCCCACCGAGGACCTGGTGGGTGAACGTCAGCCGGTGGAGCTTGCCCCACTCCCAGGAGGCGGGGTTCTTGCCCAGCTTCTTCGTCAGGTCCAGCCGGGCCTCGACCATGGCCTGGCGCAGCATCTCGGAGGCGCCCTCGGTCACGCCGGGGGTCAGCTTGTTGTCCCACCACGGGCTCCTGGGCTTCTTGAGGAGCTCGGTGACGGCCTCCATCCACTGGTCGCCACCGTTGGCGCGCAGGTCGTCGGGGAGCTCGTCGTTGAAGGTGAGGTCGAGCAGGTCGGACCAGACGGCGTTGTAGTAGGCGGCCGCGGCGGCCTCCCGCCCGCCGTTGGCGGGGTTGGTGAAGTCCCAGCCGCGCAGGAGGTCCTGCGCCTCCTTGGTGAAGTGGTCGCCCTCGAGGTCGATGCCGAGCAGGGCCTTGACGAGCGTCGGCGCGAAGTCGTTGCGGGTGTCGCCCTGGATCGCCGCCATGTCGGCCGGACTGATCTTGTCCTTCTTCTCGAGCAGGTCGCGGATGCGCTGGGCCCGGAAGCCGTAGTCCCACTCGGTGGTGAGGAAGGGCGTGGTGCTGGCGGTGACGGCCTGGTTCGCCGTGACGATGATGCCCTCGGGCGGGTCGTACGTGTGAGGCATCTCGTCGAAGGGCACCCACCCCTTCCAGTCCCAGGCCGAGACCCAGCCGGGCCGCGGCCAGTAGCCGGGCGGGGCGTTCATGTAGCGGCTGCGGACGGGGACGAGGCCGGGCGCCTGGTAGCCGATGTGTCCGTCGGTGTCGGCGTAGACCAGGTTCTGCGCGGGCACGGCGAACTGCCTTGCAGCGGCGCGGAACTGCTCGAAGTCCTGGGCCGTGTTGAGCCCGAAGATGGCGTCCGCCGTCTGGTTGGGGACGAGGCCGGTCCACTGGAGGGCCACGGCATAGCTGCCGGCGGTGGCCCGGCCGTTGACCGGCGCGCTCTGGCCCGCCGAGGCGACGTCGGGGATGGCGTCGGAGAGCAGCGGGCCGTGCACGGTGCTGCGGACCGTGATCGTGACGTCGCCCTTGCCGGCGACCTTGATGGTCTCGAGCTCCGTCTTCAGGGGGACGTACCTGCCGTCGCGCAGGTAGCGGTCGCCGCGGACCTGCTCGAGGAAGAAGTCGCTGACGTCGGGGCCGAGGTTGGTGAAACCCCAGGCGACCCTGTCGTTGTGGCCGATGACGACGCCGGGCAGACCCGAGAAGGAGAAGCCCGCCACGTCGAAGGGACAGGAGGGGCCGACCGTGCGGCAGTGCAGCCCGACCTGGTACCAGATGCTCGGGATGCTGACGCCGAGGTGGGGGTCGTTCGCGAGCAGGGGCTTGCCGGTCGTGGACTTCCCGGCGCCGACGACCCAGGAGTTGGAGCCGATCCCGTCGCCGCGCCCCACGCTCACGGGGACGGCGGCGAGCGCGCGCTCCACGCCGGCATACGCGCTCGTCGCCGCGTGGCCGGTGACGGCGGACGCCGCGGTGGGCACCGCCGACGCCGCGCCCGCGCCCGGTCCGGCGCCCTGGCCCGGCGACCAGTCCTTGGCCGACAGGATCGGCTGGTGCTGTGCGTAGGGGTAGGGCGGGAAGAGGTCGTTGACCTGGCCCAGGGACATGCGGCTGGCGAGCCGGGCGCGCATGAGCTCGCTGTCGTAGTCGCCGCGCAGGTCCCACGCCATCGCCTTGAGCCAGGCGAGGGAGTCGGCCGGCGTCCACGGCTCGACGTGGTAGTCCTTCACCTTCTGCCCGAGGACGACGTACTCCAGTGACATCTTCGACGTCGAGCCGGCGCGGTCGATGTAGGCGTTCACGCCGTCGGCGTAGGCCTGGAGGTACTGGCGCGTCTCGGGTTTGAGGGTCGGGAGCTCCTGCTCCGCGACGCGACGCCAGCCCAGGACCCGGATGACGCGGTCGGTGTCGAGCCCAGCCGGGCCGACGAGCTCCGAGAGCCGGCCGGCGGTGATGTGGCGGCGCAGGTCCATCTCGAAGAAGCGGTCCTGGGCGTGGACGAAGCCCTCGGCGCGGAAGAGGTCCAGCGGGTTGTCGGCATAGATCTGCGGGATGCCGTGCTTGTCCCGCAGCACGGTGACCTTGCCGCCCAGTCCCGGCACGCTGATCTGGCCCGTGGTGGCCGGAAAGGGGCGACGCACCACCGTGACCCCGACGATCGCCACGCCCACGAGGAGCACGACGACGACGGCCGCGACGGACACAGCGATCCGACGGGCAAGTAGGAGGCGGGACACCCTGCGAGACTAGCGACACGACCACGCCCCGACGGACAGGACCGGCCCGTGCCCGAGCGTTTCCTCGCAGCACCGACGGCCTTCACCCTGCACGAGCTCACGCCCGCCCTCCTCATCGGCTCGGTCGTGCTCCTGGTGTCCGTCGCGGCAGTCCGGCTCTCGGTCAAGTCGGGCCTGCCGTCGCTGCTGCTCTACCTCGCCATCGGGCTGCTCCTGGGCGAGGCAGGTCTCGGGATCGAGTTCGACTCCGCCGAGCTGACGCAGGTGCTCGGCTACACCGCGCTCGTCCTCATCCTCGCCGAGGGCGGGATCAGCACGAGGTGGGACGGGATCCGGGCGGCGGTGGCGCCGGCCGCGGTGCTGGCGACCGTCGGCGTCGCGGTCTCGGTCGCGGTCACCGGCGTCGCCGCCCACTACCTGCTCCACCTGTCCTGGACCGCAGCCCTGCTCGTCGGCGCGATCCTCTCCTCGACCGACGCGGCGGCGGTCTTCTCGGTGCTCCGGCGGGTGCCGCTCCCCCGACGGCTCACCGGGATGCTGGAGGCGGAGTCCGGCTTCAACGACGCGCCGGTGGTGCTCCTCGTGACGGCACTGGCCACGCAGGCCGCCCACCCCGAACGCGCCGACCCCTGGTGGTTGCTGGTGCTCCAGGCCGCCGGCGAGCTGGCCGGCGGCGCGGTCCTCGGCAGAGCGGTCGGGTGGCTCGGCGGTCGCTACCTGCGCCGTGTCGCGACCGGCTCCTCCGGCCTGTTCTCCATCGGCGTCATCTCGCTGACCGTGCTCGCCTACGGCGTCGCCGCAGCCGTCCACACCAGCGGGTTCATCGCCTGCTACCTCGCGGCGCTCGTCCTCGGCAACATGGCCCTTCCCCACCGGCCCGCGGTGCAGGGCTTCGCGACGGCCGTCGGCTGGCTCGCCCAGATCGGCCTCTTCGTCCTCCTCGGGCTGCTCGCCTCGCCGAGCGGCATGGGGGGCCAGGTCATCCCGGCGATCGTGATCGGGCTCGTCCTCCTGCTCGTCGCGCGGCCCGTCTCCGTCCTCGTGTCGATGACGCCGTTCCGGGTGGCGTGGCGCGACCAGGCGTTCCTGTCGTGGGCGGGCCTGCGCGGTGCAGTGCCGGTCGTGCTCGCCACCGTGCCGCTGACGGTCGGTGCCCCGGAGCTCGACTGGATCTTCGACCTGGTCTTCGTCCTCGTCGTGGTCTTCACCCTCGTCCAGGGACCGGTCCTGCCCTGGGTCGCGCGACGGCTCGGCGTGACCGAGAGCTACCAGAGCATCGACCTGGCGGTGGAGTCCACGCCGCTCGAGGAGCTCGGGGCAGAGGTCATCCAGGTCACCGTCGGCTCGCAGTCACGGCTGCACGGAGTGGAGGTGTTCGAGCTGCGACTGCCCGCGGGCGCGAACGTCACGCTCGTGGTGCGGGGCGGAAGCGGGTTCGTGCCACAGGGCAGCACGGTGATCCGCCGCGACGACCGGCTGCTCATCGTCACCACGGCGGAGACCAAGGGGCGGGTCGAGCGACGCCTGCGCGCGGTCAGCCAGCGCGGCCGCCTCGCCGGCTGGGCGGCATCCGAGGAGGCGCCGGGCGAGGTGGGCGGTCGGCCCTTGGCGCAGCTCGGACGCTCGCTCCTGCCGCCGGCGATGCCACGGCTGCGCCGCCGCCCGTCGCCGCCCAGCTGAGGCACCCGTCAACAGGCGGGAAGAAACGCCCCGCGGAGCGCTTATACTTGGCAGTCGAACCACCAGAGTGCCAACCCGGGAGGAACCGTGCCGACGTACGCCTACGCGTGCACTGCGTGCGACCACCGCTTC
>JAICIN010000113.1 GCA_025924375.1 Dermatophilaceae bacterium | reverse complement strand
GGGCGACCTGCTCGTTGGTGACGAGCTTCGGCGCGCGCGCCCCCGGCACGAGCACGGCGCCGATGACGAGGTCGGCGTCCCTGATCGCCCGGTCGACCTCGTAGGCGTTGGAGGCGACGGTCTGGCAGTGGCCCTGGTAGACGAAGTCCGCGTGCCGGAGCCGGCTGACGTCGCGGTCGAGGAGGAGCACCTCGGCCTGCATGCCGAGGGCGATCGCGGCCGCGTTCATGCCGGCGACCCCCGCCCCGATGACGACGACCTTGGCGGCGTAGACGCCGGACACCCCTCCCAGGAGGATGCCCCGGCCGCCGTTGGCCCGCATGAGCGCCTCGGCCCCGACCTGCGGGGCGAGGCGGCCGGCGACCTCGGACATCGGTGCCAGGAGGGGGAGCGAGCGGTCCGGGAGCTCGACCGTCTCGTAGGCGATCGCCGTCACCCGCCGGGCCAGCAGCTCCTCGGTGAGCTGCTTGTCGGCGGCGAGGTGGAGGTAGGTGAACAGCGTCTGCCCCGGGCGCATCCGGTCGTACTCCTCGGGCACGGGCTCCTTGACCTTGAGCACGAGGTCGCCGGAGTCCCAGGTGGCCTCCGCGTCGGCGAGGACGGTGGCGCCCGCGGCGGCGTAGTCGTCGTCCGAGATGGCGGATCCCGTGCCCGCGCCCCGCTCGACGAAGACGTCGTGGCCGGCTCGGCTGAGCTCGTGGACCCCGGCGGGGGTGATGGCGACGCGGAACTCGTTGTTCTTGACCTCGCGCGGGATCGCGACCCTCATCGTGCCTCCTTGGCGGTGATCGTCCGCAGTGAAGCATCCTCGCCCCGGGGGTCTCGTGCTACCGAAACGGCGCGAGTGAGGGCCCAGGGGCGCCGGCACGGCGCCATTTCGTCCGGTGGGGACGGCATTGCGCGGGCCCACTGGGGTATGCCCTGGGAGGAGCCGAGATGCCCCGGTGCGGCGTAGACTCCACAGGTCCACGACGGGGCACGGCCGGAGGCAGGGATGAGCGTTGCCGGGCAGGGAGACGTCACAGCGACGTCCACCGGGTTCCGCCACGAGGCGATGTTCTGGCGCACCGAGGAGGAGCTCCTCGCGGGCACGGTGCCGTTCCTCCGCGAGGGCCTCGAGGCCGGGGAGCCGGCCCTGGTCGCCGTCACGACCGGCCACTGGTCGCTGATCGCCGACGCGCTCGGCCCCGACGCCGACGCCGTCCGGTTCGCCGACATGACCCTGCTCGGCGCCAACCCGGCGTGCATCATCCCACTCCTGCTGGGGTTCGCCGAGGAGAGCGGCGGCCGGCCGTGCCGCGGGGTGGGCGAGCCGGTCTGGCCCGGACGGCGAGGCGCGGAGATCGAGGAGTGCGCTCTCCACGAGGCGCAGCTCAACCTCGCCCTGGGGCCCGGGACGCCGCTGCGGCTGCGCTGTCCGTACGACGTCAAGGGCCTCACGCCGGAGGTCCTCGCCCAGGCGGAGCGCAGCCACGAGGTCGTGCTCCTCCCGGGGGAGCGCTGGGACCGCACCGCTCCCTACGACGGCACGTCGCTGGCGATGCGCTGGTTCGCCGCCGAGCTGCCCGAGCCGCAGGTGCCGGTGCAGTCGACGCGGTTCGACGGGGGAGACCTCCGCCGGGTCCGTCGGATCGCGGGAGCCGCCGCACGGGCCGTCGGGGTCAGCGACGAGCACGTGGCCGACCTCGAGCTCGCGGTCTACGAGCTGGCCGCCAACAGCGTGCAGCACGGTGGCGGCGGCGGGGAGCTGCGGCTGTGGCGCGAGCCCGACGCCCTCGTGTGCGAGGTGCGCGACACCGGCCACGTGTCCGACCCGCTCGTCGGCCGCCGGCCGGGCACGACCCAGGACGCCTCGGGCCGCGGGCTGTGGATGGTCAACCGGCTCTGCGACCTGGTGCAGGTGCGCTCGACGCCCGCGGGGACCACGGTGCGGGTCCGCACCTGGGTGTGAGCGCGCCGGACCCGTGCGGCGCGTGCCCGCGGGGGCGTGAAGGGAAGGCGGTTGGGTAGGGGTCGCCTGCAGGGGCCCCACCGGGCACCCGACCACGAGGAGGACCCATGGAGCACACCCCGATCTTCTGGCTCATCTTCCTGTTCGTGATCATCCTGCTGCTCGTCGGCCTGTTCTCGTTGCTCGCCGTGGGGCGTCGAGGCCGTGGACACGGTCCCGACACCACCGGCCGCCAGGACGGGCTCGACGACCACCGGCGCTGACGGGCACGGTGGCTCCCGACGTCAGCCCTCGCCGAGCGCGTCGGTCTGTGAGCGTCCCCGGTCGGTCGCCGGCGCGAGGAGCAGCGCCTGCTCCGGCTCGACCCGTCCCTCGTAGGCGGCGCGCTCGCCCATGCCCTCGAAGGCGAGGCTGTCGACGTGGATCTCCCAGTCACCCTCGAGCGGCACCTCCCGGGGCAGCTCCCCGAAGTTGACGAGGACCACCACCTCGTCGTCACCGAGGTCGCGGCGGTAGGAGAGCACGCCGGGACGCAGGTCGAGCGCCTGCCACGCGCCGTACCTCAGCACCGGGCTGCCCTTCCGCAGGTGGATGAGCCTGCGGTAGAGGTTGAGGATCGAGTCCGGCTCGCCCTGCTGGGCCTCGACGCTCAGCACGCCGGGCTCGGGTGGGAAGGGCAGCCACGTCGGCTGCCCGGGCCAGCCGTGCGGCGCCTCCCGTTCCCACGGCAGCGGCCCGCGACACACGTCGCGGCCGTCGGGGTCCTGCCACTGCGAGGGCCGCAGGTCGAGGTCCTCCAGCCCCAGCTCCTCGCCCTGGTAGACGAACACCGTGCCCCGCAGCGTCATGACGAGGACCGCAGCCGCGCGGGCACGGCGCATCGAGCCGCCGTAGCGGGTCCGTACGCGTGAGTGGTCGTGGTTGGAGAGCGTCCAGACCGGCCACGCGTCGGCCTGGCCCAGCCGCTCCTCGATGGCCGCCACCACCATCCGCCACACGATGGGGTCCCACGGCGCGTCGAGCGGTGGGAAGTTGAAGGCCAGCTGCAGCTCGTCGCCGTGCCCGTAGTACTCGACGATCTCGGTCTGGCGCCGGAGGTTGACCTCACCGACGAGGACCCGGTCGCCGTCGTAGCCGTCGGTCAGGCTGCGCACCCGCCGCAGGACCTCGTGGGTGTAGGGCTGGTCGTTGAACCCGTTGATGGGCTCGCCCCCGAGGCAGCGGGGGTCGTCGGCGAAGGTGAGGTCCTTGCCCAGGCACTGGGTGGAGTCGATCCGGAAGCCGTCGACCCCGCGGTCGAGCCAGAAGCGGAGCGTGCCCAGCATGGCCTCGACGACCTCCTCGTTGTACCAGTTGAGGTCGGGCTGCGAGGGCAGGAAGAAGTGGAGGTAGTACTGGTCGGTCTCCTCCTGGAGCGTCCAGGCGCTGCCCGCGCGCAGCGCCGCCCGCCAGTTGTTCGGCTCGTCGCGCCAGTAGTACCAGTCCCGGCGCGGCGCCTGCCGCCCACGTGACGCCTGGACGAACCAGGGGTGCTCGCTGGAGGTGTGGTTCGGGACCCAGTCGAGGAGGACCCGTATGCCGCGGGCGTGGGCCTGCTCGACGAGCCGGTCCGCGTCCTCGAGGGTCCCGAAGAGCGGGTTCACGTCGCAGTAGTCGGAGACGTCGTAGCCGTTGTCGTGCATCGGCGACGGGAAGAAGGGACACACCCAGAGCGCGTCCACGCCCAGCCACTGGAGGTAGGGGAGCCGTTCGCAGATCCCCCGCAGGTCGCCCTGTCCGTCGCCGTCGGTGTCGGCGAAGGAGCGCGGGTAGACCTCGTAGCAGACGGCGCTCTGCCACCACGGCCGCTCCTCGCTCACGAGTCGTCCGCCCCGCGGGTGTCCCCGCGGTCCCCGTCGTCCGCGGCACGGTTGTCCACGTTCCCGTCGTCCTCGGCCCCTGGGTCCTCGTTCCCTTCGTCCTCGCCCTGCAGCAGGCGGATCACGGCGAGCTCGCGCCGGCGCAGCGCCGCCAGGTCCGTGGGAGGGCCGGCCGTCCCGCCGCGGGACGCGGGGATGGTGTTGCCCTCCTCGTACTCCTCGATGACGCGTGGGTCGACGTAGCTGCCGCGGGCGACCGTCGGGGTGTTGCCGAGCAGGTCGGCCACGCCGTCCATCGCGGCCTTGACCGCCCGTCGCTGCGCGGTGAGGGTGCCGGGCTCCTCCGCTGCGGCCAGCTCCGCCGCGGCCTCCACCGTCGCCGACCAGGTGCGCAGGTCCTTCACCGAGAACTCGTCGCCCACGAGGTCCTTGAAGCGGCTGTTGATGTCCGCCGGGTGGACGTCGTGCCACCCGGCCCGGTCCCGGTAGCGCAGGAGCCGCTCGGTCGGCTCGGCGCCGCGCTGGAGGGCGCGGATGGTCCTCGCCACGACGGGGTCCTCCACCCGGGCGCACAGCTCCTGGCCCGCCTTGGCGCGGTAGCTGAACTCGACCGCGCCGCCGCGCACCTGCGCGTGCTGCGCCTGCATCGTGGCTACACCGTAGGAGCCGTTCTCCTGCTCGTACTCCTCGCCGCCGGTGCGGAACTGGCCGCTGTCGAGCAGGCGGATGGCGAGGGCGAGGACGCGGTCTCGGTTGAGGCCGCTCGAGGACAGGTCCGCCTCCAGCGCGCGCCGCAGGCGTGGCAGCCTCCGGGCGAGGGCCAGGACCCGCTCGTGCTTGGCCACCGCTCGCTGCTCCGTCCAGGCGCGGTGGTAGAGGTACTGTCGGCGACCCGCGTCGTCGGTGCCGGCGGCCTGGATGTGCCCGTTGGGGTGCGGCGAGATCCAGACGTCGCGCCAGGCCGGCGGGATGACGAGCTGCTCGATCCTGCGCCGGGTGTCGGCGTCGACGGGCCGCCCCTCCGTGTCGGTGTAGGAGAAGCCCTTGCCGCGGCGGCGGCGGCGCAGCCCCGGCCGGGACAGGTCGCTGCGCCGGAGCCGAGTCCGCGGGCTCATCGTCCCCGGGCCCGCCGGCTCACAGGGCGAAGGCGGACCCGAAGGCCGTGACGGCGCTCCGGTGCTGCTCCGCGAACGTGCCGCCTGCGGTGACGACGGCCTCCGCCGAGGTGTCGGCGCTCCACTCCTCGACCATGGCGAGGGCGTCGACGATCCGCTCGATGTCCTCCGGCTGCTGGGTCGCCGCGAAGGCGGGGACCTCCTCGGTCTCCTCCGCGGTGGCGTGGTGGACGACGGCCTCCTGGAAGGAGTTGAACTGGCTGAAGAAGGCGCTGGAGTCGACGTCGAAGGACTCCAGCCGCCCGATGACGACCTCGGCCTCGTGCTCCTCGATGATCCGCTGGCGTGACAGCATGGAGTCCTCCGCGAGGTCGACCGCACCGGGGCCGTGGATGAACGCCTGCTCCGCCGCCTCGTGGATCGCCAGGAAGCGGCACAGGCGCGTGAACGCCTCCCGGCGCTCCTCACCGTGGTGCGACTTCACCTCGATCATCAGCGCCTTGATGCGCCCGTGCTGCGCGGCGAGAGCCGCGAGGAGGTCGGGTGTGGCCATGCTGGGATCCTCTCTCGGACGGTTCTTGGCGTTGTGCGCCGCCGGCCCCGGGGGCGGGTCGTCGAGTGCCCGCGGCGTGGCAGGCCCGTGGAGGACCTGCGCGGCGCGCTCGTCCCGCAGCGCCCGCAGCCGCTCCGCCCGGCGGCTGCACCGCTGCACCAGCTGCGTCGTGCCGTGCTGGTCGAGCCGCGTGTCGCCGTGTGACACGTGCTCGAGCGTGCGCCACAGCATGCTCGAGCCCTCCGTCGCGAGTGTGAGCGCCTCGAGCTCGAGCACGTCGCTGAGCGGTGAGCGGGAGGTCAGCCGGCCGTTGGTCTTCAGCCGCCCGAGGCGTTCGGCGAGGAGGGCCAGCAGCGTCCTGACGGTGCTGGGCTGCACGCCGAGGTCGCCCATGACGCGGCGGAGGGCCGCGTGGTCGCGCTCCGCCTGGGCGCCGAGCTCGGCCAGCGCCTCGCGGACCTCCGCGCGCGCCTGTCCGCGGGCCGCGCGGCGGAAGAGCGAGACCGTGGCCACCGTGCCGGCGTCGTGGTCCTTGAGGTAGAGGGCCAGCCAGCGAGCCGCGGTCATGGTGCTGCGCCTACCCGCGGGTCAGGGCGGCTAACCGCGGTTGCCCGCGCGCCGCAGGGGTAGTCCGCAGTGCATGACGCAGATGCCAGAACACCAGCAGGACCTTCCTGCGGCCGTCCCGTCCGAGACCCCCGGCGCGCCCGTGGCCGTCGGGTGGACCCACCGGATCGAGCGCGCCGCCGCGCTCGACCGGGTGGCCGGCGTGGTCAGCCGGGTGTCGGCGCCCCTCGGGAAGCCGCCGGTCCGCGACGTCCTCCTCGGCACCGCCACCGGCCATGCGCTCCACCCGGCGCTCACCGACCTGCCCATCGGGCTGTGGACCTCGGCGTCCCTGCTCGACCTCGTCGGCGGGCGCGCCGCCGCGCCCGCCGCCCAGCGGCTCGTCGGCGCCGGGATCCTCTGCGCCGTCCCGACCGCGCTGACGGGTCTCGCGGAGTGGCGGCAGACCACGGTGCCCGAGAGCCGGGTGGGCGTCGTCCACGCCAACCTCAACTCCGTGGCCCTGAGCCTGTATGCCGGGTCGTGGATGGCGCGGCGCAGCGGTCGCCACCGTGCCGGTGTCGCGATGTCGCTGGCGGCCACCGGCGTCGCCACCGTCGCCGGTTTCCTCGGCGGCCACCTCGCGACGGCACGCAAGACGGGAAGCAGGCACCCGGCATACGAGAAGGACGGGGTGGGGCCCGAGCTGCGCCGGCCGGCGTGACCGTCCGGTTTGGCACCTCGCGGCGACGGGCATGACTGGCCCGAAGGAGGTCGTCATGCCGCTGCACCACGCCACGCTGCCGCCGACCACACCGGACCCCCCGCCCATGCCCGGGCACGAGGACCCGTTCCCGCCCGGACCGGGTCCCTCTCCAGTGCCCGACCCCGGGCCGCAGCCGGTCCCCGACCCGCTTCCCGGACCGGTCCCGGGCCCGGAGCGCGCCGCCGCATGAGGGCACTGACCTGGCAGGGGCGCCACCACGTCGAGGTGCAGGAGGTGCCCGACCCGCGGATCGAGGACCCGCGCGACGCCATCGTCAGGGTGACGTCCACGGCGATCTGCGGCTCGGACCTCCACCTCTACGACGTGCTCGGGCCGTTCCTGTCGGTCGGTGACGTCCTCGGGCACGAGGCGATGGGTGTCGTCGAGGAGGTGGGGGAGGAGGCGCGCGGTCACCTTTCGGTGGGCGACCGCGTCGTCGTCCCCTTCAACATCTCGTGCGGGGAGTGCTGGATGTGCGTGCGGCAGCTCTACGCGCACTGCGAGACGACGCAGGTGCGCGAGCACGACAAGGGCGCCGCGCTGTTCGGCTACACCAGCCTCTACGGCTCGGTGCCTGGTGGCCAGGCGGAGTACCTGCGCGTGCCGCAGGCGCAGTTCGGCCCGGTGCGGGTGCCCGAGGGGCTGCCCGACGAGCGCTTCCTCTACCTCTCCGACATCCTCCCGACCGCCTGGCAGGCCGTCGAGTACGCCCACGTCCCCTACCACGGCACGCTCGCGGTCCTCGGGCTCGGGCCGGTGGGTCAGCTGTGCGTCCGGGTCGCGCTGCACCGTGGCGTGACGCGGGTCATCGGCGTCGACCTCGTGCCCGAGCGGCTCGCGGAGGCCTCCTCCTGGGGTGCCGAGGCCCTGGACGCGCGCGAGCACGACGACCTCGTCGCCACCCTGCGTGAGCTCACCGAGGGCCGCGGACCCGACTCGGTCATCGACGCGGTCGGCATGGAGGCCCATGGTGCCCCGGTCGCCCGCGCGGCACAGGCCGGCGCGTCGCTCCTGCCCGACGCGCTGGGCCGCGCCGTCAGCGAGCGTGTGGGCGTCGACCGGCTCACCGCCCTCCACACGGCGCTGCTCGGGGTCCGGCGGGGCGGGACGGCGTCCGTCGTCGGCGTCTACGGCGGCGCGGCCGACCCCCTGCCCATGCTCGGCATGTTCGACCGCGGGGTCCAGATCCGGATGGGTCAGTGCCACGTGCGGCGGTGGACCGAGGAGCTCCTCGACATCACCCAGGAGGACGGTGACCCGCTGGGGCTCGAGTCCTTCGCGACCCACCACCTCCCGCTCTCACGGGCGGCCGAGGGGTACCGCATGTTCCAGGAGAAGGCGGACGGCTGCCTCAAGGTGGTCCTCGACCCCACCCGCTAGCGCTGGACCCTCGCCCTCCCGCGGCCCGGCTCTCGCGCCCGGCTCCCCCCGGACTCTCCGCCCTGCTCTCCCTCCGGCTCCCCCGGAGATTGGGTGCCCAGACGCTCGTCATGGCTGTCGTCTGCGCACCCAATCTCGGGGGCGGGGTTCTCGTACGCCGGGCCGTATGAGCATTGGGTGTCCAAACGCTCGTCATGGCTGTCGTCTGGGCACCCAATCTCGGGGGAGGGTCTCGGGGGAGGGTCTCGGCGGAGGGTTACGGGTGGGGATCTCGGGGTGAGGGTCTCCGGGTCAGGCGGTCGGGGTGAGGGCGGCGGCCGCCTGGACGAGGTCCGCCACGAGGGCCGCGAGGTCGCGTTCGCGCTCCCGCGACCGCAGCACGGAGGAGGGGTGTGCCGTGGTGACGACATGTCGCGGGGGAGTGCTGAGGCTTATGCGGTCCTGCGGCCACGTCAGTAGCCTGCCCCGGGTGGCGCCGACGCGGAACGAGGGGCCGTAGACCGCCTGGCCCGCGGTCGCACCGAGGAGGACGACGACCTCCGGGGTGACGAGCTCCAGCTCGGCGAGCAGCCACGGACCGCAGGCGGCGACCTGCCAGCGGCTCGGGCTCTTGTGGATGCGCTGCTTCCCCCGGGTGCCGGAGAAGCGGAAGTGCTTCACGGCGTTGGTGCGGAAGACGGTGTCGGTGGGGATGCCAGCCGCCTCGAGCGCCTGGTCGAGCAGCCGGCCCGCGGGGCCGACGAAGGGCTCGCCGGCGAGGTCCTCCGTGTCTCCCGGCTGCTCACCGACGACGAGGAGGCGGGCGCCGGGTGGGCCCTCGCCCATGACCGCCTGCGTCGCGTCCCGGTAGAGGTCGCAGCCCTCGCAGATCTGCGCCGCCGTCCGCAGGCTCGCGAGCGACGGCCGGCGCGGGGCCCCGGGGCCCGCCCCCGCGGAGGGGGGGCGAGCGGGCGCCCCTGGGGCGCGACAGGCCGCGGGGGTCCTTGTCGGTGGGCGCGG
>JAICIN010000112.1 GCA_025924375.1 Dermatophilaceae bacterium | reverse complement strand
GTCGCTGGCGAGGACCTCGAGGAGCTCGGCTGCCACCGCGGGCCGCAGGCGGCCGCTCGCGAGGGCGCGCTCGGCGGTGGCGCGGGCCAGGGCGAGGTAGGTCGGTCGGATGTCGGGCGAGAGGGCGCCCAGCCGGCTGAGGTGGGCCGCCACCGTCCCCGCGTCGCCGCGCGCCACGGGCCCGGTGAGGGCGCCGTCTCCGGAACGCAGGGCGTTGTCGAGGGCCGCCGTGACGAGCGGCCGCAGGACCCGGTCCGGATGCTCCACGCCCGCTGCCCCAAGGGCCTGCATCGCCTGCGCGACGAGCGTGACGAGATGGTTGGAGCCATGGGTGAGGGCCGCGTGGTAGAGCGGTCGCGCGGGCTGCTCGACCCACACCGGCTCGCCGCCGAGCTCGAGCACGAGCGCCTCGGCCACCGGCCGCAGCGCCTCCGGTGCGGTGACGCCGAAGCAGCAGTCGGTGAGCCGCTCGAGGTCCAGGCCGGTGCCCGTGAAGGTCATCGCCGGGTGGACCGCCACCCCGAGCACGTGGTGCGCGGCCGCCGGCTCGAAGACCTCCAGCCCGTGCCGGCCCGACGTGTGCACGGCGATCTGTCCCGCCTGCCACGACCCGGTGGCGGCCAGCCCGGCACAGAGGTCGGCGAGCGCGTCGTCCGGCACGGCGAGGACCACGAGCTCGGCCCTCGCCACCACGTCCTCGGGCGCGAGAACCGGCGTGCCGGGCAGCAGCTGCGCCGCCCGCGTGCGGGAGGCCTCGCTCACGGCCGAGACCGCGACGACCCGGTGGCCGGCCCGCGCGAGCGCGGCTCCGAGGACGGCACCGACGCGACCGGCCCCCACCACCCCCACGTCGAGCCGCGCCGGACGCTCCTCGGGCGGCTTCACGCGCAGAACGCTACCGCGCCCACCGAGGACGCCGACTAGCGTGCCGTCGTGTGGAACCGGTGCCCTGGCGCGACGCGTGGCAGCAGGCGCTCTACGGCGCCGGCGGGTTCTACCGGTCGGCAGGCGGCCCCGCGGGCCACTTCACGACGGCGACCCAGGGGCCCCCCGGCCGCCGTCTCGCCGAGGCGCTTGTGCGGCTGGCCGACCGCGAGGGCCTGCGCGCGGTCGTCGACGTCGGCGCCGGACGCGGCGAGCTCCTGACGCACCTGTCATCGTCCGGCGCGGCGCTCCAGCTGACCGGGGTCGACGTCGTGGCGCGACCGGAGGCGCTGCCGGAGGAGGTCCACTGGGTCACCGCGCTGGGCGGTCCGGCACTGCCCGAGGAGCTCGACGACCTGGACGGCGTGCTCGTCGTCGCCCACGAGTGGCTGGACGTCGTGCCGTGCACCGTCGCGGAGGTCGACGCGGCGGGGGTTCTCCGCGAGGTGTGCGTCGACCCCCTCACCGGCGAGGAGACGACCGGCGCCCCGCTCGAGGGCGCGGAACGCGACTGGGCCGACAAGCACTGGCGCGACAACCACGGGCCCGCACGGCAGCCCGGCCACCGGGTCGAGGTCGGCCTGGCCCGTGACGACGCCTGGCGGCAGCTGCTCTCCCGGGTGCGCAGTGGGGTCGCCGTCGCCGTGGACTACGGCCACCGGCAGGTGGAGCGGCCCACCTTCGGCACGCTCACGGCATACCGGCGGGGAGCCCTCGTGGCGCCGGTCCCGGACGGCACCTGCGACCTCACCGCCCACGTCGCCATGGACACCCTCGAGCACGACGAGCTGCTCGACCAGCGCACCGCACTGCGCCGCCTCGGGCTGGGCGGCGGCCCGCCACCGGCGCACGCGCTCGCGCCCGGTGACCCCCGCGCCCACCTGCGTGCGCTCGAGGACGCGTCGGCGGACGCGGCGCTCATGGCGCGTGGAGGCTTCGGTGACTTCCTCTGGGCGGTCAAGCGCGTGCGCGGTGGCACCCGACCGCCATGGGGCAGACTGGCGAGGTGACCACGACCGACGGCCCGCGCGAGCTCACCGTCGGCATGGGCGCCGGCGGCCTCGCCACCGCCGACATGGTGCTCAACATCGGCCCGCAGCACCCGGCCACGCACGGTGTGCTGCGGCTGCGGATCGTCGTCGACGGCGAGCGGATCATCACCGCGGAGCCGGTCGTCGGCTACATGCACCGGGGCGCCGAGAAGCTGTTCGAGGTGCGCGACTACCGCCAGATCATCGTCCTCGCCAACCGGCACGACTGGCTCTCCGCCTTCGCCAACGAGCTCGGCGTCGTCCTCGGCGTCGAGCAGATGCTCGGCCTGGAGGTGCCCGAGCGGGCGGTCTGGGCCCGCACGCTGCTCGCCGAGCTCAACCGGGTGCTCAACCACCTGATGTTCCTCGGCTCCTACCCCCTCGAGCTCGGTGCGATCACGCCGATCTTCTACGCGTTCCGGGAGCGCGAGGAGCTCCAGGCCGTCATGGAGGAGGCCTCCGGCGGGCGGATGCACTACATGTTCAACCGGGTGGGCGGGCTCAAGGAGGACCTCCCGGCGGGCTGGCTCGACCGGGTCACCCACGCGGTCCGCGCCGTCCGCGGTCGCCTGCCCGACCTCGAGGCGCTCATCTCCGGCAACGAGATCCTCGAGGCGCGCACACGCGGGATCGGCCTCCTCAGCCCGGAAGCCGTTGCGGCGTATGGGGTCTCGGGGCCGATCGCCCGCGCCTCCGGCGTCGACATGGACCTGCGCCGGGACGCCCCCTACCTCGCCTACCCGGAGCTGTTCGCGCCGGGCGGCCCCGGACGCGTCGTCACCCGGACCGCCGGCGACTGCCTCGCGCGGCTCGAGGTCCTGCTCGAGCAGGTGCACGTCAGCCTCGACCTCGCCGACGCCTGCGTCGAGCGGATGCGCTCGCTGCCGCAGGGCCCCGTCAACGTCCGCCTGCCGAAGGTGCTCAAGGTCCCCGAGGGCGACCTCTACACCGCGACCGAGAACCCGTTGGGGTTCAACGGCTACTACCTCGTCTCGCGCGGCGAGAAGACGCCCTGGCGGCTCAAGCTGCGCTCGGCCTCGTTCAACAACATCGGGGTGCTGCGCGAGCTGCTCCCCGGCGCCCTGATCTCCGACATGGTGGCGATCCTCGGCTCGACGTTCTTCGTCGTGGGCGACATCGACAAGTAGGTCGACACCGACTGCGCGCGGTCAGGGAGCCACAGCCGCACATGTAGCTCGACCAGCAGCCCGCCCCGCGGGGTCAGGGGCGGCGTTCGTCGTCGCGCCGGTCGCGGTCGTCCTGGTCGATGCGGCACATGCGCTGGGTGGCCATGCCACCCGCCGCGAGCACGAGCGCCCCGACCGAGGTGGCGACCAGCTGCCAGAACGTGACCTGGTAGGACGGGATGTCGAGGTCCGGCACGATGAGCAGGGCCTGCGCGGCGTACCAGCCGAGGACGCTCGCGCCCGTCAGCGCGGCCGCCTGCGCCAGGACGAGCGTGCGCGCTGCCCGGATGGGGCTCAGCGACTTGGTGGACTCGCCCCGCAGGAACCGCCGCACGGGCAGCCCCGCCGCGACGACGAGCAACGCCATCACGCCGAGCAGCACCGCCGAGACCCAGGACGACGCGGGCAGGAGGTGCCCACCGTTGAGGTAGACCCGCCAGCCCAGCCAGGAGGCGCCTCCCACGACGACCGCCACCGCCACGAGCTGCACCCACGACAGCCCCTTGCCCTCGTTCACCACGGCGGGCCCCACCCCGGCACGTCGACCGGCCTGACGCCACACGTGTCCAGGCCGGTGACGAGGTCGGCGACCCGGCGCACCTCGCCGTCAACGCGCAGCGTGGCCTCCGGGTCGGCCCGCGACCACGGCACCAGCACGAACGCCCGCTCGTGGGCGCGCGGGTGCGGAAGGGTCAGCTCCGGGTCGTCGAGGACGACGTCGGTCCCGGTCGCGGCGTCGCCGTAGGCGACGAGGTCGAGGTCGAGCGTGCGCGGCCCCCAGCGCACCTCCCGCGTGCGGCCGTGGGCCTGCTCGACGGCGTGGAGGGCGCGCAGCAGCGTGCGCGGCGCGAGCGCGGTGGTCCCCACCGCCACGGCATTGAGGTATGCCGGCTGGTCCGGGCCGCCGACCGGGTCCGTCTCCACGAGGGGAGACACCGCGCGCAGCTCGACGACCTCACCCAGCGCGGTGACGGCCTGACGGAGCGTCTCCGCGGAGGCACCGAGGTTGGAGCCGAGCGCCACGACGACGGGCGCGCACCGCTCTCGCCTGATCCGCACCTGCACGTCCTGGAAGGGATGCCCCACCGGCGCCTGGGGCTTGTGGACGACGACCTGCACCGCGTCGACGAGGGGCCGGGCGAGCACCGCCGCGGCGATGCGCTCCGCGAGTGCCTCGATGAGGTCGAGTGGCTCGCCCTCGACGAGCGCCACCACGTCGCCGGCCACCTCGGCGTAGCTCACGGTGTCGGCGAGGTCGTCGCTCTCCCCCGCGGGTGCGAGGTCGACGTCCATGACGACGTCCACGACGAACTCCTGGCCCTCTCGCCTCTCCGCCTCGAGCACCCCGTGGAAGCCCTTGGCGCTGACGCCGCGGAGCACGATCTGGTCGGTCACTGCGCCTCCTGGATCGCCTGCGAGACGCGCATCGCGTCGAGGGTGGGGGCCACGTTGTGGACCCGCACGCCCCAGGCCCCGAGCGCCGCGGCGTGCGCCGACGTCACCGCGGTCGCCACGTCACGCTCGAGCGGAGGACGGGGGTCGCCGCCCTCGGGGACCCCGACCCGGCCGAGGAAGGCCTTGCGCGAGGTGCCGACGAGGACCGGGTAGCCGAGGGCCAGGACCTCGGGCAGCCCCTTGAGCAGGCTCCAGTTGTGGGCCGCGAGCTTGGCGAAGCCGAAGCCGGGGTCGAGGACGAGCCCGCCGCGCTCCACACCGGACGCCACGAGCTCCTCCGCACGTGCGGAGAGCCGCTCGCACACGTCGGCGACCACGTCGGCATATGACGCCCTTGACTGCATGTCACGGCTGTGGCCCCGCCAGTGCATCACGACGAACGGCACCCCGGCAGCCGCCACGACCTCCACCATCCCCGGGTCCGCGAGCCCGCCGCTGACGTCGTTGACGAGCGTCGCACCGGCCGCGAGGGCCTGGGCCGCGACGTCGGCACGCATCGTGTCGATCGACACGGTTGCTCCCGCGGCGGCGAGCTCGGAGACGACCGGGAGCACCCGGCGGAGCTCCTCCTCCGGGCTGGGGCGCTGGGCCCCCGGCCTGGTGGACTCCCCGCCGACGTCGAGGAGGTCCGCCCCGGCGGCGACCAGCTCGCGGCCGTGGGCGACTGCCGCCTCGGGCTCGAACCACTCGCCGCCGTCGCTGAAGGAGTCCGGCGTGACGTTGACGACCCCCATGACGACAGGCAGGCCGTCGGCGCGGTGCGGGAGCACGCTCACCGCA
The DNA here is from genome assembly GCA_025924375.1 of Dermatophilaceae bacterium. GTDB lineage: Bacteria > Actinomycetota > Actinomycetes > Actinomycetales > Dermatophilaceae > JAICIN01. Next base: position 3,805 of record JAICIN010000112.1, on the reverse strand, counting down.
CCCCGCCGAACCGGCCCAGCTTGGGCCACGCGAGGAAGGCCTCCGCCTCGAGCGCCGCGAGCGCGACGCGCGGCACGTCCGAGGCGCCCGGGTAGACCAGGAACCGTGGCTGCCAGCGCGGCTGGAACTTCGCGTTGAAGCGGTAGAGGCTCTCGATCTGGAGCCACCGCGAGGCGAAGATCAGGATGCGGCGCCAGGCACGCAGCACCGGCCCGGCGCCCAGCCGCTCACCGCGCTCGAGGGCCGAGCGGAAGACCGCGAAGTTGAGGGAGACCTGCTTGATGCCGAGCGCCGGCGCGGCGCGGAGGGCCTCGACGATGAGCAGCTCGTTGACGCCCGCATCTGCGGTGCGGTCGCGGCGCATCACGTCGAGGGAGATGCCGTCCGGGCCCCACGGGACGAACTGGAGGAAGGCGCGCACGATGCCATCCTGCCGGGCCGCGACGAAGACGCAGTCGGGGTCGGCGTCGTCGAGGACGCGCCCGAGGGCCATCGAGAAGCCGCGCTCGGTGTCCGTGCCGCGCCAGGCGGACGCGTCGGCCATGGCGCGGCTGCGCACGCCCGGCTCGACGTCGCGGACGCGCGAGATCTCCACGACATAGCCGGCCCGTTCGATCCGCCCGACCATCTGGCGGACGTTGCGCATGTGCCGGCCCGCGAGCGTGAACGTCGTCGTGTCCACCACCGCCTCGTCGCCCAGCTCCAGCGCCGCGAAGCCGGTCTCGCGCACCCAGACCGTGCCGCCCAGCTCCGAGCAGCCGAGCACGGCCGGCGTCCAGGCCTGCGCCGCGGCCTTCGCGACGAAGGCCTGGATGGCGCCGGGCCACGCCTCGGGGTCGCCCACGGGGTTGCCGCTGGCGAGCATGACCCCCGACACCACCCGGTAGGCGATCGCCGACTTGCCGGTCGGGGACCACACGACGCTCTTGTCCTGGCGGAGGTTGAAGTAGGCGAGCGAGTCGGGGTGGCGGTCGATGAGCTCGCGCAGCCGCCGCTCGTCGTCGTCCGTCAGCTCCGGCCGCGGCTCGGGGGCGCGCAGCGCGAGGTAGACCGGGGTGAGGAACGTCATCAGCCCGAGCCCGAGGAGCAGGGAGCCGACGATGTCGGAGACCCGGTCCCTCGTGAAGGTGACCGGGCCGTTGGCGCCGACCAGGCCGAGGGCGACCTCCTGCAGCGCGGTGGCGACCCCTGGCCACCCCCCGGCGATGCGGTCGCGGTCGAGCCACAGGACGAGCGCGCCGACGACGAACGAGAACACGCCGAGGCCGACCAGGGCCCGCACGGCACGCCACCGCGTCGTCGGGTCGCCGACGGCGGAGAACTCGCGGCGGTAGCGCACGAGCAGCACGAGCCCCACGAAGGAGAGCACCGCGGGCCCGATCTCCACCTTGACGGCGTGGAGGACCACCGACACCGCCAGCAGTCCCACCGTCGCCCGCCACGCACGCCGCTTGCGGCGGCGCAGCGAGTGGCCGAGGACGACGAGTAAGACGCCCGAGACGACCGTCGCGGCAGCGGCGGCGTCGGTCAGCGCCCCGGGCAGCAGCTCGGTCAGCATCTCCAGGCGCACGCGCCAGGAGTGCAGCAGGCCGGTGAGGATGTCGATGAAGCCGACGACGTACGTCAGCGTCCCGAGGAGGCGCGGGGCTCGCGGGGCGGTCAGGGCAGTGGAGGGGGCGCTACCGCGTCCCGTCACCGCTTCCCCCCGAGCAGCAGCGACATCGCCTCCGCTCGCGTGGCGGGGTCGCGCAGCTGGCCGCGCACCGCCGAGGTGATGGTCCGGGACCCCGGCTTGCGCACGCCCCGCATGGACATGCACAGGTGCTCCGCCTCGACGACGACGATGACCCCTCGCACGCCGAGGTGGTCGACCAGCGCGTCGGCGACCTGGGTGGTGAGGCGCTCCTGGACCTGCGGGCGTCGCGCGAAGATGTCGACCAGTCGGGCGATCTTCGACAGCCCCGTGACGCGGCCGTCCGGCGCGGGGATGTAGCCGACGTGGGCGACGCCGTGGAACGGCACGAGGTGGTGCTCGCAGGTGCTGTAGACCTCGATGTCGCGCACGATGATCATCTCGTCGTGGTCGATCTCGAAGGTCGTCGACAGCACGTCCGCGGGGCTCATCCGCATGCCGGCGAAGGTCTCGGCGTAGGCCCGCGCGACGCGCGCGGGCGTCTCGCGCAGCCCGGCGCGGTCGGGGTCCTCGCCGAGGGCGACGAGCAGCTCGCGGACGGCCGCCTCGGCCCGCTCCAGGTCGACGCCGGACGCGGCGACGCCGGACCCGGCGACGCGGGACCCGGCGGCGACGGCGCGGTCAGTGTCCGTCGGTGTCGACATGCCCGCCCTCGGGGACCTCGATGACCTTGGTGGGCGGGTTCTCCTCCGCCAGCGGGGACGCGCCGGACTCGGCGGCCTGCTCGATCGCCCGGGCGGTCTCCTCCCGTTTGTCGGCGCTCTCGACGTTGTGGTTCGAGCCGTTGGCTGCGGCCGCCCGCTCGGCCGGCGTCATCACCGGCGGGACGTCGGAGAGGAACCGGCTCTCGCTCGACAGCCACGTCGGGCGCAGCGGCCGCTTCCGGACCGCCTTGAAGATCTCCGCGAGCTCCTTGGTGCCGAGCGTCTCATGCTCGAGCAGCTGCAGGACGAGGGTGTCGAGCACGTGGCGGTTGTCGTTGATGACGTGCCACGCCTCGTCGTGGGCGGACTCGATGAGCCGGCGCACCTCCTCGTCGACGACCCCTGCCACGTCCTCGGAGTAGTCGCGCTGGTGGCCCATGTCACGGCCGAGGAAGACCTCGCCGTTGGACTGGCCGAGCTTGATCGCCCCGACCCGCTCGCTCATGCCGTACTCGGTGACCATCTTGCGGGCCATCGTCGTGGCCTTCTCGATGTCGTTGGCGGCACCGGTGGTCGGGTCGTGGAAGATGACCTCCTCGGCCACGCGGCCACCGAGGGCGTAGGCCAGCTGGTCGAGGATCTCGTTGCGGGTCGTGGAGTACTTGTCGTCGGTGGGCATGACCATCGTGTAGCCGAGGGCGCGGCCCCGCGGGAGGATCGTCACCTTCGTCACCGGGTCGGTGTGGTTCATGGCCGCGGCCACCAGGGCGTGCCCGCCCTCGTGGTAGGCGGTGATCTTGCGCTCCTTGGCGGACATGATCCGGGTGCGCTTCTGCGGTCCGGCGATGACGCGGTCGATGGCCTCGTCGAGCGCGGCGTCGTCGATGAGCTTCTTCTCGCTGCGGGCGGTCAGCAGCGCCGCCTCGTTGAGGACGTTGGCGAGGTCGGCGCCCGTGAAGCCCGGGGTGCGGCGGGCCACCGCGAGCAGGTCGACGCCGGCGGCCATCGGCTTGCCCTGGGCGTGGACCTCGAGGATACGGTGGCGCCCGATCATGTCCGGCGCGTCGACGGCGATCTGCCGGTCGAAGCGGCCGGGCCGCAGGAGGGCCGGGTCGAGGATGTCGGGTCGGTTGGTCGCGGCGATGAGGATGACGTTGGTCTTGACGTCGAAGCCGTCCATCTCGACGAGCAGCTGGTTGAGGGTCTGCTCGCGCTCGTCGTGGCCGCCGCCGAGCCCCGCGCCACGGTGCCGGCCGACGGCGTCGATCTCGTCGACGAAGACGATCGCGGGCGCGTTGGCCTTGGCCTGCTCGAAGAGGTCGCGGACGCGGGAGGCGCCGACACCGACGAACATCTCCACGAAGGCCGAGCCGGAGATCGAGTAGAACGGCACGCCGGCCTCGCCGGCGACCGCGCGGGCGAGGAGCGTCTTGCCGGTGCCGGGGGGTCCGTAGAGCAGGACGCCCTT
>JAICIN010000111.1 GCA_025924375.1 Dermatophilaceae bacterium | reverse complement strand
TCGAGCTGGAGATCAACCCGGGCCGGGCCAACCGCGCGCGCCTGGGTCGCAGTGCCCTCTCGCGGCCCCGCGACGTCCTCGGGACGCTGCGCACGGTGCTGTTCGCCCCCGAGGACCTCGCGCTCGTCAAGGGCGACCCCGCCGAGCGGCGCCGGTTCCTCGACGACCTGCTCGTCGCGCGCCAGCCGCGCTGGGCCGGCGTCCGCAGCGACTACGACAAGATCCTCAGGCAGCGGGGCGCGCTCCTGAAGTCCGCGGCGCCCGTGCTGCGGCGCTCCGGCCGTCGCCGCACCCGCCCAGACGACGCGCCGGTCGAGGACCAGCGCGCCTCCGCCCTGCACACCCTCGACATCTGGAACGACCACCTCGCCACCGTCGGATCGCAGCTGCTCTACGCACGGCTGCGGCTGCTGCGCGACCTCGGCCCCTACCTCGCGAAGGCCTACGACGAGGTCAGTGCCGGCCAGTCCGGCGCGCGGGTCTCGTACCGTTCCTCGCTGCGCGACGCGGCCGCGGGGGGCGTCGCCGCCGGCGAGGTCCCCTCCGCTGATGAGCTGCGCGCCGAGCTGCTGGCCACCCTCGAGGAGGTCCGGGAGCGGGAGGTCGAGCGCGGGGTCTCGCTCGCCGGCCCGCACCGAGACGACGTCGTGCTCACCCTGGGGGACCTGCCCGCCAAGGGCTACGCCAGCCACGGCGAGTCCTGGAGCTTCGCGCTGGGACTGCGCCTCGCGGCATACGAGCTGCTCCGGCACGACCTGCGCGACGACCCGGTCCTGGTCCTCGACGACGTCTTCGCCGAGCTCGACGTCGGCCGTCGGGAGCGGCTCGCGGCGCTCGTGGCGGGCTGCGAGCAGGTGCTCGTCACCGCGGCCGTCGATGCCGACGTCCCGGAGTCGCTCAGGGGCGAGACGTATGCCGTGAGCCTGGGTGAGGTGCGTCGGCGTGGCTGAGGACGTGCCCGGCCAGGATCTCGACGACCGGGATCCCGACGACCGCGGGCTGGAGGACGCCGCGGCGTCCGCCGTGGCCCGGGCGCGTGCGGCCGCACGCGAGAAGGGCCTGCGCCCGGGACTGAAGCCGGTGCGGAAGCGGCGCCCCGGGGCCGAGCCGAGCGCCCGCGCCCGTCGCGACGGCCGCGACCCGCACCTCCACGGCGACCCGAGGGACCGACTCCTCGCCGACCGTGGCTGGAAGGTCGACGTCGCGGTGGGCTCGGTCATGGGGCGCTGGGCCGACATCGTGGGGCCGCAGGTCGCCGAGCACTGCGCCCCGGTCACCTTCGAGCTCGGGGTGCTCACGGTGCGGGCCGACTCCACCGCCTGGGCGACCCAGGTGCGGCTGCTCGCGTCGACCATCATGGGCCGGCTCGAGGACGAGGTGGGCAAGGGAACCGTCGCGGAGCTCAAGGTCGTCGGGCCCAGCGCGCCGTCGTGGTCGCGCGGCCCGCGGCGCACGCAGGGGCCGGGGCCCCGCGACACCTACGGCTGAGCAGCCCACAGGGCGCCGGCCTGCGACTGTCAGGAAGGCGCACCACACTGGCGCCATGTCACAGCTGCCGTGGTTCCCCGTGTGCCGGATCGTGCCGCCGTACCTCCTCGAGGCGCTCGCGGCGAGGGCACGGCCCGACGTCGCCCAGCAGGCGGCGCGGGCGCTCGCCCACGACGAGGCGCTGCGGGCGTCCCGGCTCCAGCGCGGCGCGACGACCAGGTCCGCCGCCTCCGTGCCGCCGGCGAGCCCCGTCCAGCCGGGGCTGCACCGCACCATCTCCGACGCCCACGGCACGGAGAGCCTTCCCGGCACCGAGGTGCGGGCGGAGGGCGGCACGCCGACCGGTGACGCAGCGACCGACGAGGCCTACGACGGACTGGGCAGCACCTGGGAGCTCTACGACACGGCGTTCGCGCGCGACTCGCTCGACGGCCACGGCATGCCGCTCCTCGGCACGGTGCACTACGGCCAGCGCTACGACAACGCCTTCTGGGACGGCTCCCAGATGGTCTTCGGCGACGGTGACGGGACCACCTTCAACCGCTTCACGATCGCCGTGGACGTCATCGGCCACGAGCTGCCGCACGGGGTCACCCAGCTGACCGCGGGACTGGACTACCAGGACCAGTCGGGGGCGCTCAACGAGAGCGTCTCCGACGCGTTCGGGTCGATGGTCAAGCAGCGGCAGCTGGGGCAGGACGTCGAGGCTGCCGACTGGCTCATCGGCGCCGGGCTGTTCACCGACGCGGTGAAGGGCGTGGCGCTGCGCTCGCTCAAGGCCCCCGGCACCGCCTACGACGACCCCGTGCTCGGCAAGGACCCACAACCGGCGACCATGGCCGGCTACGTGCAGACGACCGACGACAACGGCGGCGTGCACCTGAACTCCGGGATCCCCAACCACGCGTTCTACCTCGCTGCCACGGGGATCGGCGGCCACTCGTGGGAGGGCGCGGGGCTGGTCTGGTACGACGTCCTCACCGGCGACGCCATCCGGCCCGACTGCGACTTCGCCACCTTCGCCGGCCTCACCGTCACCGCCGCCGCGTCCCGCTTCGGCGACGGGTCCACCGCCCACACCGCCGTGCAGGACGCGTGGCGCTCGGTCGGCGTGGCGGCCGGGGCCGCGGCGCCCGCTCCGTCGTCGCCCACCGCCCCGGCTCCGTCGTCGAGCGCTCCTCCAGGTCCGCGCAGCGGCCGGGTGCCCGACCCCGCCGCGCAGCTGGTCGTCCGGCGCAGCGGCGGCCTCGCCGGGCTCTCCCAGCAGCGGGAGCTCTCGCTGGCGGAGCTGCCGCGTGACGACGCCGAGGCGGGGGCCGCGCTCCTCGGCGGCCGGCGGCTCCACGAGCTCGCGGAGGAGCCGGTCACTGCCCGTCCCGACGCCTTCGTATACCGCGTCTGGTGCGACGACGCGGGCGTCGACCTCCAGCTCGCCGAGCCCGGCCTGCCGTCCGACGTCCGCGACCTCATCACCCGCACGCTGGCCGGTCCCGGCGAGTGGTGAGCCGCCGTCCCCGGGCGTCGTCTGCGAAGGGCGCTGCGGCGCGCTGGGCCCCCGGGTCGTGATCCCCGCCATGGATCCGGCCCCCAACACGCCGCACAACCGGCTTCACGGGGCTCCAGTGGCGGGCCTTGCCGGTGGTGACGGGTAAACTGTGAGGTGATCCCACGACCACCGTGTCCCAGGCGGTCGTGTGCCACGAGGGCTGCCGCGCGTCGGCGCCCTCCCGCTTGTGCCGTCTGACGAAGGAGCACCGTGTCCGAGGCCGACAAGACGCCCATGCCCGGCGACGAGCCGGGCGAGAGCCTGACCGCCGCTGAGGCCGAGGAGGCCCGCGCCGCCGCCGAGGCGGAGGCCGGCCTGCCGAACCCGACCGGGCACGACGACCCGAGCTACGACGCGGGCGCCATCACCGTCCTCGAGGGGCTGGAGGCGGTCCGGAAGCGCCCGGGGATGTACATCGGCTCCACCGGCGAGCGCGGGCTGCACCACCTCGTCTGGGAGATCGTCGACAACTCGGTCGACGAGGCGCTCGCCGGCTATGCCGACACCATCGACGTCACCCTCATGGCCGACGGCGGGGTGCGCGTCACCGACAACGGCCGCGGCATCCCGACCGACATCCACCCGCAGGAGGGCGTCTCCGCGGTGGAGCTCGTGCTCACCCAGCTCCACGCGGGCGGCAAGTTCGGCGGTGGTGGCTACAAGGTCTCCGGTGGGCTGCACGGCGTCGGCTCCTCGGTGGTCAACGCGCTCTCGAGCCGCCTCGACGCCGAGGTGCACCAGAAGGGGCACGTCTTCCGGATGACGTTCGACCACGGCGTCCCGGTCGCGCCCCTGGCGATGGTTGGGCCCTCCGAGCGGACCGGCACGACGATCACCTTCTGGGCCAGCACCGAGATCTTCGAGACCACCCACTACGACTTCGAGACGATCCGCGCCCGGTTCCAGCAGATGGCCTTCCTCAACAAGGGCCTGACCATCACGCTCACCGACGAGCGGATCGACCAGGACGAGCCCAGCGAGGACTCCGACGAGGACCTCGACAAGCTCGACGTCGAGGCCGACGGAGCCGTCGTCGAGGTGGAGTCCGCCAGCAGCGACGGGAGCGCGGCACCGAAGCGGCAGAAGGCCCGCACCGTCACCTACCGCTACGACGGCGGCCTGGTCGACTACGTCAACCACCTCGTCGGGTCGAAGCGCTCCGAGCCGGTCCACGGCGAGGTCATCTCGATCGAGTCCGAGGACACCGAGCGCCAGCTCACGCTCGAGCTCGCGATGCAGTGGACCACCGCCTACTCCGAGTCCGTCCACACCTACGCCAACACCATCAACACGCACGAGGGCGGCACCCACGAGGAGGGCTTCCGCGCGGCGATGACCAAGCTGGTCAACGACTTCGCCCGCCGGCAGAACCTCCTCAAGGACAAGGACGACAACCTCACCGGCGACGACATCCGCGAGGGGCTCGTCGCCGTGGTCTCGGTCAAGCTCGGCGAGCCGCAGTTCGAGGGCCAGACCAAGACCAAGCTCGGCAACTCCGAGGTCAAGGGCTTCGTGCAGCGGGCGATGACCGAGGAGTTCGGGCACTGGCTCGAGGCACACCCCGGCGAGGGCAAGGACATCGTGCGCAAGGCGATCCAGGCGGCCGCGGCGCGCATGGCGGCCCGCAAGGCGCGCGAGGCGACCCGGCGCAAGGGGCTGCTCGAGTCCGGCGGCCTGCCGGGCAAGCTCAAGGACTGCCAGAGCAAGGACCCCTCGATCTCCGAGGTGTTCATCGTCGAGGGCGACTCGGCGGGCGGGTCGGCCGTCCAGGGCCGCAACCCCCACACCCAGGCGATCCTCCCGATCCGCGGCAAGATCCTCAACGTCGAGAAGGCGCGCATCGACAAGGTGCTGGCCAACAACGAGGTCCAGGCGCTGATCTCCGGGTTCGGCACCGGCATCGGGGAGGACTTCGACCTCTCCCGCGCGAGGTACCACAAGATCGTCATCATGGCTGACGCCGACGTCGATGGCATGCACATCCGCACGCTGCTGCTGACGCTGCTCTTCCGGTTCATGCGCCCGCTGATCGAGGCCGGCTACGTCTACCTCGCGCAGCCCCCGCTCTACCGCCTCAAGTGGAGCAACGCGCCGCACGAGTTCGCCTTCACCGACCGCGAGCGCGACGCCCTCATCGCCGAGGGCCAGTCCAAGGGCCGCAGGCTCCCCAAGGAGAACGGCGTCCAGCGCTACAAGGGCCTCGGCGAGATGAACTACCAGGAGCTGTGGGAGACGACCATGGACCCCGAGCACCGGGTGCTCCTCCAGGTCACCCTCGACGACGCGGCCGCCGCAGACGAGATCTTCTCGATCCTCATGGGCGAGGACGTCGAGTCGCGCCGCGGCTTCATCCAGCGCAACGCCCGCGACGTGCGCTTCCTGGACATCTGACCGTATGCCGGGTGCACCGCGAGGCCGGCACCGCACCGACCGCCCCGGGTGACCACCCGGCATACGAACGCCTGACAACGACCGAAGGACAAGGGAGCCCATGACCGAGCAGCCGCCCACCATCACCCCGGGCGATCGCACGGAGCCGATCGACCTCAACACGGAGATGCAGCGCAGCTACATCGAGTACGCGATGAGCGTCATCGTGAGCCGCGCGCTGCCCGATGTGCGGGACGGCCTCAAGCCCGTGCACCGCCGCGTGATCTACGCGATGTACGACGGCGGCTACCGGCCCGACCGCGGCTACAACAAGTGCAGCCGCGTCGTGGGCGACGTCATGGGCCAGTACCACCCGCACGGCGACTCGGCGATCTACGACGCCCTCGTGCGGCTGGTGCAGGACTGGTCGCTGCGCTACCCACTGGTCGACGGCCAGGGGAACTTCGGCTCGCGCGGCAACGACGGGGCCGCCGCGCCGCGGTACACCGAGTGCCGGATGGCGCAGCTGTCCATGGAGATGGTCCGCGACATCGACCAGGAGACGGTCGACTTCAAGGACAACTACGACGGCAAGACGCGCGAGCCGGAGGTCCTCCCGAGCCGGTTCCCCAACCTCCTCGTCAACGGCAGTGCCGGCATCGCGGTCGGCATGGCGACGCAGATCCCGCCGCACAACCTGCGCGAGGTCGCAGACGCCGCCCAGTGGGTGCTCGCGCACCCGGAGGCGGCGCGCGAGGAGCTGCTCGAGGCGTGCATGCAGCGCATCAAGGGCCCGGACTTCCCGACCGGCGCCCTCATCATGGGCCGCAAGGGGATCGAGGACGCCTACCGCACCGGTCGCGGCTCCGTCATCATGCGCGCGGTCGTCGAGGTCGAGGAGATCCACGGCCGCCAGTGCCTCGTCGTCACCGAGCTGCCCTACCAGGTCAACCCCGACACGCTGGCGCAGAAGATCGCCGAGCTCGTCAAGGACGCCAAGGTCGGGGGCATCGCCGACATCCGCGACGAGACCTCGGGGCGCACGGGCCAGCGGCTCGTCTTCGTCCTCAAGCGCGACGCCGTCGCGTAGGTTGTGCTGAACAACCTCTACAAGCACACGCAGCTGCAGACGACGTTCGGCGCCAACATGCTCGCGCTCGTCGACGGCGTGCCGCGCACGCTGCCGCTGTCGGCGTTCGTGCGGCTGTGGGTCGAGCACCAGGTCGACGTCATCGTCCGGCGCACGCAGTTCCGGCTGCGCAAGGCCGAGGCCGACATCCACATCCTGCGCGGGCTCCTCAAGGCGCTCGACGCCCTCGACGAGGTCATCGCCCTGATCCGCCGCTCGCCGACCGTGGACGAGGCGCGGGACGGGCTCATCGCGATGCTCGAGATCGACGAGATCCAGGCCACCGCGATCCTCAACATGCAGCTGCGCCGCCTGGCCGCCCTCGAGCGGCAGCGGATCATCGACGAGCACGAGCGGCTCGAGGCGATGATCACGGACTACGAGGACATCCTCGCCCGGCCCGAGCGCCAGCGGCAGATCATCAGCGACGAGCTGGCCGAGATCGTCGACAAGTACGGCGACGAGCGGCGCACCCGGATCGAGTTCTTCGAGGGCGACATGTCCGTCGAGGACCTCATCCCCGAGGAGGACGTCGTCGTCACCATCACCCGTGGTGGCTACGCCAAGCGCACCCGCGTCGACCTCTACCGCTCCCAGCGGCGCGGCGGCTCGGGCGTCAGGGGCGCCCAGCTGCGCGGTGACGACGTGGTGGAGCACTTCGGCATCACCTCCAGCCACAGCTGGCTGCTGTTCTTCACCAACCTCGGGCGCGTCTACCGCGCCAAGGGCTACGAGCTGCCCGACGCCGGCCGCGACGCGAAGGGGCAGCACGTGGCCAACCTCCTCGCCTTCCAGCCCGACGAGCGGATCGCGCAGGTGCTCGACCTGCGCGACTACGCCCAGGCGCCCTACCTGGTGCTCGCGACCCGCAACGGCCTCGTGAAGAAGACCCGGCTCTCGGAGTACGACTCACCGCGCTCCGGCGGCCTCATCGCGGTCAACCTCCGCGACGGCGACGAGCTCGTGGGCGCCGACCTTGCCTCTGCCGAGGACGACCTGTTGCTGGTCTCCCGCAAGGGGCAGTCGGTCCGCTTCCACGCTGACGACGACACGCTGCGCCCGATGGGCCGGGCGACCAGCGGTGTCACCGGCATGCGGTTCCGAGACGGTGACTCGCTGCTGTCGATGAGCGTCATCCACGAGGGCACGGACCCGGGGGTGTTCGTCGTCTTCGAGAACGGCATGGCCAAGCGCACGGCCGCCTCGGAGTGGACCCCGAAGGGCCGCGGCATCTACGGCGTCACGGTCGCCAAGATCACCGAGCGCGGTGGGGACCTCGTCGGTGCGCTCACGGTCAGCAGCGACGACGAGGTCCTCGTCGTCATGGAGAAGGGCAAGATCGTCCGCTCCCGCGTCGACGAGGTGCGCGTCACCGGTCGCAGCACCATGGGCGTGAAGTTCGCGACGCCGGGCAAGGGCGACTCCATCGTGGCGGTCGCCCGCAACGCCGAGCGGGCCGTGGACCTCGAGGTGGCGGAGGGTGACGACTCGGGCGCGGGTGACGACGCTTCGCAGGTCGATGCCGTACCGTCGGACGTGAACGACAACCCGTCGTCCGCTGCCGAGGCGACTGACGCGGACGAGATCGACGGAGGTACCGAGTGAGCACCGCAGGTCCGACGAGTACGTCGACGCGGACTGAGGGCCAGGGCCCCGAGCGCACCGGTCCGGTCCAGCAGGGCGCGGCCGGCACCCGACCCGTGGGTCCGGGCGCCGGCGCTCCGGCCCGAGCCCGCCGCGTGAAGCTCACCGTCTCGCGGATCGACCCCTGGTCCGCGATGAAGATGTCCTTCCTCGTCTCCGTCGCACTCGGCATCGCCGGTGTCGTCATGGTCGCGGTGCTGTGGATGATCCTCTCCGGGATGGGTGTCTTCTCCGACATCAACCGCGTGGTCGGGCAGGTCATCCAGGACTCCAACACGCCGTTCGACATCATGGACTACGTCGGTTTCGGCCGAGTCCTGTCGCTGTCGATCGTCATCGGGGTCATCGACGTCATCCTCCTCACCGCCCTGTCGACGCTCGGCGCGTTCCTCTACAACATCTGCTCCGCGCTCGTCGGTGGGCTCCAGCTCACCCTCACCGACGACTGAGCCCGGGCCACCGGCATACCGCTCCTCATGGCCACGCACGCCTTCGCACCCTGCCGCGGCGCCGCACCTTCTGCTGGCAGGAGGTGCGTGCAGGCGGGCCGGTTGCAGCACGTCCGGCCGCGCCCCGGGTGTGCCGAGCCACCCGCGAATCGGCGGTCTCCGGCGCTGTCCGGACCGTTTTGCCGCTCCGTATGCCGGTGAGGTAGCCTCATGCGGTCGCGCCCCCGGGGGCGCGTGCGGAGATGGCAGGGGCCTATAGCTCAGACGGTTAGAGCGCTTCCCTGATAAGGAAGAGGCCACAGGTTCAAGTCCTGTTAGGCCCACCAGTCCCACCCTCAGCTCAGCGGACGGAGAGTCCCATGAAGAAGCTCCTCCTCCTGGTCGCCGCCGCCATCGGCGCGGCCGCGGTCCAGAAGAAGCTCAAGGACCAGCGGGCCGAGCGCGACCTCTGGCACGAGGCGACGGACACACCGAAGAACTGAACACCCGGCAGCCAGGCCAGGCCCTGGAGGCCGTCCGGGGCCATGGCGCAATTGGTAGCGCACCTGCTTTGCAAGCAGGGGGTTAGGGGTTCGAGTCCCCTTGGCTCCACCGCAGGTCAGAGGCCCTTTGCGCATGCCGGGAAGGTCCTCTTGGATCCCGCGGGAGCGGGGAGCCGCGGCGTGAACTTTCGGCCACTGGGCCGAGTGTCCCGCCAGGGGCGGGCAACGCTCGCGTGAACTTTCGGCCACTGGCCCGAAGCTCGCCCACCACCCCACGAGATGCCAACATCGAGACCC
>JAICIN010000110.1 GCA_025924375.1 Dermatophilaceae bacterium | reverse complement strand
GCGCCGAGGCTCTGCTTGATCGGCACCACGTCGTTGTCGATCGTCTTGGGCAGCCCGACGACGGTGAGGTCGTGGCCGTTCTCGTGGAGGTACGCCGCGAGGTCGGCCGCGGTGCCGTTGGTGTCGTCGCCGCCGATGGTGTGCAGGACGTCGACGCCGTCGCGGGTGAGCTGCTCGGCCGCCACGTGCAGGGGGTCCTGCCCCTCGCGCACGAGGCCACGGCGCACGCAGTCCTCGACGTTGGTCAGCTTCACCCGGCTGTTGCCGATCGGGCTGCCGCCGAAGCGGTGCAGCACGTGCGCCCTGGCGCGCACCGCGTCGGTGACCTCCGCCGAGTCGCCGGTGAGCAGGCCGGCATACCCGTTCTTGTAGGCGATGATCCGCACCTCCGGCGCCACCTCGGTGTAGCGCTCGATGAGGCCCGCGACCGCCGAGGACAGGCACGGCGCGAGGCCGCCGGCGGTCAGCATCGCCACAGTGCGCACAGTCATGGCCTCACTCTGGTGCGTGCCGCGCCGCGAGGGCAACACGAGCCCGTATGCCGTGCGGCCGTCAGCTGCAGGGGCGGGCCACCGTGGGGGTCACCGCTGCCGGACGCGGCGGCGCGGCGGGCACCTCGGACTCCGGCACCAGCGCCTCGAAGGCGTTGCCGATGACGAGGTCGACCGTCGCGCCGGGCATGTCGTCCATCTTCTTCAGCGTGGCGTCCGGGACGTGCTGCTGGAGCACCTTGGCCGCGAGGTCACCCTCCTCGCCGTAGCGTATGAGGGCGGTGCCCATCTGCAGGGTCTTGAGGGGGTCGTTGGAGACGTTCTTGACCTTGAAGGCGCGCGCCTTGAGCTGGTCGGCGACCTTCTGCGCCAGGCCGGTCTTGTAGGTCGTGTTGTAGACGTTGACGCTGATCTCGGAGGGGATGGGCTGCAGACGGGGCGGGATCGGCACCATGTCCGTGTAGCCGAGGCCGACGACGAGGTCCACGGAGGTGTTGGCCCGACCGTCCTCGAAGAGCTTCGAGCCCGGGACCTGGCTCGCCACGAGCAGGGCCTGGTCGAGTCCCTTCGGGCCGTAGTGGACGACCGCCGGCTGGGTGACGTACCAGGTCTCCGGAGCGTTGGAGATGCCGCCGATCCGGAACTTCCGCTTGGCCATGCCTGCCGCGACGTCGGCCGCCATGCCGTCCTTGCCGGTGGCGTTCATGACGTTGACGACGAAGGAGCCGCGGGCCGGGGCCGGGACCACCTCGGGGGTGCAGGCGGGCTTGGGCGGCGGCGGAGACATCCACCCGGCGGAGTACGCGGCCGAGATGCTCGCGGTGCCGAGCAGGACGCCGGGCAGCGTGACGAACAGGACGATCCGGCGCAGGCGCCGCTTGCGCCAGCGCTCCTCGGGCGTGGTCTCGTGCTCCTTCACCATCTCCCCCTCCATCTCCGGTACGAAGACGATTCTGGACTTCAGTCACATCAGCAACACTGGGAACACGCCGCCGTCACCAAGTCGTCACCAAACCCACGGCGCTCCGCCAAGCCACGGTGGTGGCATCAGCGGCGGGGACGGGACCGGCGGGGGCCACGGCGGGCACCCGCGCGCGTCACACTCTGCCCACCACGGTGCGCTGTGCCCGTGAAACGCCGTGGGCAGAGCGCACGGTGGTGGGCAGAGCACCGTGGTCAGCGGGCAGAGACCTCCTGCGCGATGAGCTCCCCCACCTGGGCGAGGTTGACGGCCGCGCCCCGGCGCAGGTTGTCGGCGCAGACGAACAGCTCGAGCGACTGGGGCTGGCCGGCGGCCTGCCGGATGCGGCCGACGAACGTCGGGTCGGCGCCGACCACGTCGACGGGAGTGGGCCACTCCCCGGTGCCGGGGTCGTCGAGGACGACGACGGAGGGCGCCTCGACGAGCGCCTGCCGCGCCTCCGCCACCCCGATCCTCCCGGAGAAGGTCGCGTGGATGGACATCGAGTGGCCGGTCACGACCGGCACGCGCACCGCCGTCACGCTCACGGGCAGTGCCGGGAGCGCCAGGACCCGGCGCGTCTCGTCGGCCGTCGCCAGCTCGTCGGAGGACCAGCCCTCCTCGCGGACGTCCCCGGCCCACGGCAGCACGTTGAGGCCGAGCGGGCCGGGGAAGGGCGAGCGCTCCCCCAGCTTGTCCGCCACGGCGGCGCGCACGTCGCCGGCCTGCTGCCCCAGGTCGCGGCTGCCCGCGACGACCTCGAGCTCGTCGTAGAGCCGGTCGATCCCGGCGCGCCCACCCTGGGAGGCCGCCTGGCACGAGGTGACCAGCACCGCCGTCAGCTCCCACCCGTGGTGCAGGGCGGCGAGTGCGTCGACCATCGCCAGGGTCGGGGACCCGGGGGAGGCGAGTATGCCGCGCGGCCGGTTGCGCGCCTGGGCCGGGTTCACCTCGGCCGCCACGAGCGGCACGTCCGCGTCGGTGCGGAACGCGGCGCTCGCGTCGAGGACGACGACGCCCTGCTCCGCGGCGCGCGGCACCCACTCCCGTGCGACGGCCTCGGGCACCGCGAAGATGGCGGCGTCGGCGCCGGCGAAGAGCTCGTCGCCCAGCCGCTGGACCTCGAGCTCCTCGTCGCGCACCCCGCGCACGGCACCCACGGACCGTGCCGAGGCGGCGAGCCGGATCTCTCCCCAGACGTCCTGCCGCGTGGAGACGAGCCGCAGCAGCGTGCCGCCCACGGCCCCCGTCGCGCCCACGACGACGAGCGTCGGACGTGAGCTGCGAGGTGGCGCGGAGCTCACCGGCCGGTGCCGCCGTAGACCACGGCCTCTCCCTCGGCGGAGTCGAGGCCGAAGGCGGTGTGCACGGCTCGGACGGCGTCGTCGAGGGCGTCGACGCGCGTCACGACCGAGATCCGGATCTCCGAGGTCGAGATCATCTCGATGTTGACGCCGGCGTCGGCGAGCGCCTTGAAGAAGGTGGCCGAGACCCCGGGGTGCGAGCGCATACCGGCACCGATGAGGGACAGCTTGCCGATCTGGTCGTCGTACAGGAGCGACGCGAAGCCGACGTGCTGCTGGATCCGGCTCAGCGCCTGCATCGCGCCCTGGCCGTCACTCATGGGCAGCGTGAACGAGATGTCGGTGAGCCCCGTGTCGGTGGCCGAGACGTTCTGCACGATCATGTCGA
The DNA here is from genome assembly GCA_025924375.1 of Dermatophilaceae bacterium. GTDB lineage: Bacteria > Actinomycetota > Actinomycetes > Actinomycetales > Dermatophilaceae > JAICIN01. The sequence continues at coordinate 6,277 of JAICIN010000110.1, read as the reverse complement.
TGTTCACGCCGGCGTCGGCACACGTCTGGAAGATCTCCGCCGCCTTGCCGGGGTGGTCCGGCACGCCGACAACCGTGATCTTGGCCTCGCTGCGGTCGTGCGCCACACCGGCGATGATCGGGGCTTCCACGTCGTCTCCTTCGGAGTTCGGGACGACCCACGTGCCCTCCTTCGAGGAGAAGGAGGAGCGGACGTGGATCGGCATGTTCGAGCGGCGGGCGTACTCGACGCACCGCAGGTGGAGGATCTTCGCGCCCGAGGCGGCCATCTCGAGCATCTCCTCGTTGGAGATCCGGGAGATCTTGCGGGCCGAGGGCACGATCCGCGGGTCCGCGGTGAAGACGCCGTCGACGTCGGTGTAGATCTCGCAGACGTCCGCGTCGAGCGCTCCGGCGAGGGCGACGGCGGTGGTGTCCGAGCCGCCCCGGCCGAGGGTGGTGATCTCCTTGCTCTGGGCGCTGACGCCCTGGAACCCGGCGACGATGACGATGTGGCCCTCCGCCAGTGCGCTGGTGATACGGCCCGGGGTCACGTCGATGATCCGCGCACGGCCGTGCGTGTCGTCGGTGATGACGCCCGCCTGGGAGCCGGTGAACGACCGGGCGGTGTGGCCGAGGTTGGCGATGGCCATGGCGACGAGCGCCATCGAGATGCGCTCGCCGGCGGTCAGGAGCATGTCCATCTCGCGAGCGGGCGGCAGCGGACTGACCTCCTGCGCGAGGTCGAGCAGCTCGTCGGTCGTGTCACCCATCGCAGAGACGACGACACAGACGTCGCTGCCGGCCTTTCGGGTCTCCACGATCCGGCTGGCCACCCGCTTGATGCTGTCGGCGTCGGAGAGCGAGGAGCCGCCGTACTTCTGGACGACAAGGGTCAAGGCGGTGCTCCAGAGGGACGGACGGGCAGGGCGGCCAGTTTACCGGCCGGGCCCGCCGGCATACGGCCTGGTCTCGCGCTGCGGCGCCACGTCGCCAGGTCGACACTGGAGGGCGACCCGACAGGAAGGCACCCCCGTGACCACGCACCAGGTCGGCTACCTCATCGGCAGCCTCTCGAGCCAGTCGATCAACCGCACCCTTGCGAAGGCACTCGTGCACCTCGCCCCGCACTCCATGCGGCTCACCGAGATCCCCATCGGCGACCTGCCCCTCTACAACCGGGACGCCGACGAGGACTACCCGCCGCAGGCCCGTGCGCTGAAGGAGGCGATCGAGGGCATGGACGCCGTGCTCTTCGTGACCCCTGAGTACAACCGCTCGGTGCCCGGGGCGCTGAAGAACGCGATCGACTGGGCGAGCCGGCCGTGGGGCCAGAACTCGCTGGCGCGCAAGCCGACAGCGGTCATCGGCGCCTCGCCGGGCGCGATCGGCACGGCGGTCGCGCAGCAGCACCTCAAGAGCATCCTGAGCTTCTGCAACTCGCCGCTCATGAACGCCGTCGAGGCCTACATCCAGTTCAAGCCGGGCCTGTTCAGCGACGACGGCGAGGTCACCGACGAGACCACCGAGGAGTTCCTCCGGACCTTCATGGAGCAGTTCAACCAGTTCATCGCACGAGTGCTCTCGATCCTCCCGCCCGACGAGGAGTGAGGAGGAGCCGCAGCACCCGCGACCCGCCTACGGGTGGAGCGCGTCGAACTCGGCGTCGGCCACGGTCTCCTCGTCGGCGTCCAGCCGCAGGTGGGCCAGCATCGAGTGCAGCACCCGCAGCGCCGCGGCCGCGCGCTCACCCCAGTCTGAGAGGTAGCTGAACTGCCACCACCACAGCGCCTCGCTGATTCGGCCCGCCTCGTGGTGCCGCAGCCCGTGCGAGAGGGCGCTCGCGACGACCGCCATGTCGTTGGAGAGGGAACCGGTCGTGAGCTCACCCGAGGTGACGGGGTCGACGGGGTCGACGTACTCGTCGAGCCCGTCGAGCAGGTTGGACAGCCCCTGTCGCAGCGGGTCGACCTCGGCGTCGGGGCCGGGGTCGGCCTCGAAGCGCTCCTCGGGGATGACGTCCTCGATGGCCCCCAGCCGGGCACCCATGACGAGCACCTGGGACAGCGCGAGCAGGCTCATCGGGATGGCGGTGTCCGGGGCGGTGCCGGACCCGATGGCGGTCACCGTGTCGATGTACGTCCGCGCCTCGGCGGCCGACTCCTCGGCCAGCGAGACCAGGTCCGCCGAGGGGGCTGGCCGCTCGTCGGCGGGTGTGCTCAGGTCCTCAGACATCGATCAGCCTCCTGCCTTCGAATGCTCGTCCCAGGGTGACCTCGTCGGCGTACTCCAGGTCGCCCCCGACCGGCAGGCCGGAGGCGAGCCGGGTGACCCGCAGGCCCATGGGCCGCAGCAGCCGGGCCAGGTAGCTCGCCGTCGCCTCGCCCTCGAGGTTGGGGTCGGTCGCGATGATGATCTCGGTGACCTCGCCGGACGCCAGCCGGCTCATGAGCTCGGTCATGCGCAGGTCCTCGGGCCCGATCCCGTCGATCGGGCTGATCGCCCCACCGAGCACGTGGTAGCGCCCCTTGAACTCCCGGGTGCGCTCGATGGCCACGACGTCCTTCGGCTCCTCGACGACGCAGATGGACGTGCGGTCGCGGCGGGCGTCTGCACAGATGCGGCACTGCTCCGCCTCGGCGACGTTTCCGCAGGTCTGGCAGAAGCGGACCCTCTGCTTGACCTCGGTGAGGGCCTCCACGAGCCGCTTCACGTCGTCGGGGTCGGCCTGCAGGAGGTGGAAGGCGATCCGCTGGGCACTCTTCGGCCCGACACCGGGCAGCCTGCCCAGCTCGTCGATGAGGTCCTGCACCGCGCCTTCGTACACACGCAGAGCCTAAGCCCTGCCCGACCGCCTGGAGCGCGGGCGGCCGGCCGGTGTCGGCGCCGCCGCACGTCTCCATCGGCAGCACGGCGGGCCGTTTCCGCCCGTGCCCGCCCGCTCAGGACTCCTCGATGACGGTCCCGCCGAGGATGCGCTCGATGACGGGGCGGCCGACCTCGGCGAGGTCCTCGATCTCCTCGTCGTCGTCACTGGCGGCACTGTCGTCCGCGACCCGTGTCTCCGGCGCAGCCTGCGGACCGGCGCCGGCCACCGCGGCCCTGGCCCGCTCCAGGGGTGAGAGAGCCGGGCCGTCGTCTGCGACGTCGCTGGCCCAGGACGGACCGGAACCGGCGTCGGCGGGGGCGCTGGCCCAGCCGGCGTCACCGGCTTCCGGAGCCGGACCAGCGGGCGCGGGACGGCCCGGGGCCGGGGCCGTGGCAGCGGCCGGGTGAGCCGGAGCCCGTCCAGAAGGAGCCGTTCCGGCCGGAGCTGTTCCGGCCCGAGCCGTTCCGGCCGGAGCCGGCCCGCCGGATGCCGCCGGCTGCCGCGACGGCGCCGCCGCGTGCTGCGAGATGGCCGGTGCACCGGCGTCCGCACCCGCCTGCGCAGCGGCCGTCGAACCCTCGGGGGCCGGGATGCCCTCGACCCGGACGTCGACACCGAGGGCGTCGACGAGCGCCTGCCGCACGAGCTCGGCGTGGGGCCCGCGCCGGAAGGTGTCGGCCAGCTGCGGTGTCGCCAGCCCGACGACCAGCCGGTCGCTGGTCAGCTCGAGGACCTGTGCGTGCTGGGAGACGAGCGTCCACGTGACGCGCTTGTGCCGGGACAGCCAGTCGAGGACGTCGGGCCAGGAGCGGCGGATCGCCGCCGTGTCGATGCCCCCGCTCGGCCCCGACGGTGCAGCTGTCGCTGGTGCCGCCGACGTCTCGGGCGGGACCGCTGGGTCGCCGGTTGTCGGGGCCGTAGACCCCGGCGGCCGGTGCTCGGACCTCGACGGGCCGGGACCTGCAGGGTGGGGCCCGGTCGAAGGAGAGGCAGGAGCCGGGGCATCCACGACGGAAGGAACCGCGGGGGCGGTGGCCGACCCGGCCGGCGCGGCGGGCCCGGCCGGCGCGGCCGGCCCGGCCACGCTGGGAGCCGGAGCTGGTGGGCCGCTCGGCCCTGCCGGGGCGGGAGCCCCTGCCGCAGCACTCGGCACTCCCCCGACGTCGAGGCGACGCTCGAGGCGGTCCAGCCGCGCGGCATACCCGCTCTCGCCGGAGGCGCCCGGGAGCAGCACCCGCGCGCAGATCAGCTCCAGCTGGAGCCGCGGCGCCGGGGCGCCCGTCATCTCGGTGAGGCCGGCGTTGACGATGTCGGCCGCGCGCGAGAGCGTGCCGGGCCCGAACGCCGCCGCCTGCTGGCGCATCCGCTCGAGCTGGTCCTCGGGGAGGCCGCGGAGCACCGACGCGGCGCCGTCGCGCACCGCCGCCACGACGATGAGGTCACGCAGCCGCTCGAGCAGGTCCTCGACGAACCGGCGCGGGTCGAGACCCGTCTCGATGACCCGGTCGACCTGGGTGAACACCCCGGCCGCGTCACCGGCGGCGATGGCCGAGACGACCGCGTCGAGGAGCTCCCCGTCGGTGAACCCCAGCAGCGCGGCCGCGCTGTCGTAGGTGAGGCCCTCGTCGCCGGAGCCGGCGATGAGCTGGTCGAGCACCGACAGCGAGTCGCGCACGGAGCCGCCGCCCGCGCGCACGACGAAGGAGAGCACGCCGGGCGCGACGCTGACGCCCTCCTGCACGCAGAGCTGCTCCATGTAGGACGTCAGCCGGGCCGGTGGCACCAGCCGGAAGGGGTAGTGGTGGGTGCGGGACCGGATGGTGCCGATGACCTTCTCCGGCTCGGTCGTCGCGAAGACGAACTTCACGTGCTCCGGGGGCTCCTCGACGATCTTGAGCAGGGCGTTGAAGCCCTGCGGCGTGACCATGTGGGCCTCGTCGATGATGTAGATCTTGTAGCGGCTCTGGGCCGGGCCGTAGGACGCCCGCTCGCGCAGGTCGCGCGCGTCGTCGACGCCGCCGTGGCTGGCTGCGTCGATCTCGATGACGTCGACCGAGCCGGCGCCGCCGCGGGCCAGGGCCACGCACGAGTCGCACTCGCCACAGGGCTCGGGGGTGGGCCCCTGCTCGCAGTTGAGGCAGCGGGCGAGGATGCGCGCGCTGGTGGTCTTGCCGCAGCCGCGGGGCCCCGAGAAGAGGTAGGCGTGCCCCACCCGGCCGGTGCGCAGCGCCTGCATGAGCGGCTCGGTGACGTGCTCCTGCCCGATGACGTCGGCGAACGCCTCCGGGCGGTAGCGGCGGTACAGGGCGGTGCTCACCCGTGAACCCTAACCGCCGCAGGCGACACCCCGGTATGCCGTGTGCACACCCCCGGGATGAGGCACGAGGACACCCCGCGCACCTGGAAGAGCTCTCCTACCCTTGCTGCATTCCTGCCCTGGGGGAGTTCGGGGAGGTACCACCACGCGGGGTGTCGCGCCCAGTCTAGGGGGCCGGTCGGGGGAGGCGGAAACCGCGTGGCCACAATGGTCGTTCGCACCCCACCCAGGAGAGCCATGTCCCCCAAGGTCCTGTTCCGCCGCGTCGCCGTCGCCGAGGCGGTGACGTGGGCGCTGCTGCTGGTCGGCATGGTGCTCAAGTACGTGACCCACACGACCGACCTCGCGGTCCGCGTGTTCGGCATGGCCCACGGCCTCGTCTTCATCGCCTACTGCCTGACGACCCTGTTCGTCGCGGTGGGCCACCGCTGGCGCGCGGGGCCCACGCTGCTCGGGCTCGCGGCCGCCGTGCCGCCCTTCGCCACGGTGTGGTTCGACCGCCGTGCCGAGGCGCGCGGGCTCCTCGAGGGCGGCTGGCGCCTGGCGCCGGGCGGAGAGGCACCCGCCTCGGCTGCCGAGCGGCTGCAGGCGTGGATGCTGCGTCGGCCCGCTGCCGCGCTCGCGCTGGGCGTCGTGGCGGTGCTGGCCCTGACCGGGGTGGCGCTGCTCGTCGGCCCGCCGGTGCCCGCCACGAGCTGACCACGCCGACCCTGGGGGCCGCGCTGCTTCGCGGGCACGTCCCGAGGGCCGGCCGGCCGGCGAGGTGCAGCTGCACGTGGGCACGAGGCTGTGCCGGCCCCGGGATTTCTGGCCAGCGCCCTCCCTCCGGTAGCCTCCTCCGCGGAGGATTCGCATAGTGGCCTAGTGCGCACGATTGGAAATCGTGTTGGGGATGAAACCCCTCGCGGGTTCAAATCCCGCATCCTCCGCCAGCGGCATGGGCCCTCGGTGACCTCGTCCCGAGGGCCTCTCGCATGTCGCACGCGCCCGGCTGCCACGCCAGGGCCGCCAGCCGCAATCCCCGTGTCGATGGGCGGAACCCCCCCCCGTTGGCACGGGTGGCGCCGAGACCCCGGGTTTGGGACACACACGGAAGAGGGGGGGGGCCAGCCG
>JAICIN010000109.1 GCA_025924375.1 Dermatophilaceae bacterium | reverse complement strand
GCCCGAGAGGCTCCCAGCTAGACTACTGGGTTGATAGGCCAGATGTGGAAGTGCAGTAATGCATGCAGCTGACTGGTACTAATAAGCCGACAACTTGACATCACAATCGCTTGTAAAAGCTGATGCTCCGCGTCCACTGTGCAGTTCCCGAGATACGGTCGGGGACGACTGACATCTCCATAGAGTTTCGGCTGCCATAGCGAAGGGGAAACGCCCGGCTCCATTCCGAACCCGGAAGCTAAGCCCTTCAGCGCCGATGGTACTGCACTGGTGACGGTGTGGGAGAGTAGGACGCAGCCGGACATAACTTTCACGAAGGGGGTCCATCCGAAAGGGTGGGCCCCCTTCGGCATGCCCTGGTGGTCTCGCCGCGCGCGGGTGCTGGAGGCTCCGCCGGGTACCTAGACTGCGACCGGATCCAGAACTCGAGGAGTGTGTGGTGCCCGAAGACAGTGGCCGCGGCGGCAGCGACCGCCGCAGCGGGAGTGGGGGGTCCGGACGCCCGGGCGGTGGACGGCCCGGCGCCCGAGGCGGTGGCCAGTCCGGCGCCCGAGGCGGTGGCCAGTCCGGTCCCCGAGGCAACGATCCCGGCCGCGGTCGCCCTCGCGGCGCTCAGGGCACGTCCGCGGGTCGCGGCTCCGGCGCCGGCCAGGGCCGCCAGGCCGGCCAGGGGGGTCGAGGGCGCGGCCAGGAGAGCGGCTCCAACGGCGGTGCGGAGCGTGGTGGGCCTCGGCTCGCACCGCGGAAGCCGCGGCTGCCCGAGCCCCGCATCGAGGAGGGCGTCACCGGCCGCGAGCTCGACCGCTCCGTCCACCAGCAGCTGCGCACCCTCTCCAAGGAGAACGCCGAGGGGGTCGCACAGCACCTGGTCATGGTGGCCGTACGCCTCGAGGAGGACGACATCGCGGGCGCGCGGGCGCACGCCGAGACCGCCGTACGCCGCGCGGGTCGGGTGCCCGCCGCGCGAGAGGCGCTCGGCATGGTCGCGTACCGCAGCGGGGACTGGGCGGAGGCCCTGAAGGAGTTCCGGACCGCCCGCCGGCTCAGCGTCGACGGTGGGCCGCACCTGCTGCCCCTGATGGTGGACTGCGAACGCGCGCTCGGGCGACCCGAGCGCGCCCTGGAGCTGGCACAGAGCCCGCAGGCTCGAGCGCTCGCGGTCGAGGAGCGGGTGGAGCTGGCCATCGTGGTCTCGGGCATACGACGGGACCTCGACCAGCCGGACGCCGCCCGCCTCGCCCTCGAGATCCCCCAGCTCAAGGCCTCCACGAAGCGCCCCTGGTGGGCCCGGCTGGCCTACGCCTACGCCGAGACGTTGCTCGCGAGCGGTCGCCCGCAGCAGGCCAGAGACTGGTTCGCGCGCGCGTCGGACGCCGACACCGAGGCCGAGACCGATGCCAGCGAACGCCTCGCCGCGCTCGACGGCGTCGTCCTCACCGACCTGCTCGAGCCCGACGGGTCCGGGTCGCCCACCGCCGAGTCCTGATGGACCTGCTGGGCGGCTACCGGGCCCTGGTCTGCGACCTGGACGGCGTGGTCTACCGGGGACTGCTCGCGGTGCCGGGCGCCGTGGAGTCGCTGCGCCGGGTGCGGCTGCCGGTGCTCTACGCGACGAACAACGCCTCACGGGCCCCCGAGACGGTCGCCCGTCACCTGACCGACCTCGGGCTGCCGGTGTCCGCCGGTGACGTGGCGACGAGCTCGCAGGCCGGCGCGCGACACCTCGCGGGCGCGCTTCCCGCGGGGAGCCGGGTGCTCGCGGTCGGCGGCCCAGGGGTGGCGCGGGCGCTCGCCGCCGCCGGCCTGGCTCCCGTGATGCCGTCCGACGCCCGTCGGGAGGACTGCGGTGCACCGGCGGCGGGAGTGCTCCAGGGCTACGGCCCAGAGGTCACCGCTGCCGACCTCGCCGAGGCCTCCTATGCCGTGGCGTCCGGCGCGGTGTGGGTCGCCACCAACACCGACGCCACGCTGCCCACCGAACGGGGGACCGCCCCCGGCAACGGCACGCTGGTCGCCGCCGTGGCCAGTGCGACGGGCGCGACGCCGGTCGTGGTCGGCAAGCCGCATCCGCCCCTCTACCTCCTCTGCGCCGACCGGATGGGGGAGGCGGCGGGGGACGTCCTCGCGATCGGTGACCGGCTCGACACCGACATCGAGGGCGCGGCGCGCGCCGGGATGGACTCGGTGCTCGTGCTCACCGGTGTCGACGGCGCCGACAGCCTCGCCGTCGCGCCCCGTGAGATGCGGCCGACCTACCTCCTGGAGGACCTGCGTGGCCTGCACGTGCCGTATGCCGTGGTGTCCCACGACGGGGACCGCTGGCACTGCGGGGGCGCCGCCGTGCGTGTCGACTCCGGCCGTTGGGACGTCGCCGGTGACGGGTCGCGGATCGAGGTGCTCCGCGCCGGGATCGCCGCCCTCCACGAGGCGCTCGACGGCGGACGGCTCGACCCGCCGGACGCCCGGCACCTTGCCGGCACGCTCGCCGGGTCGGTCGCGACCGCGTCACGGTAGCGTTGCTGCCGACAGGGCTCGCAACGCCCGACCTCCAGGAGGACAGATGGCATTCGAATCCGTGCGTCCCTACCTTCAGCTCGCCTCGGGGCTCGGCGAGATGACCAAGGCCAAGGCCATGGAGGCCGCCCAGGGCCTGCTGACCCTGCCGACCGCCGAGGAGGTCGGCAGGCGAGCCGCGCAGGCCACCGCACTGGCCGACCAGCTCCTCGAGGCGGCCAAGGCCAACCGCAACAGCCTCGTCACGCTCGTGCGCTCGGAGGTGGAGTCCGCCCTCACCCGCTCGGAGGTGGCGCGCAGCGCGGACCTCGAGGCGGCGCGCCGGGCGATCACGGCCCTGGCACGCGACGTCGACGACCTGCGCGCCGCCGTCCTCTCCGGAGCCCTCCGTCGCGGCGGCGGCGCGGCGCCGGGCACGGCCGGTGCCGTCACCACGGCGCCCTCGCGCACGGCCGCGGCCGAGGAGAGCCGCGACGTGGCACCGCCGGCGCCGCGACCACGGCCGCGCAAGGCCGCCGGAGCCAAGCGAGCCGCTGCGCGGACGACGGCGGTCAAGGCCGCTGCGAGCACGCCCCCCCGTGGTTCGGCGACGACGGGGACCGGCACGACGGGGACCGGCACGACAGGGACCGGCACGACGGGGACCGGCACGACGGGGGCGGCCGCGGCGAGGAAGGTGGCCGGGCGCGACGGCGCCGCGAGGAAGACCGGCACGACCAAGTCAGGCACGACCAAGACCGGCACGACCAAGACCGCTGCGAAGAAGACCGCGACGCGCAAGAGGGCCGTGAAGAAGGCCACCGAGTGAACGAGCACGCCCAACCGCTGCAGCAGCAGCCGCCGCAGGAGCCGCCGGAGGCGCGGGAGCAGGAGCAGGCGCACCAGCTCGGAGCGCAGGGCCCGCAGCGGCCGAGCCCGCAGCCGACGGCACCCGAGCAGACCACCGGCGACGCCGCGATCGACGCGGCCCTGCACGACCTCGAGACCGCACCGGCAGACGACCTCGACGCCCAGGCGGAGGCGGGCCGACGGCTCCACGAGGCACTGCAGGGGCGACTCTCCGACCTCGGCGAGTGACGGTACGCACGACCGAGCCGCACGCCTCCCGGCTCGACGCCGAGCTCGTCCGCCGCGGACTGGCGCGCTCCCGCGGCCACGCCCGCGAGCTCCTCGACACCGGACAGGTGCGCGTCGACGGTGCACCAGCCGCCAGGGCCTCGCTGCAGGTGGGCCCGGGCACCGACCTGGACGTCGAGGCGACCGGGCCCGTCTGGGTGAGCCGGGCGGCGGGCAAGCTGCTGGGGGCGCTCGACGGTTTCGGCCCGCAGGGGCTGCGCGTGGCCGGGCGCCGCTGCCTCGACGTCGGCGCGTCGACCGGCGGGTTCACCCAGGTCCTGCTCCACCACAGGGCCGCCCACGTCGTGGCTCTCGACGTCGGGCGCGACCAGCTCGTGGCGGACCTCCGCGACGACCCGAGGGTGACCGACCTGCCCGGCACGACCATCCGCGGCCTTCGGCCGGACGCGATCGGCGGGCCGGTCGACCTCCTCGTCGCCGACCTCAGCTTCATCTCCCTCACCCTCGTCCTGCCGACCCTCGCCGGCCTGCTCACGCCTGATCCCGTCGCCGACGCGGAGGCCGTCGTGCTCGTCAAGCCCCAGTTCGAGGTCGGCCGCACGCGGCTCGGGAAGGGTGGTGTCGTCCGCAGCGCCACCGACCGGGCGTCGGCCGTCACCGGCGTGGCGGAGGCGGCCCTCGCCGCCGGCCTGCACGTCCGCGGCCTCCTTGCCAGCCCGGTCACCGGCAGCGCGGGCAACGCCGAGTACCTCCTGTGGCTCGCCCGCGGCGCGGACGGTGCGGTGGGATGGGAGGCTCTGGTGAGGACCGCCGAGCAGCTCAGCCGTGAGGGAGCACCGTGACGACCGACGCGCACCGCCGCATCCTGCTCGTCGCGCACCCGCGACGGAAGGAGGCCCACGACCTGGCCGCAGACGTCGTCGAGCGGCTGGGCAAGGCGGGGATCGACGTGGTCCTCGTGCGGGAGGAGGCGATCGCCATGGACGTCGCCGGCCTCGCCAACGTGCGCTCCGCGGACCCCGACCGCCCGGCCGCCGGCTGCGAGCTCGTCTGCGTCCTCGGCGGCGACGGGACCATTCTCCGCGGCGCCGAGATGTCCCGGGGCACCGGCGCTCCCCTCCTCGGCGTCAACCTCGGCCACGTCGGCTTCCTCGCCGAGGCCGAGCGCGAGGACCTCGGCGCGACGGTCGATCACATCGTCGACCGCAGCTACACGGTCGAGGAGCGCCTGACGCTCGACGTCACCGTGTGCACCAACGGCACGCAGGTCTACCGCAGCTGGGCGCTCAACGAGGTGACGGTCGAGAAGGCCTCCCGGGAGCGCATGCTCGAGCTCACCGTGGAGATCGACGGCCGACCGCTGTCGACCTGGGGCTGTGACGGCGTGGTCCTGGCCACGCCCACCGGCTCCACGGCATACGCCTTCTCCGCCGGCGGCCCGGTCGTCTGGCCCGACGTCGAGGCGATCCTCCTCGTGCCCATCAGCGCCCACGCCCTCTTCGCCCGCCCTCTCGTCGTCGGCCCGGAGTCGGCGCTGGGCATCGAGGTCGTCCCGGCCACCGAGGGCTTCGGCGTGCTGTGGTCCGACGGCCGACGCTCGGTCGACCTGCCGCCCGGTGCCCGCATCGACGTGACCCGCTCGGCGACGCCGGTGCGGCTCGCCCGGCTCACGTCCTCGCCGTTCACCGACCGGCTCGTGGCCAAGTTCGACCTGTCGATCCACGGCTGGCGCGGCGCCGCCGCCCGCCGTGACGTCACCGGTCCGTGACAGGCTCTGGCGCGTGCTCCAGGAGATCCGCATCGAGAACCTCGGCGTCATCGACGGCGCGGCCCTCGAGCTGCACCCCGGGCTGACGGTCCTCACCGGCGAGACCGGTGCGGGCAAGACCATGGTCGTCTCGGGCCTCGGGCTGCTCCTCGGTGCGCGAGCAGATGCCGCGCTGGTCCGGACCGGCAGCACCGCCGCGGTGGTCGAGGGGGTCGTCGACCTGCCGCCCGACCACCCGGCCCTGCTGCGCGCCGCCGATGCCGGCGCAGAGACCGGTGACGGCCTCGTGCTCGTGCGCACCGTCAGCGCCGAGGGGCGCTCCCGGGCCCACGTCGGCGGCCGCGCCGCCCCCGTCGGCGTCCTCGCCGAGATCGGCGAGCGGCTGGTGGCCGTGCACGGCCAGGCCGACCAGTGGCGGCTGCGGCAGGCCGACCAGCACCGGGCCCTGCTCGACCAGTTCGCCGGGGAGGCCGTCGCCGAACCCCTCAGCCGCTACGCGCGAGCACACGCGGAGCTGGGCCGCGTGCGGCACGAGCTGCAGGGCCTGCGGGCCGCCTCCCGCGACCGGGCCCTCGAGGTCGACGTCCTCCAGCTCGGCCTCGAGCAGGTCGAGGCCGTCGACCCCCAGCCGGGGGAGGACGCCACGCTGCGCGCCGAGGACGAGCGCCTCAGCCACGCCGAGGGCCTGCGCGCCGGGGCCGAGGCGGCGCACGCCCACCTCGCCGGAGGCCAGGAGTATGCCGGGGAGTCGCCTCCCGGCGTCGCCGACACGATCGCCGCGGCGCGCGCGGCGATCGGCGGCCTCACCCGGCACGACCCCTCCCTGCGGGCGCTCGACGACCGGCTCGCGGACCTCGGCTACCTCGCGCAGGACCTCGCCGGTGACCTCGGCGCCTACGCCGCCGACATCGAGGTGGACCCCGGCCGCCTCGGCTGGGTGCAGCAGCGGCGTGCCGACCTCGCGGTGCTGCAGCGCAAGTACGGCGAGACGGTCGACGACGTGCTCGAGTGGGCCAGGCGGTCGGCGGCGCGGCTCACCCTGCTCCTCGGCGCCGACGACGCCGTGGAGGAGCTGGCGGCGCGCGAGGGCGAGCTGCGGCAGTCGCTCACCGAGGTCGCGGCCGAGCTCAGCGCCGCCCGCCGGGCCGCCGCCGAGCGGCTGGCGACGCAGGTGACCGCGGAGCTGAAGCACCTCGCGATGGGAGCTGCCGTCGTCGAGGTGTCCGTGGAGGACCGCGGCGGCGAGGGCGACGCGCGCTTCGGGCCGCACGGCGTGGACGACGTCGAGATCCGGCTCGCGGCCAACGCGGGTGGGCCGGCCCGCTCGGTCACGCGGGCCGCCTCCGGTGGGGAGCTCTCCCGCGTGATGCTCGCCCTGGAGGTCGTCACGGCGGGCGCCGGCGCCCACGACGTGCCGACGTTCGTGTTCGACGAGGTCGACGCAGGGGTCGGGGGCCGCGCCGCCCTCGACATCGGGGCCCGGCTCGCCGCGCTCGCCGAGCACGCGCAGGTCGTCGTCGTGACCCACCTCGCCCAGGTCGCCGCCTTCGCCGACCGCCACCTGGCCGTGGCGAAGAGCAGCGACGGGCACGTCACCTCGAGCGGCGTCCAGGTGCTCGAGGGCGAGGACCGGCTGCGAGAGCTGGCCCGCATGATGGCCGGCGTCGACAGCGACACCGCGCTCGAGCACGCGCGCGAGCTGCTCGACCAGGCGGGGCGCAGACGGGCTCGCACACGGCAGCCGGCCACGCGGGCACGGTGACGCGCGGCGGCCGCGTGTGCCGCCGGCATACGGATGGCGCCATGGGAGGATGGGCGCGATGGCCCTCCGGATCCCACGCCAACACACCCGCGAACCCGACCTGCCCGGTGTCCGCGGGGTCGCTCGCGTCGACTCCCGGACCAAGAATCTCACCAAACGGCTGCGCCCGGGGGAGATCGCCGTCATCGACCACCAGGACATCGACAAGGTCAGCGCGGAGGCCCTCGTCGCCTGCCGCCCGTCCGCCGTCGTGAACGCCGCACCATCGATCTCCGGTCGCTACCCGAACCTCGGGCCGGAGATCCTCGTCGAGGCGGGCATCCCGCTGCTCGACCACGTGGGCAAGGGGGTCATGCACGACGTGCGGGAGGGCGACGTGGTGCGGGTCGACGGAGGGGAGGTGCTGGTGGGGGAGCGGGTGGTCGCGACCGGCACGCCCTTCGACTCCGAGCTGGTCACCCGTTCGATGACCGACGCACGGGCGGGTCTCGCCGTCCAGCTCGAGGCCTTCGCGGCCAATACCATGGAGTACCTGCGCCGGGAGCGCGACCTCCTCCTCGACGGGGTCGGGGTGCCGGCGATCCGCACCGACCTCGAGGGCCGGCACGCCCTCATCGTCGTCCGCGGCTACCACTACAAGGACGACCTCCAGACGCTGCGGTCCTACATCCGCGAGTACCGGCCCGTCCTCATCGGGGTGGACGGCGGCGCCGACGCGCTCGTCGAGTCCGGTCACCGCCCCGACCTCATCGTCGGCGACATGGACTCGGTGACCGACTCGACGCTGCGGTGCGGCGCCGAGGTCGTCGTCCACGCCTACCGTGACGGCAACGCGCCGGGCCTGGACCGCGTGCGCCAGCTCGGTGTGGAGCCGGTCGTCTTCCCGGCGACCGGCACGAGCGAGGACGTCGCGATGCTCCTCGCCGACGACAAGGGCGCCTCGCTCATCGTCGCGGTGGGCACCCACGCCACGCTGGTGGAGTTCCTCGACAAGGGCCGGGCAGGCATGGCGAGCACCTTCCTCACCCGCCTGCGCATCGGCGGCAAGCTCGTCGACGCCAAGGGGGTCAGCCGCCTCTACCGCTCCCGGATCTCCAACCTCGCGCTCGCCGTCATGCTGCTCGTCGGGCTCCTCGCCCTCTTCGTCGCCCTGTGGGCGACCCCCGGCGGGCGCACCGCGCTGCAGGTCCTGGGGGCGCGCTGGGACGACGTCTGGTCCTTCGTCGCAGGACTGCTCACGTGATCGACTTCCGCTACCACCTCGTCTCCATCGTCTCGATCTTCCTGGCCCTCGCCGTCGGCATCGTGCTCGGCGCCGGACCACTCAAGGAGGACATCGGCAACACGCTCACCTCGCAGGTGACCAAGCTCCGCGACGACAAGGCCGCGCTGCGGTCCCAGCTCGACGCCACGAGCAAGGCCGTCCAGGCTCGGGACGACTTCACGGAGGCGAGCAACAAGACGCTCCTCTCGGGACGGCTGCCCGAGACCACGGTGGCCCTCGTCGTGCTGCCCGGTGCGGACGCCAACCTCGTCAAGCAGACCGCGCAGACCCTCACCGCGTCCGGTGCCACCATCGGCGCGCAGGTCACGGTGCTGGACGCGTGGACCGACCCCGACAAGGCGACCTTCCGCTCGACGCTCGCCGAGCAGCTCGCAGCGAGTGTCCAGGCGCCGGTGGACACCCAGGGCACCGACCTCGTGGACGTGGTCCTCGCCCGGGCGCTCCTGACCAGGGCGGGGGGCCACGGCGACGGCGCGGCCACGGCGCTCGAGGGCCTGCGGACCGGTGAGCTGGTCCGCTACACCCCCGACCGGCCACGGATGTCGAGCGCGGCCGTCATCGTCTCGGGCCAGGTCGGCGGGGACACCGCCGACCAGCGCAACGCCACCGCGGCCGCGCTGGGCGCCCTGTCGAGCGCCCTCGGCCAGGCCGGGCAGGGCGCGGTCCTCGTCGGTGCGACGCCGGACGGGACCACCCCGCCGCCGACGACCATCGTGTCGAGCGTCCGCAAGGACGCCGACCAGGCCAAGGAGCTCTCCACGGTCGACGACGCCGCCATCCCCATGGGGCAGGCGAGCATCGTCTTCGCCCTCCTCGAGCAGCTGTCGGGGAAGTCCGGGCACTACGGCCTCGACGCCGACGCGACCGCTGCCTTCCCGCCGCTCGGGACGAAGTAGGCGATCGTGCGAGCACAGGGGCGAGGCCGGCCTGCGCCCGCCCGCGGGTCCGGGCTGCCACGGTTGGCCGTCACCGTGGGCGCCTTCGCAGGCAGTGCCGTCGTGGCCCGCGCGGCACTGGCCGTCCTGTGCCGCCGGCCCCCCGGGGGCGGT
>JAICIN010000108.1 GCA_025924375.1 Dermatophilaceae bacterium | reverse complement strand
CACGGTGGTGTTCGCGATGTTCGCCGGGTTCTACTTCTGGTGGCCCAAGTTCACCGGCCGGATGCTCGACGAGACCTTGGGCAAGATCCACTTCTGGATGCTGTTCATCGGCTTCCACACGACCTTCCTCATCCAGCACGTGCTCGGCATCGAGGGGATGCCACGCCGCTACGCCGACTACCTGCCCGAGGACCACTTCCAGCTGCTCAACGACATCTCCAGCGCAGGCGCGTTCCTCCTCGGACTCTCGACGCTGCCCTTCCTCTACAACGTCTGGAAGACCTGGCGCACCGCGCCGCTGGTCCACACCGACGACCCGTGGGGCTTCGGGGCCTCCCTGGAGTGGGCCACCTCCTCGCCGCCGCCGCGGCACAACTTCGAGGCGATCCCGCGGATCCGCTCCGAGCGCCCGGCCTTCGACCTCCACCACCCGGAGGCCGCGGCCCACCCGGGGCCGCAGCCCGACGCGGAGACCCTGTCCACCGTCCTCGGCCCAGCCGACCTCGGAGAGCACGACCGCGGCGCCCGTGACGGCGGGGACCGGCTCGGTTAGCGCCTGGAGGCAGGGGTAGGGCGTCCTCATGAGGCTGTCCCCCCTGATGACCACCGGCCCTGCGACCCGCGCCGCCGATGCCGGGGGCTCACGGGTCGTCGTGGTGACGGGAGCCAGTGGCGGGATCGGACGCGCCACGGCGCAGGCGTTCGGCGCCCGCGGCGCGAAGGTGGCGCTCCTGGCCCGTGGCGAGAAGGGCCTCGACGGCGCGGCCGAGGACGTCCGGGCCGCGGGCGGGGAGGCGCTCGCGATCCCCACCGACGTGGCGGACGCCGAACAGGTGGAGAGCGCGGCCCAGCGCGTCGAGACCGAGCTCGGGCCCGTGGACACCTGGGTCAACGTGGCCTTCAGCTCCGTCTTCGCGCCCTTCCACGAGATCAGCCCCGACGAGTTCCGCCGGACCACGGAGGTCGCCTACCTCGGGTTCGTGTACGGCACGATGTCGGCGCTGCGCCGCATGCGCCCGCGCGACCGTGGGACCGTCGTCCAGGTCGGCTCCGCCCTGGCGTACCGGGGCATCCCGCTGCAGAGCGCGTACTGCGGGGCCAAGCACGCGATCCAGGGCTTCAACGAGTCGCTGCGGTGCGAGCTGCTCCACGACGGCAGCAACGTGCACGTCACCATGGTGCAGATGCCTGCCGTCAACACGCCGCAGTTCTCCTGGGTGCTGTCCAAGCTGCCGAGGCGCCCACAGCCCGTGCCGCCGATCTACCAGCCGGAGGTGGCGGCGTCGGCCGTCCTCTACGCCGCCGACCACCCGCAGCGTCGCGAGTACTGGGTCGGCGGCAGCACCGTCGGGACACTGCTCGCCAACGCCGTGGTGCCCGGGCTCCTCGACCGCTACCTCGCCCGGACGGGGTTCGACTCGCAGCAGACCGACGAGCCGCAGAGCCCCGACGCACCACAGAACCTCTGGCACGCCGCCGACGGTCCCGAGGGGCACGACTTCGGGGCGCACGGCCGGTTCGACGACCGGGCCACGAGCAGCAGCGTGCAGCTCTGGGCCTCCCAGCACCACGGTGTAGTCGCGGCAGGCGCCGCTGCCGCGGCCGGTGGGGCGATCGCCCTAGGCCGCGCCCTGCGCCACTGACCGCCGCGCCTGGGCCGCCCGGCGTGCACACCCGGCGCCCGGGCCGCCCGGCGTGCACGCCATGGCCCACGCCGCGTCAGCCCGCGGGCACGCTCTCGAAAGGCAGCGCGGTGATCCTCATGACCGTGCTCGCCGGGCTGCCGTGGGCGGCGCGCAGCACGACCTGACCTCGCGCGAGCAGCGTGTGGAGCAGGGTGACCCCTGCCGACCGCAGGCTGTTGACGCCGGTGAGGTCGAGGCGCAGCGGCTCTCCGGGCCGTGCGGCCGCGACCACGGCGAGGCGGAGGTCCTCCACGGTCGACAGGTCGACCGGCCCGCGCACCATGAGCACCCGGTGAGCGCCCTCGCGGACGAGGAAGGCGTCGAGGAGCAGGATCCCGTCGTCGCCCCCGCCCTCGTCGGCGACGAACACCGTCGGGCAGCCCAGGGCCTTGCTGAGCGTGACGCTGCGGCCGTCCTCGTCGACCGAGACGTCGTCGACCAGCTCCAGCATCATGACCAGGCCACTGACCCAGCTGTCGGGGCGGGCGCGCTCAGGGGACTCCATGACGGGGCGACCGGACGAGACGGTGACCCTCGCGATGCCGTCGACCCCGAGCCGGCCCCGCACCCGGAGCTCGGCAGGTCCGTGCGCCGCGGTGCCCGCGCGCGCGACGGCCTCGGCCACCGCGTGCACGAGAGCGAACGCCTGGTCCTCGGGCGAACTGACGTCCTCCAGCCACGCCGCGACCTGCGTCCGGACCGCCGGCAGGTCGTCAGGGGCGCTGGCCGTGGTGACGTCCAGGGCCGGCGGCTCACGTTCCGTGAACCGGGCGCTGAGCACGGTCGCGTCGTCCTCGGGGCGGCCCAGCCCGAGGGAGACGGAGTCCGCGAGCCGCCGGTTGAGCTCGGCGAGCGGCAGGTCGGGGCGGCTCGCCACCGCGTGCGCGGCGCCGCGGCAGAGCCGCGCGAGGCCCGACTCGATGGTGGCATCGGTGCGGGCGACGAGGCCGTCGGTGAAGAGGACCATGACGTCACCGTCGCGCAGGGAGCCGGTATGCCGGGCGGTGCTGCCCGGGACGCCCAGCGGCGGGGAGGGGCTCACCTCCAGCTGGCGGGCGTGGCCATCCGGGGTCACGACGACCGGGGCGACGTGGCCGCGCTGGGCCACCTCGTAGCCCCCCGTGGCGGGGTCGACGACGACGATGGCGACCGTGCTCCCGCGGCCGCCGGTCACGCGGCGGGCGCAGCCGTCGAGGTGGTCGACGACCTCCGTGACGGGCACGCCCTCAGCCAGCTCGTTGCCGGCCACGGCGCGCAGCTGGGCCAGCGCGGAGAGCGCCGGGTAGCCCCGTCCCACGACGTCCCCGACGACGAGCGCGCACCGGTCGTCCGGGAGGGCGACGGTCTCGAACCAGTCCCCGCCCGCGCCTCCGGCGGGGGACACGGTGACGTGGGCGCACACCTGGAGGTGGGGCACGATCGGCGTGTGTCCCGGGAGCAGCGCCGACTGCAGCGCCCGGTCGGGCGGGAGAGGCGGCGCGGCCGGCTGGCCGGGCTCCGGCTCGGGCTCCATCGAGGGCACCGACATCGGCCGCCCGAAGAGCAGGACCCCCCGGACCTCGCCGCTGCCGTCGACGTCCGGACGGGCGAGGAAGTCGTAGACCCCCCCGAGCTCGGGGGCGTCCGGGTCCATGGTGCGCTGGAGGAAGCGGCGCTCGACGTTCGCGCCGACGACGGCGCCGAGCGCGGCCAGCGCCTGAGGGTCGAACCGGCTCCCGAGCAGCTCGGCGGTCGGGCGCCCGAGCTCGACGGCCTCCAGGCCGAGGGCGGTGCGCGCCGCCTCGTTGGCGGCCCTCAGGACGAGGTCAGGACCCTCCAGCTGGCAGAGGGCCATGGGGGCCGCATCGAAGAGCCGACGCGCTCCGGAAGCCTCGGCGGCTTCCGTGGGACCCAGCACCTCAGCTCTCCTCTCGTGGGCACGTCACAGCCGCGCCCCTGCGGAGCATCCTTAGCCGCCGGGGCACGGCCGCAAACCTATGGGGCAGGGGGGACAGCAGATGCCTCTGCCACGCCGGTCCGCAGCACGAACGGTTGCCATGTGGCCTTCGGGGTGGTTGTCTGTGAGGGAGTCGACACGTGGTCCAGCAGCGGTGCCACATCTCCTCCCAGCTTGGAAGGACCCTTTCGATGTCACCGCTGTCCGTACCCGAAGGCGCCGCTGTCACCACGACCGCCGCCCACCCCGCGTCCGCGCACGCCGCAGAGCAGCACACCCCGGGGGCCGCTGCTCACCGTCGCACCGACCCCACCGCTGGCGAACGCGCCGCGCACCAGCACGAAGAGGCGGAGCACCTCCTCGCCCTCGCCGAGGCGAGCACCGACCCGCGCCGCCGCACGCGCCTCCAGCAGGAGGCGGTGCTCCTCACCCTCGACCTCGCCGAGGCGGTGGCCCACCGCTACCGCGGCCGGGGCATCGACCTCGAGGACCTCGTCCAGGTGGGACGCATGGCGCTGGTGAAGGCCGCCCGCGGCTACCGCGTCGGACGCGGGGCGAGCTTCCCGGCATACGCCGTGCCGACGATCTCCGGTGAGATCAAGCGCTACTTCCGCGACTCCGGCTGGGCGGTGCGGCCTCCGCGGCGCCTGCAGGAGGCCCGCGCCGAGCTGGGGGCTCGCGAGGCGGAGCTGCAGCAGGACCTGCAGCGGGAGCCGAGCCTCCGGGAGATCGCGGACGCGATGTCCCTCGTGCCCGAGGACGTGCGGGAGGCCCGCGCGTGCGGCGCGGCCTACAACGCCATGTCCCTCGACGCCCCGGTGCCGGGCACCGACTCACCGCTCCAGCTCCCCGCCGACGGCGCCGACCCCTACTCGGCCTTCGACGTCCACGACGCCCTCCTGCAGGCCCTCGGCAGCCTCACGGAGCGTGAGCTCAAGATCGTGCACCTGCGCTTCGTCGAGGAGCGCACCCAGGCCCAGATCGGGGAGGTCCTCGGCGTCAGCCAGATGCAGGTCTCGCGCCTCCTCGCGGCCATCCTCGGCCGGCTGCGCGAGCACCTGACGGCCGCCGAGGAGGGCCAGGCCGCCTCCTGACCCGCCGTCCGGGCTCCGCGACGGCGCATGAAGAGGTGAGTGACCCCGTATGCCGGCGGGCCGGCATACGGGTCACTCAACGCCCGGGGCCACCACCGTCACCGGGCGACGTGGCGCCCGTACTCGCGGACGAACGCGTCGAGGCAGCGGCGTGCCGAGATCGCCATGGCCCCGGCGAGGTAGCGGCCCTCCCGGTGCGGCAGCCGGCTCGCGTCCACGGCGTCGAGGAGGGCCCGGATGCTGGCCCTCGCCTCGCGGGCGTGCTCGGAGTCCCCGCGCGCGCCGGCCGGGTCGTCGAGCACGTCGGCAAGCCGTCGGAACACCGTCGCGACGGCGGGGCGCAGGGAACCGTCGAGCGCAGTCTCCTCGTCCTCGATCGACTCGACGATGACGAAGCCGACCGCCTCCACCGCGGAGCTGCACCTCAGGAGCGCCTCGCTCACCTCGAAGAGCGCCTGGTGCGTCGCACGCGCGCGGCCCGCCCGCGGGTTGGCGCGCCTCGCCCGGCGGGCCTCGTCGACGGCCTCCCGGAGCCGGGCGCGCTCCGGCCCGAAGCGGGCCAGGTGCGCCTGCCACTCCTGGAGGTCCGGTTCCTCCTCGCGACCGAGCAGCTCGGCGATCCCGCGCAGCCGGCCCACGAGGGACTCCCGCAGGGCTGCGCTCGCGGCGTCCAGCTCGTGCACCGGCAGCGGCGGGAAGAGGAGGAAGTTGACCGCCACGCCGACGAGCGCGCCGAGCGGGATCTGGGTGATGTAGCCGAGCACGTAGCGCTCGGGGTCGCTGCCGCCTACGGCGAGGACGAAGAGGGCGGCCGCCGGCACGAAGGAGCGCTGGCCGCGGTACCACGGGATGCCGGCCAGCGCGGTGCCCGCGCCGACGGCCAGGCCGACCGTGACCGCGTTGGTCCACGCCGCCCACTGCAGCAGGACCGCGAGGGTGACACCGGTGGCGATGGCGGCGAACGCCCGCACCGACTCCCGCAGCGACTCGGTGACGGCGGGCACCATGACGGTGAACGCGCCGAGGGCGGCGTAGTAGTTGTAGGACCGCAGCGGCTCGGGAAGCAGGGAGCCCAGCCAGTAGGCCGCTCCCGCCGCAATGGCCGACTTGCCGGCGGCCGCCGTGAGCGGGTGGTGCACCACGCGGAGCACGACGCCCGGTCGGTCGGGCCAGCCCGGGCCGGTGGGGGAGATGGGCACGACGCGTTCCCTACCCGGCGCGGGACGTC
This sequence comes from Dermatophilaceae bacterium, assembly GCA_025924375.1. Classification (GTDB taxonomy): domain Bacteria; phylum Actinomycetota; class Actinomycetes; order Actinomycetales; family Dermatophilaceae; genus JAICIN01. Next base: position 3,655 of record JAICIN010000108.1, on the reverse strand, counting down.
TCACCGCACGTCCGGGACCTTGCGGCTGCGCCGGAGCGAGTACCTCGAGCCCCGGTGGAGGCGAGGACCTTCGGCCCTCCCTGCGGCGCCGTGCCGCGGGTGGACTGGAGCCATGACGACCTTCCTGCTCTCGGAGTCCCTGCGCCGGCCGCACGAGGCGCGACCCCTCGCCTGGGTGTGGCTGGCGCGCGGTGCGGCGGCGCTGGGCGCCGGCGGCAGCCTGCTGGCGCTCCTCGACGTCGACGGCGTCTACGGGCGCGAGACCCCGGCGATGGTGCCCCAGTGCATCGCCCAGGACGTGGTCAACCTCCTCGTCGTGGCGCCCCTCATCCTGACGCTCACCGCCCGCGCGCGCGTGTGGTCGGTGGCGGCCCGGCTCGTCGTCCTCGGGCTGCTCCTGTTCACCGCCTACAGCTATGTCATCTACTCGATGGCGGTCCATGTGGGCCGGCTGTCGCTGCTCTGGATGGCAGTGCTGGGCCTGTCGACGTATGCCGGTCTCGGACTTCTGCGGAGCCTGCTCGGCTCCTCGGCCGGCGAGCTGGCGGGGCGAGGGCCGGTCCGTGGGGCAGCGGCCTACCTCGTCGTGGTCGCCTCGGTCCTGGCGCTGGTGTGGCTCGGGGAGCTCGTGCCGGCGGCGTGGGCCGGCACGCCGGTGCCGAGCGCGGCGGCACTGGGCCTGCCGAGCAACCCGGTGCACACCATGGACCTCGCGGTCCTCCTTCCCGCCGTCGTCCTCACCGGCATCCTGTTGCCCAGGCGCCGCCCTACGGCCCTGGTTGCCGCCCCGGCGCTGCTCGTCTTCCTCCTCCTCACCTGCGTGCCGGTCCTCGTCACGCCCGTGGTCGTGCTCGTCAGGGGCGGCGTGCCGGACTGGGACGTGGCTGCGCCCATCGGAGCCATCGGCGCGCTGTCGGCAGTCTTCCTCCAGCGGCTGCTCCGGCGTGCTCCTTGACGCTGCCATTTGCGCCCGAGGAGACTCGTTCGGCGGAAGGTGGTGAGCCTTGGGCGGATCGTCGGTCGAGAACGGGCGCGATGTCCGGGCAACCGCACGCCGCATCTCGCCGGACCTCTACGACTCGGTGACGGAGGGCCCCGTCTCCTTCGAGCACCTCGCGCGCGCCCGTCGCATCGGCCAGGCCCACCCGCGCTACCGGGAGGAGAGCCGGCTCCTGGAGCGGCTCGCCCGGGAGAGGTACCGCGCGGAGAACGGGCAGGCACTGCTCTCGGAGTACTGGTGCGAGCTCGCCTACGGTGGCTGTGCCCTCACGAGCGGCTACCAGCTCCTGTCGGTGCTCAACCGCTTCGACGACGAGCTGGTCGTCATGCAGGCCGGGATCACCCAGCTGGCGCGTGACGTGCAACGGGTGTTCCGGAGCCACCGGTTCGTCGACGAGCGCGTGGAGATGCTCGAGGCGCTCTACTCGGTGATGACCCGCGTCATGGCCACGGCCGACGCGCTCGAGACCTCACCGACCGAGGCGGTGGGCCAGGGCGCCGCACTGGCGGGCCTGCGGGCGCAGTGGGACCTCGTGCGCCGCCGGGCGGCCGTGCTGATCCAGCGCCAGGCCCGGTTCGAGTACCTCGTCGGGGTCACGGTGGGAGTGGCGGCGGCGGTGGCCGTGTTCGCCGCGCTGGGTGCACTCGCCACCGCCCACTGGCGCGACCAGCTCGCCGTCCCCGCGTTCCTCGCCGCCACCCTCGCCGGCAGTGTCGGCGCGCTCGTGAGCGTGGTGCAGCGCATGATGCCTGTCGACGGCGGGAACCTCCGCGGCTCCCGGCACCCGCTTGTACTCGACTGGACCGCTCCGCGCGCGCAGAAGCTCGTCGCCGGCGCCACGCGGCCCTTCGTCGGCGCGGTGTTCGCGGCGGTCGTGTACTTCGCCCTCCTCGGCGGCCTCCTGACGATCCAGGGCACGGGGGGCCAGGCGCGGGACACTCCGGCCACCTTCGCGTTCTTCGGGCTTATGGGGTTCAGCGCCGGGTTCAGCGAGCGGTTCGCGACCGATGTGCTGGAGCGCGCCGGCCTCGCGCTGACGGCTTCGCACCCCGATGAGCGGGTCGTCCAGGCGGCGCCGTCGCGGCCGACGGAGCTGCCGGTTTCGAGCGACGCCGTGCCGACGGTGCAGGACCACGCGCTCAGCTCACCGTCGCCGGCCCTGCGCCACGACGGTCTGCGTCCTGCTGTGAGGCCGCCGCGGTAGGGAACACCGGTCTGCGCGGGCCGCAGGAGCGTCTCGGCGGTCTATGGGGCGAGCAGCGCCTCGTGCCGGTCGGTGGGGTGCCGCGGCGCGCGTTGCGGGGTCCGTGGTGCGGTGGTTGACTGCGACGTCGGCGATGGATCCCTCCTGGAGGAGGTGGTGCCGAGGACGTCCTCACCCTCGTCCCGTTGGCCCGCCCTCGCGGGCCGGTACCCTTCGAAAGGACCCGGACCTTGCCTCGTCACAAACTCGCGCGCGGCCTCGGCGTCGCGGCCGCCGTCGGCCTCGTCGCCGCCTCCATGGGTGCGGCGTCGGCCGACCCCTCCCCGCACCGGTCGGCCAAGCAGCACATCGACCACTTCTACGTGATCATGCTCGAGAACCACTCGAAGTCCAGCGTCATCGGAGACGTCAACGCGCCCTACATGACGTCGCTGGCCCGGAGGTACTCGATGGCCAGCAGGTACTACGGGGTGACCCACCCCTCGATGCCCAACTACATCGCGTCGATCGCCGGTGACAACTTCGGGATCCAGGACGACAACGACCAGGACGTCGTCAACCTCGACCGGCCCAACCTCGTCGACGAGCTCGAGGCCGCGCACGTCCGGTGGGGTGCCTACATGGACACCCTGCCCGCGGACAAGCTGGCGCGGTTCGGCCCGACGCTCGCGGACGGCACGGTCGTCTCGCTCTACGCCAAGAAGCACAACCCGTTCGTGCTCTTCGACAGCGTGAAGAACAGCCCGGCGCGGATGGCCAAGGTGAAGGACTACTCCGCGCTCGAGACGGACCTCAGCTCGGCGCGTGCCCCGCAGTTCGTGTGGATCTCGCCGAACCAGTGCAACGACATGCACGGAGGGGTCTACACGGCGGTTCCCGGGCACCCGGAGACGCCGTGCCCCTACGGGTCGACGAAGGACGACGCGAACGACGCTGCCCTGAAGCAGAAGGCGGACGCCTTCGTCAAGAAGACCGTGCGGACCATCATGAGCTCCAAGGCGTGGACGAAGAGCTCCGCGATCGTGATCGTGACCGACGAGAACGACTACACGGGGAACGAGGAGACCGGGGGCTGGGAGAGCGCCGACGGATGCTGCGACGCGCCCTATGTCGCTGCCCACGACCCGCGCGTGAGTGTGGACTGGCCGGGTGGCACGTATGGAGGCGGCCTCATCCCGGCGATCATCGTGACGGGCTCCGGCCAGCACCACGTCGTCGACAAGACGCCGTACAACCACTACTCCCTGCTGGCCACCATCGAGGAGAACTGGAACCTGCCCTACCTCGGGCACAGCGGTGACCGCGCGGGCGGCGTGGTCTCGATGTGGCCCTCCTTCGCCAGGCACTGACGGCGGAGGCCTGTACGGCGACGTCCCGGGAACCCCCGTGCGGGTTGCCCGGGCGTCGTGGGGGCGGCCCGCCGGGCTCGGGGGAGGCGGGCGGTCCGCGGT
>JAICIN010000107.1 GCA_025924375.1 Dermatophilaceae bacterium | reverse complement strand
GACCGCGACACCGCCATCGACATGATCGTCGACCGCTTCATCGACAGCCGGCGACGGACCTGGCAGGACCATGACGCGCACGGCCGGCCGCTGCGCCGGACCATGGGCATCGCCTCGCTCGGGGGAGCCACCCTCGACAACGAGGAGAACTACCTCATCAAGAAGCTGTTCACCGCGGCCGGCGCGATCCAGATCGAGAACCAGGCGCGCATATGACACTCCTCCACGGTCCCCAGTCTGGGGTCCTCGTTCGGCCGCGGAGGCGCCACCCAGTACCTCCAGGACCTGTCCAACGCTGACTGCATCGTCATCCAGGGCTCCAACATGGCCGAGTGCCACCCGGTGGGATACCAGTGGGTGACGGAGGCGCGGCTCAAGGGCGCGAAGGTCATTCACATCGACCCGCGGTTCACGCGCACCTCGGCGACCGCCGACCGCCACGTGCCGATCCGGGCGGGCAGCGACGTCGTGTTCCTCGGCGCGCTGATCAACCACATCCTCAGCAACGAGCTCTACTTCCGTGACTACCTCGTCCACTACACCAACGCGGCGACCATCGTCAGCGGCGAGTTCCGCGACACCGAGGACCTCGACGGGCTGTTCTCGGGCTACGACGAGGAGCTCGGCAGCTACGACCTGAGGAGCTGGGCCTACGCCTCGGCGTCGGGCGACGACGACAGCACCCCGGGCACGATCGGTGGTCCGGCCGCTTCGCGCGAGCACGGACACGCCGAGTCCCAGCACTCCTCGGGGCAACAGCACGGGGCGAGCGGGGCGCCGCTCGAGCACGCCGAGGTCCGCCGCGACGAGACCCTCCAGGACCCGAGGACGGTCTTCCAGATCCTCAAGCGGCACTACGCGCGCTACACCCCGGAGATGGCAGCGCAGGCGTGCGGTGTCTCCCTGGAGGACTTCGACTACGTCGCCAGGGCGGTCACCGAGAACAGCGGCCGGGAGCGGACGACGGCCTGGGTCTACGCCGTCGGCTGGACCCAGCACACGCTGGGCGCGCAGTTCATCCGGACCGCGGCGATCATCCAGCTGCTGCTGGGCAACATGGGTCGTCCCGGCGGCGGGATCATGGCGCTGCGCGGGCACGCCAGCATCCAGGGCTCGACCGACATCCCGACCCTCTACAACATCCTCCCCGGCTACCTCGCCATGCCGATGGCGGGCAACCACGACACGTGGGAGGACTACATCGGCGCCATCGGCAGCAAGGCGCAGAAGGGCTACTGGGCCAACGCCGACACCTACGCCGTCAGCCTGCTCAAGTCCTGGTGGGGTGAGCACGCCACCGCCGAGAACAACTGGTGCTACGACTACCTGCCCCGGCTCACCGGCCCACACGGCACCTACCAGACCGTCATGGCGATGCTCGACGACGAGGTCGAGGGCTACTTCCTCCTCGGCCAGAACCCGGCCGTCGGCTCCGCCCACGGCAAGCTCCAGAGAGAGGGCATGGCCCACCTGAAGTGGCTCGTGGTGCGCGACTTCGCGATGATCGAGTCCGCGACGTTCTGGCGCGACGGGCCCGAGATCGCCACCGGCGAGCTCAAGACCGAGGACATCCAGACCGAGGTGTTCTTCATGCCGGCCGCCTCGCACGTCGAGAAGTCCGGCTCGTTCACCCAGACCCAGCGCATGCTCCAGTGGCACCACAAGGCCGTCGACCCGCCGGGCGACGCCCGCAGCGAGCTGCAGTTCTTCCACGACCTGGGCAAGCGGCTGCGCGCCCGGCTCGCCGGCTCCACCGACGAGCGCGACCGGCCGCTGCTCGACCTCACCTGGGACTACCCGGTCGACGAGAACGGCGAGCCCGACGCGGAGGCGGTGCTGCGCGAGATCAACGGCTACCACCTCGGCGGCGACAAGGCCGGCCAGCTGCTCTCGACGTTCAACGACATGAAGGCCGACGGCTCCACCTCCGGTGGCTGCTGGATCTACACCGGTGTCTTCGCCGACGGCGTCAACCAGGCCGCCCGCCGCAAGCCCGGCCGGGAGCAGGGGCTCACCGCTCTCGAGTGGGGGTGGGCCTGGCCGGCCAACCGCCGGATCCTCTACAACCGCGCCTCCGCCGACCCCGACGGCAACCCGTGGAGCGAGCGCAAGAAGTACGTCTGGTGGGACGCCGACCAGGGCCGCTGGACCGGCGTGGACGTGCCCGACTTCCCGCCGACCCTCGACCCGCACCACCACCCCGACAAGGGGGTGGGCGGGCCGGCGGGGCTCGCCGGCGACGACGCGTTCATCATGCAGTCCGACGGCAAGGGCTGGCTGTTCACGCCCAAGGGCATGCTCGACGGGCCGATGCCGACGCACTACGAGCCGCAGGAGTCGCCCGTCCGCAACCCGCTCTACGCCCAGCAGGCCAACCCCGCGCGCAAGGTCTTCCCGCGGAAGGACAACCTGTGGGCGCCGTCGGCCGGGCAGCCGGGCTCCGACGTCTACCCCTACGTGTTCACGACCTACCGCCTCACCGAGCACCACACCGCAGGCGGCATGAGCCGCTGGCTGCCCTACCTCTCCGAGCTCCAGCCGGAGTTCTTCTGCGAGGTCTCCCCGGAGCTCGCCGAGGAGAAGGGCCTGACCAACGGCGGCTGGGCCACGATCGTCTCGGCGCGCACCGCGATCGAGGCGCGCGTCCTGGTCACCGAGCGGCTCACGCCGCTGACGATCAACGGGCACACCATCCACCAGGTCGGGCTGCCCTATCACTGGGGTGTCGGCTCCGACGCGCTCGTCACCGGCGACGCGGCCAACGACCTCCTCGGGATCGCCCTCGACCCCAACGTCCAGATCCAGGAGTCCAAGGCCGGCTCGTGCGACATCATCGCCGGCCGCCGGCCGCGCGGCGAGGCGCTGCTGCGGCTCGTCCACGAGTACCAGTCGCGCTCCGGGACGACGCCGACGACGGGCAACGAGCTGCTCACGGAGGGTGACCACTGATGGGCTACTGGACCAACCAGCTGTCGGGGCCGACCAACCCGACCACCGACTCGGGCTGGGACGACCCACCGGCGCGCAAGGGCTTCTTCACCGACACCTCGATCTGCATCGGCTGCAAGGCCTGCGAGGTGGCCTGCAAGGAGTGGAACGCCATCCCCGAGGACGGCCTCGACCTGCTCGGCTCCTCCTACGACAACACCGGCTCCCTCGGGGCCAGCACCTTGCGCCAAGTCGCCTTCATCGAGCAGTCGGGAGACCGGATCGCGCAGGCGCGGGAGTCCGGGGGGCGCCTGGTCGACCTCGGTATGCCGGCGATGCGGCCCGCCGACGGCCCCTCACCGGAGCTCGTGGGCCAGGCGGCGACGGCGGTCGCGGAGGGGGAGGTGCCGGACTTCCGCTGGCTGATGTCCTCCGACGTGTGCAAGCACTGCACCCACGCCGGGTGCCTCGATGTCTGCCCGACGGGCGCGCTCTTCCGCACCGAGTTCGGCACCGTCGTCGTCCAGCCCGACGTCTGCAACGGGTGCGGCTACTGCGTGCCCGCGTGCCCGTTCGGGGTCATCGAGCGACGCGAGCAGGACCACTTCGAGGCCGGCACCCCCAACCTCGGGGTCGCCCAGAAGTGCACCCTCTGCTACGACCGGCTCACCGACGACCAGACCCCGGCGTGCGCGCAAGCGTGCCCGACGACCTCCATCAAGTTCGGCGACCTCGACGACATGGTGGCGAGCGCCGAGGAGCGGGTGGAGACGTTGCACGCCAACGGCTACACCGAGGCGCGCCTCTACGGCACCGACCGCCACGACGGTGTCGGGGGCACGGGCTCGGTCTTCCTCCTGCTCGACGAGCCGGAGGTCTACGGCCTGCCGCCCGACCCGCAGGTCCCCACCGCCGAGCTGCCCGCGATGTTCCGGCAGGCCGGCCTCGCGGCGGTGGCGATGCTCGTCATGGCGGTCGGCGCGTTCGCGGGGAGGCGACGGTGACGACCAACCCGCTCGACGCCGACCGGCCCCCCGAGCTGCCGCGGCCCCGCCGCGGTGGTGGCCGTGGTGGCGGGCGTGGCCGGCACCGCCGCGACGAGTCGCTCATGGTCCCCGACGTGCAGTTCGAGAGCTACTACGGCCGCCAGGTCGTCAAGCCCGCGCCCTGGAAGGCCGACATCCCGGCATACATCTTCCTCGGGGGCATCGCGGGTGGCTCGAGCCTCATCGGCGCCGGCGGCGCGGTCACGGGCCGGCCCGCGCTGCGCCGCACCGGCCGGTATGCCGCCCTGGCCGGTGTCGCCCTCGGCGGCCTCGCGCTGGTGCACGACCTCGGCCGGCCGGAGCGCGCGCTCAACATGCTGCGCACCGTCAAGCTGACCTCGCCGATGTCGGTCGGCTCGTGGATCCTCACCGCGTTCGGCGGGTTCGCCGGAGTGTCGATGCTGTGCGAGGTCGGGCGCTCGCTGCCCGACCAGCGCTCCTGGCTGGCCCGTGCCCTGCGCGCCGCGGAGCCCCCGGCCACCATCGGCTCCGCGGCCTTCGCGCTGCCACTGGCCTCCTACACGGCCGTCCTGCTCTCCGACACCGCGACGCCGACGTGGCGGGAGTCCTACCGTGGGCTGCCGTTCGTCTTCGTCGGCTCCGCCAACGCCGCCGCGGCCGGGCTGGCGCTCATCACGACGCCGGCCGACCAGAACCGGCCGGCCCGCCGGCTGGCGGCGATCGGCGCAGGTGTCGAGCTCGGCGCCGCGGAGTGGATGCACCACGACATGCACCCGCTCGTCGCCGAGCCGCTCCGCCAGGGCAGGGCCGGGGTGATGCTGCGCGCCAGCCGCGTGCTCACCACCGCCGGCGCGCTGGGGGCCACCCTGCTGGGACGCAACCGGGTCGGTGCCGGGATCAGCGGCGCCGCCCTCATCGCCGGGTCTGCCCTGACCCGGTTCGGTGTCTTCGAGGCCGGGCTCGCCTCGGCCCGGGACCCGAAGTACACGGTCACACCGCAGCGGGAACGCCGCGACCAGAGGAGGAGAGAGCCGTGAGCCAAGCCACCGCGCCGACCGCGACGACAGGGGAGCGCGGTGGCAACCGCTGGCTCATCCTCGCCTGCGCGATCCTCGTCCAGCTGTCCATCGGGTCCGTCTACGCCTGGAGCGTGTTCGCCAAGGCCCTCCAGAGCGAGGAGGCCTTCGGCTGGTCCAAGGCCAAGGCGGCGGTGCCCTTCAGCGTCGTCATCGGCATGATCTTCGTCGGCAGCTACGTCGGCGGCCGGATCCAGGACGCGCGGGGGCCGCGGGTCGTCGCCCTCACGGGCGGGGTGATCTACAGCATCGGCGTCATCCTGGCCTCCTTCGCGCACAGCGCCGGCATGTTCTGGCTGCTCGTCCTCGGCTACGGCATCCTCGGCGGCTTCGGCCTCGGCATGGTCTACATCGTCCCGATCGCCATGCTGCAGAAGTGGTTCCCCGACAAGCCCGGACTCATCACCGGGCTCGCGGTGGCGGGGTTCGGCTTCGGCGCGGTCATCACGGCACCTGCCGGACAGGCGCTCATCGATCAGACGCCGACGGTGCCCACCAAGGCGTTCCTCTGGCTCGGCATCGGCTACCTGATCGCCCTGCTCATCGGCACCTCGGTCTTCCGCAACCCCCCGGCCGGCTACGCCGAGGCCCGTGCCGCGGCGCGAGGCGGCGCCGGCGCAGGGGCCGCTGCCGGCGCGGGCAGCGCGGCGGCCGCGAGCGGTCGCGGCCGTGTCGGTCGCCACGAGGCGCGGGGGCGGCTCGCTGCCGGTGCGCTCGAGGAGCAGCAGGGTCTGGTCGGGCGGCAGGGCTCGGCCGCCGCCGACTCGTCGCCGGGGACCCTGGAGTCCCGCGGGCCGCTGTCGGCCCGTCCGGGGGACCGCGTGGACTTCACCCAGGAGGAGGCGCTCCGCACGCCGCAGTGGTACCTCCTCACCGGCATCCTCACCATGAGCGTCACGGCCGGCATCTCGCTCATCGCGGTGGCGGCGGGCACCGCGACCGACGTCGCCGGCTACTCCAAGGCCGCGGCCGCGAGCCTCGTCGGCATCCTCGGCCTCTTCAACGGTGGCGGCCGGATCTTCTGGGGCTGGCTCTCCGACCTCATCGGCAAGATGCCCGCGTTCATGGGCATCCTCGGCGTCCAGGGCATCTGCCTGCTGCTCATCCCCCACGTCGCCAACGAGGCGCTGTTCGCCATCCTCGCCTGTCTCGTCTACCTCTGCTACGGCGGCGCCTTCGGCACCATGCCGTCCACCGCGGGGCAGTTCTTCGGCGTGCGCAACGTCGGCGCCATCTACGGCCTCATGCTCGTCGGCTGGAGCATCGGCGGGGTCATCGGGCCCCTCCTCATCGCCTCGCTCATCGGCGAGGAGAAGGCCTACACCCTCGGGTTCACGGTCATCGGGATCATCACGCTCGTCTCGCTGGTCCTGCCGCTCGTGACCCGCAAGCCCGGGCGCGTGGCGAGTGGGGTCCCCGTCACCGAGTAGCGTCCCCCGGCGGACGTCAGCGGACGACCAGGACCGCCTCACCTCGGGGCACGAGCTCGCCGATGACGGGAGCGCCGGGCACCTCACCGGCGAGCAGCAGCCCGCCGCTGGTCTGCGCGTCGGCCAGCAGCACGAGCTCGTCCTCGGACACCGCCGCGTCGAGGTGCGGCCGCACCCAGTCCAGGTTGCGCCGGCTCCCACCCGGCACGTAACCGGCGGCCAGCGACTCCCGGACACCGGCGAGCACCGGCACGGAGGCGGCGTCGACCACGGCGGTCAGCCCCGAGGCGCGCGCCAGCTTGTAGAGGTGGCCGAGCAGCCCGAAGCCGGTCACGTCGGTCGCCGCCTCGATCCCGGCCGCCAGGGCCGCGGCGGCCGCCTCGTCGTTGAGCGAGACCATCGAGGCCACGGCCTCCGGGAACACCTCACCGGTCGCCTTGTGCCGGTTGTTGAGCACCCCGACGCCGATCGGCTTCGTCAGGCTGATCGCCTGGCCGGCGCGGGCGGCGTCGTTGCGCAGCAACCGGTCCGGGTCCGCGACGCCGGTGACCGCCATGCCGTACTTCGGCTCGGGGTCGTCGATGCTGTGGCCGCCCGCGACGGGGCACCGCGCTTGCCGGCCGACGTCCAGGCCGCCCCGCAGCACCTCCTGCGCGAGCTCGCGCGGCAGCACGTCGCGCGGCCACCCCAGCAGGTTGACCGCGACGACGGGCCGGCCGCCCATCGCGTAGATGTCCGACAGCGCGTTCGCCGCCGCGATGCGCCCCCAGTCGTAGGCGTCGTCGACCACGGGCGTGAAGAAGTCGGCCGTCGCGAGGACCGCCAGCCCGTCCTGCACGCGCACCGCCGCTGCGTCGTCGCCGTCGTCCAGCCCGACGAGGAGGTCGGGCGGGGCGTGCCCGACCAGCCCGCGCACCATGTCCTCGAGCTCTCCGGCCGGGATCTTGCAGGCGCACCCACCCCCGTGCGCGAACTGGGTCAGCCGCACCGTCGTCGTCGTCACGTCCCGACCCTAGTCCGGCTACGGTGGGCCGCGGAGGTGTCAGGGTTCCTGGTGGTCCCCCCGGTCTTCAAAACCGGTGAGGCCGAGCATCTCGGTCTGGCGGGTTCGATTCCCGTCCACCTCCGCCACAGCCACGTCCGGCAGGCCGCCCGGCTCCGGACCGACAGCGCGAGGAGGTGCCCGGCGCATGAGCACCGAGCGACCGGGCCCCCTCGCCGCGTCCGACAGCCGCGTTCCGGGACAGCACCAGCACCCCGCCCCCGGCGAGGACCCGAGACGTCGGATCCCGCGCACCGACGCCTTGCTCGCGCTGCCGGACCTCGCCGCCGCCGCCGCCCTCCACGGCGAACGCCTCGTCAAGCACGCCATCAGCACCGCCCAGGAGCGTGCCCGCCGCGGTGAGATCGCCCCCGACGACGTCGCCGCTCACGCGCGCGCCGCGCTGCCCGGGCGCGCCACGACGCTCCGCCCGGTGGTCAACGCCACCGGCGTCGTCGTGCACACCAACATCGGCCGGGCGCCCCTCTCGGACGCCGCCGTGGAGGCCCTCGTCGCGGCCGCCGGCTACGTCGACGTGGAGTACGACACCGTCACCGGTGCCCGCGCCCGGCGTGGCCGCGGCACCCTCGCCGCCCTCCTCGAGGCGGTGCCCGAGGCCGGGGGAGCGCTGGTCGTCAACAACGGCGCCGCGGCGCTCGTCCTCGCCACGACCGCCCTCGCCGCGGGTCGTGAGGTGCTCGTCAGCCGTGGCGAGATGGTCGAGATCGGGGACGGCTTCCGGCTGCCCGAGCTCATCGCCTCGACCGGCGCCCGGCTCCGCGAGGTCGGCACCACCAACCGCACGTCCCTGCGCGACTACGCCGACGCGGTCGGCCCCGACACCGGCTGCATCCTCAAGGTGCACCCCAGCAACTTCCGCGTCGAGGGGTTCACCTCCTCCGTCCCGGTCAGAGACCTGGCGAGCCTCGGGGCGCCGGTGGTCATGGACATCGGCAGCGGCCTGCTCCACCGGGACCCGCTCCTGCCCGACGAGCCCGACGCGACGACGGCCCTGCGCGACGGCGCCGCCGTGGTGACCGCGAGCGGCGACAAGCTCCTCGGCGGACCACAGGCCGGAGTCGTCCTCGGCCAGTCGGAGACCGTCGAACGCCTCCGCCGCCACCCGCTCGCCCGCGCGCTGCGGGTGGACAAGCTCACGCTCGCCGCGCTCGAGGCGACGGTGCGCGGCCCGCGGAGCCCGGTCACGGCATACGTCCATGCGGACCTGCGGGAGCTGCGCTCGCGCACCGAGCGGCTCGCCACGCTCCTCGGCCGCGAGGTGGTGGAGACCACGGGCGCCGTGGGCGGCGGAGGTGCCCCCGGACTGGCCCTTCCCTCGTATGCCGTGGAGCTCCCGGAGCGTTGCGCGCTCACCCTGCGCACCGGGGAACCGCCGGTGATCGCCCGGGTCGAGCGCGGGCGGTGCCTGCTCGACCTGCGCTGCGTGCCGGTCGCCGACGACCCGCGGGTGGAGGCGGCGGTGCGGGCGGCGCTCTCCGGGTAGGGCCAACGCATGCACGTCATCGCCACCGCCGGCCACGTCGACCACGGCAAGTCCAGCCTCGTGCGCGCTCTCACGGGCACCGACCCCGACCGGTGGGAGGAGGAGCACCGGCGCGGCCTGACCATCGACCTCGGCTACGCGTGGACCACGCTGCCCTCCGGTGAGGAGGTGGCGTTCGTGGACGTGCCGGGGCACCAGCGGTTCATCGGCAACATGCTCGCCGGGCTCGGGCCGGCCGCGGCAGTGATGTTCGTCGTGGCCGCGGACGAGGGTTGGCAGCAGCAGTCGGGCGAGCACCTGGCCGCGGTGCGGGCCCTGCACATCGAGCACGGGCTCGTCGTCGTCACGAAGTGCGACCTCGCCAGCCCGTCGGCGACGATCGTCAAGGCCCGCCGCGAGCTGGAGCAGTCGAGCCTGGGTGCCTGCGAGGCCGTGGAGGTCTCGGTGCGGACCGGGGAGGGCCTGGGCAACCTGCGGCAGGCGCTGCACCGGCTCGCCGCGCGCATGCCGGAGCCGCGGACCGACGGGCGGGTGCGGCTGTGGGTGGACCGGTCGTTCACCATCAAGGGCAGCGGCACGGTCGTCACGGGCACCCTGGGGGAGGGGACGATCCGGGTCGGTGAGGAGCTGGAGGTCGACGGCAGGCGAGCGCGGGTGCGCGGCCTGCAG
>JAICIN010000106.1 GCA_025924375.1 Dermatophilaceae bacterium | reverse complement strand
GGCGTGCGCGCCCGGCGCCGCGACGGCGGTCCCCGGCGCGAGCGCGCCGCTCAGGCTGGCGCCGACCAGCATCGCGGCAGCACGGCGGGTCGCGGCCGTCGTGCACCGCAGGGCCACGGCGCCGGCGCACCGGCCGACGACCCCCGGCACGTGGAGGAGGACCGCCACGAGGAGCGACAGCAGCAGCCGGAGCAGCAGGAGCAGCGCGCCGGTGGCCGCGACCAGCGTGAGCAGCTCCTCGAGCGAGGGCTGGAGCCCGCCGGTCAGCGATGACCCGAGCGTGACGACGACGGTGCCGAGCCACCAGAGGAGCGAGCCCACGCAGACCGCCACCATCAGGGCTGCGACCACCGGGCGCAGGCACCTCGTGACCCAGAGCTGGAGCTGGTCCACTGCGGCTCCCCTTCCCCGGCACTGCACGCACCGGTTGCATTAGCGGTCATTCAACGCCGTTTGCCTTCGTTTGACAAGAGAGGCTGTCGAGTACTGTGCACAACCAGACGCGAGGAACCGATGGAAGGGAGGCGGCGCCCGTGCGGTGGGACGACCTGTTTGCCGACCTCGAGGGTCAGTGGGACCGCGAGCTGCGGCGCGACCTCGACCACGAGGTCGCCGACCGCACGCGTCGCGAGCGCGCTTCCCTCGGGCTCTACGAGCGACTGGCCGCGGCGGGTGACGCCACCCTGCGCGTCACCGTCCGCTCCGGCGACGTGCTGACAGGCGGCGTCCGGGACGTCGGTGACGGGTGGCTGCTGCTGGGAGCGGACCCCACGCACCTCGCGCTCGTTCCGTTCGGCGGGGTCGTCGCGGTCTCTGGGCTCGGCCAACGCGCCGCGGCCGCCCTGCCCGGGCGGCGGTTCGGCCTCGGCTACGCGCTGCGCGGGCTCAGCAGGGACCGGGCGGTCCTCGCGCTGACCGATGTCACCGGCGGCGTGCTCACCGGCACGATCGACGCCGTTGGCTCCGACGTCGTCGACCTCACGGAGCACGCTGCCGACGCACCACGCCGGCCCGAGAACGTGACCGGCCGCCGCGTGGTGCCGTTCGCCGCCATCGCAGCGCTCCGCCCCGCCTGAGCGCGGGGCTCGGACGGGGCGGAGGGTCTGGTGGAGGCCATGCTCCGAGGGGCTACTCCTCGATGCCCTGCCCGAAGGGGTGCGAGGAGACGAAGGTGCGGGTATCGGTGTACATCCGCTGGATGTAGTTCTCGAGCTCGCTCACCTCGACCCGCCACTGGCCGCGGCCGCCGACCTTGATGGCCGGGAGCTCGCCGGAGCGGACCAGGGCATAGGCCTGGGCCGCGGAGATGTCGAGGACCTCGGAGACCTCGGAGAGTTGGATGAATCGCTTGGCCACGGATCGTCCCCGCCCTTTCGAGCTGTCATTGTCCAGTTGCTTACTGTCCCTTGACCGAATTTTTACCATGATCTTTCGGCTGCGTCCGGTGATTGCCGTGAGTATCCCATCGACACCGTTTCTGAGCGGTTCTGCGCCGTCGCGCTGTGGACAGCGACGTGCGGGCCCGCCGTCGACGCGCGATGATGGGCGCGCCGCGGGCGGGGGACCAGCCCCGCGGGTCAGCGTGACCACGAAGGACCTGAGCCAGAAGGACCTGACCGGAGGGGAGCCGCCGTGCCGGACCTGCCCACGCCGAGCGCCTCCCGGCTGCAGCGACCCTCGTGGAAGGACGCGCGGCTGGCCGTCGGGCTCGTGCTCGTCCTGGCCGCGACCGCGCTGGGTTCGGTGGTCGTGGCGAAGGCCGACGACCGGGTGCCGATGTATGCCGCGCGCGGACCCCTCGTGCCGGGGCAGCGGCTGACGGAGGACGACCTCACGCGCGTCGACGTGCAGCTGGCCGCCGACGAGGCCCGCTACCTCTCCGTGACGCAGGGGCTGCCGGCGGACGCCTACGTCCTCCGGGAGGTCCGTGCCGGGGAGCTGGTGCCGCGTTCGGCCCTCGGCGGCCGCGAGCAGGTCGACGTGCAGCCGCTGATGCTCATGGTCGACGCCAACTCGGCCGACCCGCTGCGCGTCGGCTCCGTCGTCGACGTCTACGTCAACCCGCGCGCCACCGACCGTGGCTCGACCCGCCAGGACTTCGCGGGGCCTGAGCTCGCGCTGCAGGCCGTCTCCGTCTCCCGGCTCCCGCAGACGGGGAGCCGGCTCGGCGGCTCCACCGCCGAGCGCGCCGTCCAGGTCATGGCGCCGCGCAACAAGATCCGGGACATCATCGGCAAGGTCGACCTCGGCGCCAAGGTGACCCTCGTGCCCGTCGCCGGCTCGGCCCTGAGGGCCGACACGTGACCCGCGGTGTCCTCACCGCTGTCGGCCACGCCTGGGAGTCCCGCCTCGTCACCGCCCTCGAGGCGTCGGCCGAGCTCACCGTCGTGCGGCGCTGCGCCGACCTCGCCGACCTGCTCGCCGCCGCCTCTGCCGGGCTCGCCGAGGTCGCGCTGGTCTCCGCCGACCTGCGCCTGCTCGACCGGGCCGCGCTCCACCACCTCGCCGGTCACGGTGTGCGAGCGGCGGGCACCTTCGCACCCGGCGACGACCTCGGCGAACGGCGTCTCCGGCAGCTGGGGCTCGACGTCGTGGTCCGGGCCGACGCCGAGCCCCACGAGCTCGAGGAGGCCCTCGGCCGGCTCCTCGGCACCGCTCCCCACGGGCCGCGCGACCCCGACACGCGGGCCGATGGCGCCGAGTCCGAGGACGGCACCGAGGCCCTTCCCGCGCCCGTCGACGGCTCGACCGTCATCGCCGTGTGGGGGCCGACCGGTGCGCCGGGTCGGAGCACGGTCGCCCTGTCCCTTGCCGCGGAGCTCGCCGCCGGCGGCGTCCGGACCCTGCTCGTCGACTGCGACACCTACGGCTCCTCCCTCGCCCAGGCGCTCTCCCTCCTCGACGAGGCGCCCGGCATGGCAGCCGCCGCCCGCGCCGCCGACCAGGGCACTCTCGACCTGCCCGGGCTGGCCCGCCTCGCCCCGGAGGTGAGCGACAGGCTCAGGGTGCTGACCGGCATACCTCGCGCGGAGCGCTGGCCCGAGCTGCGCGCCGCCGCGGTGGAGCACGTCCTCACGCTCGCGCGGCAGCTGGCGTCGGTGGTCGTCGTCGACTGCGGCTTCTCGATCGAGGACGACGAGGAGCTCAGCTACGACACCGTCGCGCCCCGCCGCAACGCCGCGACCCTGACGACCCTCGAACAGGCCGACGAGCTGCTCGTCGTCGGCAGCGGCGACCCGATCGGGCTGCAGCGCCTGGTCCGGGCGGTCCAGGAGGTCGGCAGCATCCCGTCGCCGACGCCGCAGGTCGTGGTCAACAAGGTGCGCGCCTCCTCCGTGGGGGCGCGCCCGGAGCACCGCATCGGCGAGGCGCTCACGCGGTTCGCCGGCATGGAGGACCTGGTGTTCCTGCCGTGGGACCAGCAGAGCCTCGACGGCGCGATGTTCGCGGGCCGCAGCGTCGTGGAGTTCGCGCCGCAGTCCGAGTTCCGGCGTGCCGTCGCTGCGCTGGCCGGCCGGTATGCCGGGGTGCCGGCGCCGGCGACGCGCCGTCGCCGGCGGCGGGCCTTCTGACACGATGGCCTCGTGTCCGACCGGCTGACCTCGCTCGACGCGTCGTTCCTCTACCTCGAGGACGCCACGACGCCGATGCACGTCGGGTCGGTCATGGTCTTCGACCCGCCGGACGACGGCTTCGACTACGAGCGCCTGGTGCTGCTGATCTCCCAGCGGATCGCCTTCGTGCCGCGCTACCGGCAGCGGATCCGGCAGATCCCGGGGCGGCTCGCCAACCCCGTCTGGGTCGACGACGAGAACTTCGACGTCGCCTACCACGTGCGCCGCTCGGCCCTCCCGCGGCCGGGCAGCGACGAGCAGCTCGAGGAGTTCGTCGCCCGGATCCAGCCGCGACCGCTCGACCGCAGCCGGCCGCTGTGGGAGGTCTACCTCGTCGAGGGGCTGGAAGGCGGTCGCTTCGCCATCGTGACCAAGTCCCACCAGGCCCTCGTGGATGGCGTCAACGCGGTCGACATCGCGCACGTCATCGTCGACGGCGACAAGGGCGGCGAGGCCCCGGTCACCGACACCTGGCGCCCGACGCCCGAGCCGAGCGACATCGAGCTCCTCACCGGCGCCCTCGTCGACGCGGTCCGGCGGCCCAGCGAGGTCGTCGAGAACGTCCGCGGCGGCATCGTGGACATCAAGGCCACCGGCGCCCGCGCCCTCACCGCGGCCGGCGCCGTCGCCTCGACGATCGCCCGCACCGCAGCCCGTCCGGCGCCGACTTCACCGCTTAACGCGACGATCGGCAACGCCCGCCGCTACGTCATGATCGGCACCGACCTCGAGGACTACCGCACGGTCCGCAGCCGCCTGGCCCGGGGCAGCTACGCCGACGACGTGACGATCAACGACGTCGTGCTCGCGACGATCTCCGGGGCGTTCCGGTCCTGGCTGCTCACCCGCGGCGAGGCGGTCCACTCCGGCACGGTGGTGCGCGCCATGGTCCCCGTCAGCGTCTACGACGAGGACGACACGAAGCGGCTCGGCAGCCGGCTGCACGCCTGCTTCGTCGACCTGCCGGCGGGCGAGCCGGGTCCTTCGATGCGGCTGCACCAGATCGCCTTCTCCATGCGCCAGCAGATGGAGGGCGGCCAGGCCGTGGGCGCCGAGTCGCTCGCCGGGATCGCCGGGTTCGCGCCGCCCACCCTGCACTCCCTCGGCGCCCGGCTCGGCAGTGCCGTCTCCCGGCGGCTCTTCAACGTCGTCATCACCAACGTCCCGGGCCCGCAGCACCCGCTCTACGCCGACGACGCCCGCATGCTCTCGAGCTACCCCGTCATGCCGCTGGCCAAGGGCCAGGCGCTCTCGATCGGGCTGACGTCCTACGACGGCGGCGTCTACTACGGCCTCAACGCCGACCGCGACGCCATGCCCGACGTCGACGTCCTCGGCCAGAGCATCGTCGACTCGCTGCGCGAGCTGCTCGAGAGCCAGCGGACCGGGCGATGAGGGCGGGGGAGCGCCGCCGGCCGCGGCGCGGGCTCGTCCTCGGCGGTGGCGGCGTCCTCGGCGCGGCCTGGATGGTGGGCGCCCTGCGGGCGCTCGAGGAAGAGCTCGGCCAGGACGCGCGCGAGTTCGACTCCTACGTCGGCACGTCCGCGGGCTCGATCATCGCCGCTCTCCTCGGGTGCGGCGTGCCCGCGAGCGACCTGCTCGCCCACCAGCTCGACGGCCACCTCGACGCCGGACCGCTCGCCGGCTACCAGTTCGACTACGAGCGCGACACCGGCGGCGGCCGGCCGCACCGGCCGCGGATCGCCGTCGGCTCCAGGGAGATGCTGCGCGCCAACCTCCACCACCTCTGGGACCTGCCGCCGACAACCGTGCTCGCCGCGCTGCTCCCCGAGGGCCGGGGCAGCATCGAGGCGGTCGGCTCGATGGTCGGCTGGGTGCGCCAGGAGGGCTGGACCGACCACCCGCGGGTCTGCGTCGTCGCGCTCGACTACGAGACCGGGGCACGGGTGCCGTTCGGCCGGCCCGAGGCGCCCGCCGTCGACCTGCCCTCGGCCGTGATGGCGTCGTGCGCGATCCCGGGCTGGTACCAGCCGATCCGCATCGGGGCGCACCGCTACGTCGACGGTGGCGCCTGGTCCTCGACCAACCTCGACCTCATGGTGGGTGAGGAGCTCGACGAGGTCTACGTCCTCGCCCCCACCGTCAGCTTCGTCAGGGACGCGCCGCGCCAGTGGCGCACCCGCATGGAGCGCCAGTGGCGCAACCGCGTCACGCTGCGCTGCCTGCGGGAGCTCACGCGCGTGCACCACGACGGCGCGGAGGTGACCGTGCTCGGGCCGGGCGAGGAGGACCTCAGGGCGATCGGGGCCAACCTCATGGACGTCAGCCGCCGGCCGCTCGTCGTCGCCACCTCCCTGCGGACCTCCGCCGAGGCGCTCCGCGACCCCGCGCCCCTTCCCGACCACCGCACCTTCGAGGACGTGGGATGACCCAGACGAGGATCTACCTGCCGCTGGGCGCCGCCGACGTGCGCCGCCTCGTCGAGAGCCGCGAGCTCGGTCCCGCGCCGCTCGACGCCTTCGCGGTCACGGAGCGCCTCGAGCGCTCGCTGCCGACCGGCGACGAGGAGGAGTGGGAGTATGCCGCGCAGTCCGAGGCCGTCGTCGCGGCCGGTGACTGCCGCGAGAGCCCGCGGGACAAGCGGGTCGTCGCGGCCGCAGACGTCGACCCCGACTGGGTCGACGCACGTCCCCGTGAGGAGTCACTCGCCGGTGTGCGGGTCACGGAGCCGGTGCCGCTCTCGCGCATCGCCTCGTTCCACATCGACGAGGAGCCCGGGGCGATCGGCACCGAGGACCTGCTCTGGTACGACGCCACCGAGCTCGACGAGGTCGCCCGACTCCTCTGACGCCATCTGCGCCCGCCCGCCCGACGAGGCCCGACCGCCCGACCGCCCGACCGCCACTCGACTCCCCACCCCTCGACCACCCCACCCCTCGACCACCCCACCATCCGACTTTGGGTGCCTGAACGACGCGGATAGCCTCCGTTCAGGCACCCAAACGCCAGGTCGCCCGACGACGCCCGACCACCACTCGACCACCCCACCACTCGGCTTTGGGTGCCTGAACGACGCGGATAGCCTCCGTTCAGGCACCCAAAGTGGGAAGGGGAGGAGGCGGCGAGGGCGACGGGGAGACGTGGGTCTCGAGCCAGGGGTCGACCAGGCCGTGGAAGACCTCGGGCAGCTCACGCCGGACGCAGTGGCCGGCGTCCGGGACGACCTCCAGGCGCAGGTGGGGGTTGCCGACGCCGAGGGCGCGCTCCCGCACTGCTGGCGGCAGCAGCTCGGAGCGCCCGCCGATAACCGCGAGTGCCGGCACCGAGAGTGCCGCGAGGAACTCCTCCCACGGTGTCGCGAACGACGCCACCCCGAGGCGGAGGAAGTCCTCGTCGACCTCGGTCTTGGCCCGCGCCCACGGCTCGAGCTCCGCCTCCGGCCATGACGGGTTCTCACGCCGTCCCTGGGCCATGGCCTCGGCAGGGTCCTCTACGAACATGCGGCAGTCGGCGATCCGGTCCGCGACCGCCGGGGCCGGCACCACGCGGTCCACGGGGTCGCGCCAGGCAGGCTCCTCGAGCACGGCGGCCACCACGAGCTCCGGGTGCCGGGCGGCGAGGACGGTCGAGACCCCGCCACCCATCGAGTGCCCGACGAGCGCCACCGGACCACGCTGGGAGGCGAGCTCCGCCACGGCTGCCAGCGCCGCGGCATACATCTCCTCCCTGGGGTCGGGGGCGGCGAGCTGCTCCGCGGTGAAGCGCGGTGACGTGCCGTGGCCGAGGAGGTCGAGGGAGACCACGCGCCACCGCGCGGTCCAGCGTGAGGCGGCGTCGGGCCAGCACGCGCCGGAGTCGCCGAGCCCGTGCAGCAGCACCAGGGTGGGCGCGTCGGCCGGGCCGCCCCAGTCGCGCACGGTGAGCTCGCTGGAGAGGGGAGCACCCGGCATACGTGACACCATAGGCGAGCACCCACCAACCGAGATCGCGGAGGAGCCGCCAGCCATGGATGCCGTCACCCAGGTGCCCGCGCCGTTCAACGAGCCGGTGTTGAACTACGCACCGGGGAGCCCGGAGCGGGCGTCGCTCGAGGTCGCGCTCGAGGAGCTCGGCGGGGAGCGGCGGGAGCTGCCGCACGTCATCGCCGGCAAGCGGGTCACCGGCACGGGCAGGCGGATCGATGTTCGCCAGCCGCACGCGCGGCGCAAGGTCCTGGGCACGATGCGCAACGCGACCGTGGCCGACGCACAGGCGGCGGTCGAGGCGGCGAAGGCGGCCGCGCCGGGCTGGCGGGCGCTGTCCTTCGACGACCGGGCCGCGATCCTTCTCAAGGCCGCCGAGCTCCTGGCGGGTCCGTGGCGGGCGCGGCTGAACGCGGCGACGATGCTGGGCCAGTCGAAGACGGCCTACCAGGCCGAGATCGACGCGGCGTGCGAGCTCATCGACTTCTGGCGGATCAATGCCCACTTCGGGCGGCAGATCCTCGCCGAGCAGCCGCCGCTGAACGCCAAGGGGGTGTGGAACCGCACCGACCACCGCCCGCTCGAGGGCTTCGTCTACGCGGTCACGCCGTTCAACTTCACCGCCATCGCAGGCAACCTGCCGACGGCGCCGGCGCTCATGGGCAACACCGTCGTGTGGAAGCCCTCCCCGACCCAGCAGCTCGCCGCGTCACTGACGTTGGAGCTCCTCGAGGCCGCCGGGATGCCGCCCGGCGTGGTCAACATGGTGACCGGTGACGGGCTCAACGTCTCGAAGGTCGCGCTCGCCGACGCCGACCTCGCCGGGATCCACTTCACCGGCTCGACGCCGACCTTCCAGCACCTGTGGCAGGAGGTCGGCCGCAACCTCACCCGCTACCGGACCTACCCGCGACTCGTGGGGGAGACCGGCGGCAAGGACTTCATCCTCGCCCATCCCAGCGCCGACGTGGACGTCCTGCGGACCGCGATGATCCGGGGCGCGTTCGAGTACCAGGGGCAGAAGTGCTCCGCGGCGTCGCGGGGCTACGTGCCGCGGAGCCTGTGGCGGAAGATGCGCGCCGACCTCGTCGAGATCACCGAGGGGCTCAAGCAGGGGGATGTCACCGACCTGTCGAACTTCATGGGCGCCGTCATCGACGAGCGCGCGTTCGCCAAGCACAGCGCGGCGATCGACCGGGCCCACGCGACACCTGGGGTCGAGGTCATCGCCGGCGGCAAGTACGACGACAGTGAGGGCTGGTTCGTGCGGCCGACGGTCCTCGAGATCGACGACCCGGGTGACGAGTCGTTCAAGACCGAGTACTTCGGGCCGATCCTGTCGGTGCACGTCTACGCGGACCGGCAGTTCGACAGGGTGCTCGACCAGATGGAGTCCTTCGCGCCCTACGGGCTGACCGGCGCGGTCATCGCCCAGGACCGCCGGGCCATCGCGGAGGCGACCGAGCGCCTGCGCTTCGCCGCAGGCAACTTCTACATCAACGACAAGCCCACCGGGGCGGTGGTCGGCCAGCAGCCCTTCGGCGGAGGCCGCGCGTCGGGCACCAACGACAAGGCCGGTGCCGCCCAGAACCTCATCCGCTGGACGTCCGCGCGCTCGATCAAGGAGACGTTCGACCCGCCGCGGGCGCACGAGTACCCGCACATGGGCTGAGCGGTCGCTTCTGACGCGCGGGTCGCGGGCCGGTTCGTGCGTGGGTCGACCCGGTTCGTGCGTCGGGCCCGTCGGGTCGAACCGTCTGGCTGGCCTCAGCGGGCCAGCCACTCCTTGGCCTGGGCGACCTCGATGTCGATGGCGTCCTTGATCGGCGGGGCCGCGGCCTTCTCCATGGTGCCGCCGAGGAGCGGCACCTTGGCCTTGAGGTCGGCGTCGAAGGTCTCCACGGTGCCCGGGCCGCCGGGCTCGAGGGTGATCGTGCCGTTGAGCGCGATCGGCGCGCCCGCGACCACCATGGCGACGGTGCCCCGGCGCGACCCGTCGGCCTCGGCCGGCCCCCACTCCTGGGTCTCCGTGACCTTGATCGTCTCGCCGACCATGCCCTTGGCGAACTCCGGCAGCCCATCACTGGGCAGGATCCGCTCGGTCCGGATGACCGTGCTTTCCCCGGAGGGCTCGACGCTCGCCTCGTAGCGCACCGCCGCGGTCGCCTTGCACTTCGCCTCCT
>JAICIN010000105.1 GCA_025924375.1 Dermatophilaceae bacterium | reverse complement strand
GGGCGCGGTCGTAGGACGCCCGCCAGAACCCGCCGTGCACGACGACCACCGAGCCGGGCCGCGCCGTGCCCGTCGGCAGCCGGACGTCGTAGACCTGCGACGGGTCGCTGCCGTAGGCGACGGTGTCCGTCGGCGGAGGCGCCGTCTCGTCGAGGACGGCGATGGGGTCTCGGGCCATACCGCCATCCTCTCCCGACCCCTCTTCCCCGACATTGGGTGCCTGGACGACGCCCTTGGGCGTCGTCCAGGCACCCAATGTCGAGGGGGTGGTGGCGGGAGAGGGGCTGGGCGAGGGAGGGATATGGTGCCGGTCATGAAGAAGTGGGAGTACGCCACCGTGCCGCTCATCGTCCATGCCACCAAGCAGATCCTCGACCAGTGGGGCGAGGACGGCTGGGAGCTCGTGCAGGTGCTGACCGGTGACGGCGGCAACCTCGTCGCCTACCTGAAGAGAGAGAGGGCCTGACATGGGCGCTGTCGAGGACCGCCTGGCCGAGCTCGGCCTCAGCCTGCCCGAGGTGGCAGTGCCCGTCGCGGCCTACGTGCCGGCCCTCCGGGACGGCCGGCGCATCTACACCTCGGGGCAGCTGCCCATGGTGGCCGGCCAGCTTGCCCAGACCGGGAAGGTCGGCGAGGGCCATGGGCTCGTGCCGCCGGAGGACGCGAAGCAGCTCGCCCAGGTCTGTGCGCTCAACGCCATCGCGGCGGTCAAGTCCGTCGTCGGTGACCTCGACAAGGTCGCGCAGGTCGTCAAGGTCGTCGGGTTCGTCGCGAGCGACCCGTCCTTCACGGGCCAGCCCGGCGTCGTCAACGGCGCGAGCGAGCTGCTCGGCAAGGTGTTCGGCGACAAGGGAGCCCACGCGAGGTCGGCCGTCGGCGTGGCCGTGCTGCCCCTCGACGCCCCCGTCGAGGTCGAGATCGTCGTCGCGCTCGCCGACGAGTGAGGCGCCCCTCATGGTTCGAGGTGTAGAGGCCCGGGATCCCGGGCTTCTACACCTCGACCGGGCTCGGCAGTGGGGCTGACTGGCGTGGTCACCCGCGACTTCGCCGTCCAGGCGGCCTTCCTGCGGGAGCACGCCGACGCGTGGGCGGCCGGCCCTCGCCGTCCCGCCCCGCCGCGGCTCGCGGCGACGGTCATGCTCGTGCGCGACGGCGACCGCGGCGTCGAGGTCTTCATGCTCCGCCGCGTCGCCACGATGGCGTTCGCGCCGCGGATGCACGTCTTCCCGGGCGGCGGCGTGGACCCCCGTGACTCCGAGCCGGCGCTGCCCTGGGCGGGGCCGACGCCTGCCGACTGGGCCAGGGTGATGCGCACCGACGAGGCGCAGGCGCGCGAGCTGGTCGTCGCCGCCGTGCGCGAGGTCTTCGAGGAGTGCGGCGTCCTGCTGGCCGGCCCCTCCGCCGACACGGTCGCCGCAGACGTCAGCGGTCCGGGCTGGGACCGGGTGCGCGAGGGCCTGCTCGACCGCTCGGTGTCGCTGTCCGAGGTGCTCCTCGAGCGCGGGCTGGTCCTGCGCTCCGACCTCCTCGGCTACCGCGCCCACTGGGTCACGCCGGAGTTCGAGCCCCGGCGCTACGACACCCGCTTCTTCGCCGCGCTGCTGCCGGCCGGGCAGCGGGCCGACGACCTCAGCACCGAGTCGGACCGCGGTGGCTGGGCCCGGGCCGAGGACGTCCTCCAGGAATGGCGCTCGGGGGCGGCGGGCATGCTTCCGCCCACCATCGTCAGCGTCGAGGAGATCGCCGGCGCGCAGAGCGCCGCACAGCTCGTCGCGGAGCGGCCTTCCGTGGCCCCGGTCATGCCCGTGCTCACCGACACCGCTGACGGGCCGGTGCTGCGGGCGGAGCTGCCACGGTGACGCCACAGGAGCCGGCCGAGCCACCGCCGCGGGCCGAGCCACCGCCGCGGGGTGAGCCACCGCCCCCCTCGGCCCCTCCGGGGGCGTGGCACGGCGGCCCCGTCACCGCGCGCGCCCGCTGTGTGCTCGCGCCGAACCCCGGGCCGATGACCCTCGACGGCACCAACACCTGGGTGCTCCGGGAGCCGGGCGCCGACGCGGTCGTCGTCATCGACCCCGGCCCGCTCGACGAGGCGCACCTCCGCCGCGTCCTGGCCGAGGTCGAGGCGAGCGGCGCCCGCGTCGCCCAGACGCTCCTGACCCACGGACACCCGGACCACGCCGACGGAGCCGCCCGGTTCGGGGAGCTGACCGGGGCGCCGACCCGTGCCCTCGGGCGCGGCCACGACGACCTCTCGGACGGCGACGAGGTCCGGGTCGGAGGCCTCGAGCTCCGCGTGGTCGCCACCCCGGGCCACACCGCCGACTCCCTGTCGTTCGCGCTGCCCGCGGACCACGCCCTGCTCACCGGCGACACGGTGCTCGGCCGGGGCACCACGGTGGTCGCCCACCCGGACGGCGAGCTCGCGGCATACCTCTCGTCCCTGGAGCGGATCCGGCAGCTGACCGGCGACGGCGAGGTGGCCACCATCCTGCCCGGCCACGGTCCGGTCGTGCCGGACGCCGCCGCGATGGTGGCGTTCTACCAGCTGCACCGCCGCGAGCGCCTCGAGCAGGTGCGCTCGGCGCTCGCGGCCGGGGCGGCCGGGGTCGAGGCGGTGGTCGAGAGCGTCTACGCCGACGTCCCACGCGAGGTGTGGCCGGCCGCGAGGCTGAGCGTGGCCGCCCAGCTGGACTACCTGCGGCTCAGCGCGCCCGGCGCTTGAGCCGCTCGACGTCGAGGAGCAGCACCGCGCGGGCCTCCAGCCGCAGCCAGCCCCGCGTCGCGAAGTCGGCCAGCGCCTTGTTGACGGTCTCGCGCGAGGCGCCGACGAGCTGCGCGAGCTCTTCCTGGGTGAGGTCGTGGGCGACGAGGACGCCGTCCTCGACCGGGCGGCCGAAGCGGTCGGAGAGGTCGAGGAGCGCCTTGGCGACACGGCCGGGCACGTCGGTGAACACGAGGTCGGCGAGGTTCTCGTTGGTGCGGCGGAGCCGGCGCGCCAGGGCGGCGAGGAGCGTCGTGGCGACGTCGGGCCGCGACTGGAGGAAGCCGCGCAGCGACTCGTGGCCCAAGCCGATCAGCTGGGTCTCGGCGACGGCAGTCGCGGTCGCCGTGCGCGGGCCGGGGTCGAAGAGGCTCAGCTCCCCGAACATCTCGCCGGGCCCGAGGATCGCCAGCAGGTTCTCGCGCCCGTCGGTGCTCGTGCGCCCCAGCTTGATCTTGCCCTCGGTGATGACGTAGAGGCGCTCGCCCTGGTCACCCTCGTGGAAGAGGATGTCGCCGCGCTCCATGCGGCTGTGGGACATCTGGCCCATGAGCGTCTGCGCGGCCTCGTCGTCGAGGGCGGCGAACAGCGGGGCTTTCCTCACCACGTCCTGGTCCACGGGCGACAGTGTGCCACGTCGCCGCTCACCCCCGACCCGTACGCTGTCGGGGTGTCACGCGCCGTCGCCGAGGAGAGTCCTGTCGCGCTGACGCGGCGCGCCCGCAAGATGTACCGCGTGCTCCACGAGCACTACCCCTACGCCCACTGCGAGCTCGACTTCGAGACGCCGCTGCAGCTGCTCGTCGCGACCGTGCTGTCGGCGCAGACGACCGACGTGACGGTCAACAGGGTCACCCCGGCGCTCTTCGCGAAGTACCCCTCGGCGGCCGACCTCGCGGGTGCCGACCGCTCGGAGATGGAGGCGGTCCTCAAGCCGACCGGCTTCTTCCGGGCGAAGACCGACGCCGTGACGAAGCTCGGCGCCGCCCTCGTCGAGCGGTTCGGCGGGGAGGTCCCGCCGCGCATGAAGGACCTCGTCACCCTGCCCGGCGTCGGCCGCAAGACCGCTAACGTCGTGCTGGGCAACGCCTTCGGAATCCCCGGCATCACGGTCGACACACATTTCGGACGGCTGGTGCGACGGTTCGGGTGGACGGACGAGGAGGACCCCGTCAAGGTCGAGCAGGCGGTGGGCCGGCTCATCCCGCGCAGGGACTGGACGATGCTGTCCCACGTCCTGATCTTCCACGGCCGTCGCACCTGCCACGCCCGGAAACCCGCGTGCGGCGCCTGCCCGGTCGCCCGGTGGTGCCCGTCCTACGGCATCGGCGAGACCGACCCGGAGAAGGCCGCGAAGCTGCTGAAGTTCGAGCTCGCCCCCGGGACCTCCCCCTCGTGAGCAGCCCGCATCCCCCGTGGATGGACCGCGTCCAGGCCGCGCTCGGCGACGCCGACCCCGAGTACTTCGCCCGCTTCCAGCCACCGCCGGAGCGGGGCCGGGAGTCGGCCGTGCTCATGCTCTTCGGCCCCTGCGAGGGCGGTGGGACCGACGTCGTCCTGACCGAGCGCTCCCACGACCTCCGGTCCCACGCGGCCCAGGTCTCCTTCCCGGGCGGGTCCCTCGAGCCCGGTGACGCGACGCCCACGGACGCCGCCCTGCGTGAGGCCCGGGAGGAGGTCGGCATCGACCCGGCCGGCGTCGAGGTCGTCGCCGAGCTGCCGGAGCTCTTCCTCACCCCCAGCCGCTTCGTCGTCACCCCGGTGCTCGCCTGGTGGCCCGAGCCCCAGCCGCTCGGGCCGATCGACGCCCGTGAGGTGGCCCGGGCCGCCCGCGTGCCCCTCGACCACCTGCTGGCGCCGCGCGCGCGCTTCACGGTGACCCACCCCAGCGGTTACCGCGGCCCCGCCTTCGAGGTGGACGGCCTGTTCGTCTGGGGCTTCACCGCGATGCTGCTGACCCGGGTGCTCCAGCTCGCCGACCTCGACCGGCCCTGGGACGACTCGGTCCACCGCGACCTGCCGGAGCGGTTCCAGCGGGGCGTGCAGCGCGACCTGCGGCGCATCGAGCTCGAGGAGGGCACCTCGTGATCCTGGGGCTCACCGTCCTCGACCTCGTCCTGCTCGTCCTCTTCGTCAGCTACGCCGTGTCGGGCTACCGGCAGGGGTTCGTCGTCAGCGTGCTCTCCCTGGCGGGCTTCCTCGGCGGCGGCGCGCTCGGCATGTGGCTCATGCCCCTGGCCATCGAGAGGTGGCAGGCCGTCCAGGGCAGCGCGCTGCTGCGCACGGTGACGCTCGTCGCCGGCGTCTTCGTGCTGGCCTCGATCGGCCAGGGCATCGCCGTCGCCGTCGGCGGCAGCCTGCGCTCGCGGCTGCGCATCCGCCCCGCGCGCTGGCTCGACTCCGTCCTCGGCGCCGCGACCGTCCTCGCGTCCGTCGCGGTGCTCGTCTGGTTCGTGGCCGGCGCCCTGCGGGCCGGCTCGCCCGGCCCGGTGGCGAAGGCGATCGGCGAGTCCCGCGTCCTGGCGACGATCGACCGCGTCGTGCCACCGCAGACGTCTCGGCTCTTCGCGGGGTTCCGCGCGGTCCTCGACCGCGAGGGCTTCCCCAAGGTCTTCGAGGGGATCCGCGCCGAGCCGATCGCGCCGGTGCGTCCACCGGACCCGGCGGTCGTCGGCAGCCGTGGCATCCGGACGGCGGGCGCCTCGGTCATCAAGGTCACGGGCGTCGCCCCGTCGTGCAACCGGGGCCAGGAGGGAAGCGGCTGGGTCGTCGCGCCGGAGCGCGTGGTCACCAACGCCCACGTCGTCGCAGGCATGCAGACCGCGACCCTGCGCATCCACGGCACCGGTCGCTCCTACACCGGACGCGTGGTCATCTTCGACCCGCGCCGGGACCTCGCCGTCATCGCGGTGCCGGGGCTGCCCGCGCCGGCCCTCCCGCTCGGGCACGACCTGCGGCGCGGCGACGGCGGTGTCATCGCCGGGTTCCCCCTCGACGGGCCCTACCAGCTCGGCGCCGCCCGGGTCCGCGAGGTCGTCGACGCGCGCGGCTCCGACATCTACGGCAACCCGGGCACCAACCGGGAGGTCTACTCCCTCTACGCCCAGGTCCGCCCCGGGAACTCCGGCGGGCCCGTCCTGTCACCGTCGGGGCAGGTGGTGGGCGTGGTCTTCGCGAAGTCCCTCGACGACGTCGACACCGGTTACGCCCTCACCCTCGACGAGGCGCGCCCCGTCCTCGACGCCGCCCGGGGCGCCAGCCAGCCGGTCAGCACCGGGGCGTGCGTCGCCGGCTGAGGGCCGCCACGTGTCCGCTCCTGGGAGTGCTGACGCGGCCGGAGCCGCCGGTCAGGCCCCGGCCGCCTCCGTCGCGGCCAGCCAGTCGAGCAGGTGGCGGCTGACCGTCTCGGGCGCCTCCTCGGGCAGGAAGTGCCCGGCGCAGCCGACCAGCCGCCGGTCGAAGGGCGCACGGCAGTATGCCGCGGAGTCACCGAGGTGCCCCGGCAGCACCGCCCGGTCGTGCTCGCCGTGGAGGTGGAGGACCGGGACCTCCACCGGCGTGCGCAGGCGCTTCGCGAACCGCCAGCCGTCGGGGCGAGCCTGGCTGCGGACCACCCAGCGGTAGTACTCCGCGGCGGAGTGGGCGACGAACGGCAATGCCATCGCGTCGGCATACGTGCGCGCCTCCTCGGGGCTGGGCCAGATGCCCTCCGGTGACGCCCACTCCCGCAGCAGCCGCTGCACGTAGCCGCCGTGCACGGTCATCTGCCGCTCCGGCACGAAAGGGCGCTGGAGCCCCGCGAGGTAGGCGTTGGCGCGCAGCTGCGCGGCCGAGGTGAAGGAGGCGCGGCGGAAGACCAGCGGGTGCGGCATCGAGAGGGACCCGACCGCGCGGGTGACCCCCGGCTCCAGCGTGGGCATGCTCCAGGCGATCCAGCCACCCCAGCCGTGGCCCACCACGACCGCCGCCTCCTCGCCGAGCGAGCGGATGACGCTCGCGACGTCCTTGGCGGACGTGGGGGTGTCGTAGCCGCGCGGCGGCTTGTCGGAGGCGCCGTACCCGCGCAGGTCGAGCGCTGCGGCGCGGTAGCCCTCGGCCGCCAGCGCGGCCATCTGGTGGCGCCACGCCCACCAGAACTGCGGGAACCCGTGCAGCAGGAGGACGAGCGGTCCCTCGCCCTGCTCGGCCACGTGGAACCTGGCGCCGTTGGCGGCGACGAACCGGTGCTCCCACGGACCGTCCAGCAGCACCATCGAGGCGTCGAGGGCCAGGGCGCTCAGCCTCCCGAGGTGAGCGTCGAGATCGTCTCCTGGGCGTTCCTGATGGTGCGCTCCGGCTTCGGCTTGACCCTGCTCATGCTCGCCCTGCCCACGAGGCCGAGGATGCCGGCGACGACGAACAGGAGCGCCGTCGTGATGAGGTAGCCGGCCCAGACGGGGAGCCAGATCGCGATGACCCGGGCCACCGTGTGGAAGAGGAAGATCATCCCGAGCAGCCCGACGAAGGCGGCCGCACCGAGCATGCCTGCCCCCTTGGCGGCCGTCTTCGCCTGGGTGGTCAGCTCGGCCTTCGCGAGGTCGATCTCGCTGCGGACGATCGTGGAGATGTCGTGCGTCGCGTCGGCGACCAGCTGGCCG
The DNA here is from genome assembly GCA_025924375.1 of Dermatophilaceae bacterium. GTDB lineage: Bacteria > Actinomycetota > Actinomycetes > Actinomycetales > Dermatophilaceae > JAICIN01. The sequence continues at coordinate 2,435 of JAICIN010000105.1, read as the reverse complement.
ATGGTGCGCTCCTCGCCCTGGGGGCCGGTGCTCGTGCTCATGGGATCCACCTCCGCAAAGCCGGCGCGGTCGCCGACGCTTCGACCCTACCGACTCGCCCGTGGCCACGCCCAGCACCGCGCGCGGTCAGGTGGTGCCACCCGGGCCGCCCTCGAAGTAGTCGGGGACGCCGTCGCCGTCGAGGTCGGTCGTCTCGAGCTCCGCGAGCCGGCGGTAGACGCGGTTCCGCGCGCGGAGCACGACGCTGGCGAGCAGCGCGGAGAGCACCGACCCGCCGAGCACGGCCAGGCGCACGTGGTCGTCGCGCTCGCTGCCGAGCCCGAAGGCCAGCTCCCCCACGAGGAGGGAGACGGTGAAGCCGATCCCCGCGAGCAGGGAGAGGCCGAGGACGTCCCACCACGACAGGTCCTCGTCGAGCTCCGCCCGCGTGAACCGCGCGAACGCCCAGGTGCCCCCGAAGACGCCGGCCAGCTTGCCCAGCACCAGGCCGGCGACGACCCCGATCGCCGCGGCGTCGCGCAGCGTGCTGCCCGCACCGCCGCCGTGGCCCGTCACGGAGACGCCGGCGGCGAAGAACGCGAAGACCGGCACGGCGACGCCGGCGGACAGCGGCCGCAGCACGTGCTCGAACCGCTGCGCCACGTCGGTCGCCGCGGGCAGCGTGCTGGCCCTCGACGCGGAGGACCGGGGCCGGACCGGAACCGCGAGGCCGAGGAGCACCCCGGCCACCGTGGCGTGGACCCCCGACTGGTGCACGAGCACCCAGGTCGCGAAGGCGAGGGGGAGGAGCACCGCCGGGTGGGCGATCCGGCGCTGCACGAGGACCGTGAAGAGCAGGAGCGGGACGAGGGCGAGCAGGAGCGAGCCGAGGTCGAGCGACCTCGTGTAGAAGATCGCGATGATGGCGATCGCGACGAGGTCGTCGACGACCGCGAGGGTCAGGAGGAAGGAGCGCAGCGCCGACGGGAGGTGCGTGCCGATCACGGCGAGGACCGCGAGGGCGAACGCGATGTCGGTCGCGGTGGGGACCGCCCAGCCGCGGAGGGCGTCGGGCGCGTGGAGGCTGCTCACCACGACGGTGTAGAGGACCGCGGGCAGCGCGACGCCGCAGAGCGCGGCCGCGACGGGGAGGGCCGCCCTGGCGGGCGTGCACAGCTCCCCGACGAGGAACTCCCGCTTCAGCTCGAGGCCGGCGACGAAGAAGAAGACGGCCAGCAGCCCGTCGGCCGCCCACTGCCCCAGCGTCAGGTCCAGGTGGAGGCCCGCCGGGCCGACGTGGGCGTCTCGCAGGCCGGCGTAGAGGTCGCGCCAGGGCGAGTTCGCCCAGAGCAGGGCCGCGACCGCGGCGAGGAGAAGCAGCGCGCCGCCCACCGTCTCGGTGCGCAGGGCCGCCGCGACGACCTGGGTCTCGGCCCAGGTGCCGCGCCGGAGCAGCCGCGGTCGTGGCGGGGTCAGGTGCACGGGCCGTCCTCGACGGGGTCGGGTCAGGGGCACGCCCGCCGGAGCGGACGCCGCCGACCAGACTTCCCGGCACGCCTGGGCCCGATCCTACCGGGCCCGCGGACGACGCCGCGTCAGTCTTCCGAGGACCCCTTCTCCGCCAGGCCGCTCTTGATGAGGTCCATGACGGTGGAGTCGGCGAGGGTCGTGACGTCACCCACCTCGCGGTTCTCGGCCACGTCACGCAGCAGGCGCCGCATGATCTTGCCGGAGCGGGTCTTGGGCAGCTCCGCGACCAGCATGATCTGGCGCGGCTTCGCGATCGGCCCGATCTCCTTGGCGACGTGCTGGCGCAGCTCCTGGACGAGGTCCTGGCCCTCGCCCTCCCCGCCGGCCTCCTGGACCGCGTCGCCGCGCAGGATGACGAAGGCGCAGACCGCCTGGCCCGTCATCTCGTCCGCCGCGCCGACGACCGCGGCCTCGGCGACCTTGGGGTGCGAGACGAGCGCCGACTCGATCTCCGTGGTCGAGAGGCGGTGGCCGGAGACGTTCATGACGTCGTCGACCCGGCCGAGCACCCAGATGTCGCCGTCGTCGTCCTTCTTGGCCCCGTCCCCGGCGAAGTAGAGCCCGGGGAACCGGGACCAGTAGGTCTCCTGGAACCGCTCGGGGTCGCCCCAGATCCCGCGCAGCATCGCGGGCCACGGCTTGGTCAGCACGAGGTAGCCGCCGGAGCCGTTGGGCACCGGCTTCGCCTCGTCGTCGACGACGTCCGCGGAGATGCCAGGGATCGCGCGCATCGCCGACCCCGGCTTGGCCGCCGTGACCCCGGGCAGCGGGCTGATCATGATGGCGCCGGTCTCGGTCTGCCACCACGTGTCGACGATCGGGGCTCGCTCGCCGCCGATGACCTTGCGGTACCAGATCCACGCCTCGGGGTTGATCGGCTCGCCCACCGAGCCGAGCAGCCGCAGCGACGACAGGTCGAACTTGCC
>JAICIN010000104.1 GCA_025924375.1 Dermatophilaceae bacterium | reverse complement strand
GGAGCGCCCCAGCGCCCCCGCGCCCCTGCGCCCCTCCCCGCTTGGGGGGCCCCGCCGCCCGCCATAGCGGCCGTCGGGGCACCCAAAGCTGTCGTGGGGGGCGACGGCGCTGTCGTGGTGGGGCGTCGGCGCTGTCGTTGGGGCGGAGGCGCTGTCGTGGTGGGGTGTCGGCGCGATGCGGGCGTTCGCTCAGCCGAACGCGAGCTGGTAGCCGTGGCCGCGCAGGGTCCGCAGGACCTCCTCGCAGTGCTCCTGCCCGCGGGTCTCGAGCTGCAGCCCGATCTCGACCTCGTCCACGCGGATGGTGGTGCCGGTGCGGACGTGCTCGACCTCGAGGACGTTGGCGTCGGCCGCCGCGCAGTCCGCGAGCAGCCGGGCCAGTGAGCCGGGCTTGTCCGGGACCCGCACGCGGAATTGCAGGTAGCGGCCGGCGGCGGCCATCCCGTGGCGAATGATCCGCAGGAGGAGCAGGGGGTCGATGTTGCCGCCGGAGAGCACCGCCACGACGGGGCCGTCGACGTGCTGGCCCTGCCGCTCGAGCAGGTGGGCGACGGCCGCGGCACCCGCCGGCTCGACGAGGAGCTTGGCCCGCTCGAGGAGGAACAGCAGCGCCCGGGACAGCCACTCCTCGCTGACGGTCTCGATGGCGTCGACGAGGTCGCGGACGAGGGCGTAGGGCACGTCGCCGGGCATGCCCACGGCGATGCCGTCGGCCATGGTCTGCATGTTCTCGTAGGGCACCGGCTTCCCGGCGGCCAGCGACAGCGGGTAGGCCGCGGCCTGCTCCGCCTGGACGCCGACGATCCGCACGTCCGGCCGGAGGGCCCGCACCGCCACCGAGATGCCCGCCAGCAGTCCTCCGCCGCCGGTGCTGACGACGATGGTGTGCACGTCCGGGCACTGGTCGAGGATCTCGAGGCCGCAGGTCCCCTGGCCGGCGACGATGTCGGCATGGTCGAAGGGGTGGATGAGCACCGCCCCCGTCGTCGCCTCCCACTCGCGCGCGGCGACGAGGCACTCGTCGATGGTCGTGCCGACCTGCTCGATGGTCGCGCCGTAGGCACGCGTCGCGAGGAGCTTGGGCATCGGCGCGCCGTGGGGCATGTAGACCTTGGACTCGATGCCGAGCAGCTGCGCCGCGAGCGCGACACCCTGAGCGTGGTTGCCGGCGCTCGCGGCCACGACGCCGCGCGCCTTCTCCTCGTCGGAGAGCCGCGACATCCGCGTGTAGGCGCCCCGGATCTTGAAGGAGCCCGCCCGCTGGAGGTTCTCGCACTTGAGCCAGACCTCGGTCCCCACCCGGTCCGACAGGGCCCGGCTGTACTCCAGGGGAGTGGGCCGGACGACGCCACCGAGCAGCTCCTGCGCGGCGCGGACGTCGTCGAGGGAGACCGACAGCAACGGTGATGCCATGCGCGCAGGGTAGTCCCTGCCGGCCAGGGCTTCCCCGCGTCAAGCGCTTCCCCGCCCGGCGCTTCCCCGCGCCGCGGCGCCCAGTCCGGCGCTTCCCGGTCAAGGCGCCCCGCCGGCGCTTCCTCGCGCCGAGGCGCCCTGGCCGCGAGCCTGCTGCCTACTGCTGCGTGCGGCGGTTGAACGTGCGGACCGCGAGCGGCGCCATCACCGCGGTGATCGCGAGCGTCCAGATGACGGTCGTGAGCACGGGGTGGTGCAGCGGCAGGGCGGCGTGCGCCGGAGCCGGCTCGGCGTTGCCCCACAGCTGGCGGACCGCCTGCACCAGGGAGGAGATCGGGTTCCACTCCGCGATCGTCCGCAGCCACGGCACCATGTGCTCGGTCGGCGCGAAGGTGTTGGCGAGGAACGTGATGGGGAACATCGTCGTGAACATCAGGCCGTTGACCGCCTCGACGGAGCGCATGGCCGACCCGACGAGGATCCCGACCCAGATCATCGCGAAGCCCCACAGCAGCAGCAGGCCGTAGGCGAGCAGTGCGTCGAGGACGCCGTTGCGGATCCGCCACCCCACCACCAGCCCCGTCAGGGACATGACGACGATGCCGATGCTCGAGTGGAGCAGGCTCGAGATGCTGCGCCCGACCAGCACCGCCGAGGGGCGGATGGGCAGCGACCGCATGCGGTCCACGATGCCCTTCTCCAGGTCTGCGGTGAGGCCGACGGCCACGACGAACGAGGCGAACGCGATGGTCTGCCCCATGATCCCCGCCATGAGCCACTCGCGGTAGCCCGCCGGCGAGCCGTTGACGGCGATCGAGCCACCGAAGACGTAGGCGAAGAGGAGGACGAACATCACGGGCTGCACCGTGACGTCCATGAGCATCTCGGGCATCCGCTTGATGTGGATCAGGTTGCGACGGACGATCGCCAGCGACTGGCGGACGAGTCCGGTCGGCCGGATCTCGGGTCGGGCCAGACCGCTCTCGGTCAGGTGGGTCTCGGTGTGCGTGGTCATGACGCGCGCGCCTCCGTGGGTTCGTCGTCGGAGAGGGGTTCCGCGCGGTGGCCGGTGAGGCTGAGGAAGACATCGTCGAGGCTCGGGCGCTTCAGCCCGAGGTCGTCGAGCTCGATCTCGCTCCCCTCGAAGACGGCCGCGACCCTCGTCATGTCGTGCAGGCCCTCGGCCGGGGCGGTGAGCTGCCGTGCGGCCTCGTCGACGTGGAGCTCGGAGACGTGCTGGGCCAGGAGGGAGCGCGCGAGCGGCAGGTCGGCGGCTCGTGAGACCGTCAGCACGAGGCTCGCCGTGCCGCTGCGGTCCTTCAGCTCGAGCGCGGTGCCCTCGGCGATGACCTGGCCGCGGTCGATGACGACGATCCTGTCGGCGAGCTGGTCCGCCTCCTCGAGGTACTGGGTCGTGAGCAGCAGCGTGGTGCCGTCGCGGACAAGGCCGCGCAGGACCTGCCACAGCTCGACCCGGCTGCGTGGGTCGAGGCCGGTGGTGGGCTCGTCGAGGAAGAGGACCGGAGGCGTGGCGATGAGGCTCACCGCGAGGTCGAGCCGGCGCCGCATGCCGCCGCTGTAGGTCTTCACCACGCGGTCGGCGGCGTCGGCGAGCGAGAACCGCTCGAGGAGGTCGGCGCCCGCCCGGCGCACGTAGGACGAGGAGAGGCCGTAGAGCGAGCCGATGAACCGGAGGTTCTCCCGTCCGGTGAGGAGCTCGTCCACGGTGGCCGCCTGGCCGGTCAGCCCCATGCTGCGGCGCACGAGGTCGGGCTGGCGCAGGACGTCGTGGCCCGCGACTCGCGCGGTGCCGCTGGTCGGCCGGGTGAGCGTGGTCATCATCCGCACGGTGGTCGTCTTGCCCGCGCCGTTCGGGCCCAGGAGCCCGAGGACGGTGCCCTCGGCGACCGCGAAGCTGACGTCACTGACCGCCACCGTCTCGCCGAAGTGCTTGACGAGGCGGTCCGCCTCGATCGCCGGGGAGCTCATCGGGACACCGCAGAAGTGCCCCGGGCTGCGCTGCGACTCATTTCTCCTCGCCTCCCAGTTGCGATATATCGCGTCTGCACCAGACACGCTATATCGCGATCGTGCGCCACGGCAAGGGCTGGCACGGCAAGGGCTGGCACGGCCGCGCGGTGGACCTCAGGACCCGATCAGGCAGAACGGGTGTCCCGCCGGGTCGAGGTAGACGCGGAAGCTCCCCGTCTCGGAAGGCTGGTGCTCGTGCACCGTCGCGCCGGCGGCGAGCACCGCGGGCTCGGCGCCGTCGATGTCGCCGGCCCACAGGTCGAGGTGGAACTGCTGCGGATGCGTGCCACCGGGCCAGGTGGGGCGCGCGTAGTCCTCGATCCGCTGGAACGCCAGCGCCGGCCTGCCGTCCGGGTTCTCCTCGGAGAGCCCGCCGCCGGGAGGCACGAGGGTCGCCCACCCGGAGTCGGAGCCGTCCTCGATGCCCCAGCCGAGCACGTCGGCGTAGAACCGGGCGAGCTGCAGCGCGTCGGGACAGTCGAGGATGACGAGGTCGAGCTTGGGCTTGGGCTGCGTGTTCTCGGTCATGGACCCGAGGCTAGGACGGGGCACCGACAACGCTCCCGGCCAGCGCGCGGGCGGCGCCCGGGTGCCGGTCCGCGAGCAGCCCGGCCGCGAAGAGCACGTATGCCGTGTCCGTCGCCACTCGGGCGTCGCGCGGCACCCGCCAGCCGCCCGCGTGGTCGCGGGTGACCGCCTCCAGGACGTGGGCGCGCTCGCTCGGGGTGGCGTGGCGCAGGACTCCTCCGGAGCCCACGACCAGGGTGACGTCCGACAGCGGGCGGGGGCTGTCGCCGGGCGTGGCCGGACGTGCGTGCCTGCGGACCGCGACCACCGCACAGGCGCGCGCGAGCGCGACGTCGAGCGCCCGCTCCCCGGGTCCGGACGGCAGGTGCGCCGGGCTGGAGGCCAGCCGACCGGCATACCGGCTCGTCCCCTCCGGGAGGGCGACGGCCTCGCGCCGTGCGGCCTCGACGACGCCCTCGGCGCTCCACCGCAGGCCGAGGTCGGCCTCCACCGTGCGCGAGTGCCGCAGCTGGGCGACGACGTCCCGGCCGGGCGCCGTGTTCGCACCCGCACAACGGACGTGGCCCCGGGCCTCTGGCCGCACCGCGGAGTAGACGTCGGTGGTGGCGCCGCCGATGTCCACGACGAGCACGTCGCCCTCCACGGCATCGGCCAGCACGGCGACGCCCTCGAGAACGGCGTCCGGTGTCGCGGCCCGGACGAGCCGGGAGAACGCGGGACCCCGGGAGAGGCCCTTGCCGCCGATGACGTGCTCGAGGAAGGCGGCCCGGATGGCGCCGCGCGCGGGCTCGGGATCGACCACGCCGATGCGGGGCAGGACGTTCGCGGTCACGACGAAGCGGCGGCCCGTGCCCGCGAGCTCGGCGGCGACGTCGTGGGCCGCTGCCGCGTTGCCGGCGACCACCACGGGCGTGCGCAGGCGCGCGGTCGCGAGCCGGGCTGCGTTGTGGCACAGGACCTCCGCGTTGCCGCCGTCGGTGCCGCCGACGAGCAGCACGAGGTCGGGCCGCGCGTCCCGGAGGGCCGCGGTCCCGGCACGGTCGAGTGGGCCGGCCGCGACGTGCACCACCCGGCCTCCGGCGCTCAGCGCCACCCGGCGACCGGCCTCCGCGGTGACGTCGCGCTCGTAGCCCACGACGGCCAGGCGCAGGCCACCGCCCGCGCTCGAGCACCCGAGCACCTCGTCCGGCGGGGGCGCGCCCTCAGCGAGGAGCTGGGACCGGACCCGCTCCACGCCCTCGAGGACGTCGCCGGCCGACGTCGTGGGGCTCTGCGCGGTCGCGAGCAGCGGCTCCGCGCGCTCCGTGTCGACGAGCGCCCCCTTGGTGAACGTCGAGCCGACGTCGACGCAGAGCACGAGCGCCATGGGCGGCCGTCAGCCGGGCCGGTCGTCAGCCGAGCCGCGCTTCAGCCGAGCCGGTCCAGGGCCTGGCCGAGGTCGGCCACCAGGTCGTCCGCGTCCTCGATGCCGACGGAGAGGCGCACGAGGTCGGCCGGCACCTCGAGCTCGGTGCCCGCGACGGACGCATGGGTCATCCGCGCCGGGTGCTCGATGAGCGACTCGACACCGCCGAGGGACTCCCCCAGCGTCCACAGGCTCGTCTCGGCGCACACCTTCACGGCGACGTCCTCGCCGGCGCGCAGCTGGAAGGAGATCATCCCGCCGAACCGGCGCATCTGCCGTGCGGCGACCTGGTGGCCCGGGTGGTCCGGCAGGCCCGGGTAGTGGACGGCGCTGACGGCGGGGTGGCCGACGAGGAAGTCGACGACCCGCTCGGCGTTGTCGCAGTGCTTCTCCATCCGGACCGCCAAGGTCTTGAGGCCTCGCAGCACCAGCCACGAGTCGAACGGCCCGGCGACGGCGCCCATCGAGTTCTGGTGGAACGCCACACGATCCACAGCGTCCTCGAGACCGGGCACGGTGATGTCGCGGCCCACGACGACGGCGCCGCCGACGACGTCGCTGTGGCCGCCGGAGTACTTCGTCGTCGAGTGGGTCACGATGTCGGCGCCGAGGGCGAGCGGCTGCTGGAGGTAGGCGGAGGCGAAGGTGTTGTCGACGACGAGCAGCGCGCCGGCGTCGTGCGCGACGGCGGCGAGGGCCTCGATGTCGGCGATCCCGAGCAGCGGGTTCGTCGGGGTCTCGACCCACACCATCCGGGTCCGGCCGGGCCGGATGGCGGCTCGGACCGCGTCGACGTCGGCGATCCTGGCGATGCTGTGCTCCAGACCCCAGGGGCGCAGCACCTTGTTGAAGAGGCGGTAGGTGCCTCCGTAGGCGTCGGAGGGCACCACCACGTGGTCGCCGGGCTGGAGCAGGGCCCGCAGGACGGTGTCCTGGCCGGCGAGGCCCGACGCGAAGGCGAAGCCGCGCTCGCCCCGCTCCAGGGACGCGAAGCACTCCTCGAGCGCGGTGCGCGTCGGGTTGGCCGAGCGGCTGTACTCGTAGCCGCTGCGGAAGCCGCCGATGCCGTCCTGCTTGTAGGTGGAGACCTGGTAGATCGGTGGCACCACGGCCCCCGTCGTCGCGTCCGCCTCCTGGCCGGCGTGGATGGCCCGTGTCGCGAACCCGCTCTCGTCGCTCATGACGGCAAGGCTAGCGACGCGTCGCCCCGTGCCCGCGCCCGGCGTGCTGGCTCACTGGTGCACCCTCTCAGGTGCCCGCCGGCACGATCTTCTGCCACTCGCGCAGCCACGCGTCGCCGACGTAGCCGAGGGCACGGTTGACGGCGAGCATGTGCGCGTTGTCCTCGGCGTTCCAGGTGCGGACGACCCTGACGTCCGGGTGCCGCTCCAGGAGCCGCAGGGTGTTGGCCGCCTTGAGTCGCAGGCCCAGGCCATGGCCACGGTGCTCGCGGAGCACGAGGGTGTCCTGCTGGTAGGCCACCTCCGGCGTCGCGGCGGCAACCTGGACCTGCGTGAACCCCACGAGCCTGCCGGTGCGTCCCTCCCGGGCCACGGTCTCGATGACCGACCGCCCCGACCCGACGGTCCGCTGGAGCTCCTCGCGCAGCCTCGTGGGCGTCCAGTGCTCCTCGTCCAGCTCGACCGCGCCGAGTGGCGCGTCCGTGCTCATCCGCTGCTGCAGCACCGCCCTGTCCTGCAGCCACGACTCCGGTATGCCGTCGAGGGACGTCTCGAGGGCGTAGTCGCCTCCGGTGCCGTTCCCGGCAGCGGCCGCGAGCCGGGCCCGCCCGGCGCGGTCGCGGGGCAGCTCGAGTGTGCTGCGGAGCACCGTCTGCGCGGGCAGGAACCCGTGCCGCTGCGCGAAGCCCGTGCCGGAGCGGTCCTCGCCACCGGCCGCCCACTCCGTCTCCGCCAGCAGCACCGTGCGGCCGTGACGTGCGGCGACGCCCTCCGCCCACTCGAGCAGCCCGGAGCCGGTGCCACGACGTCGCCGGTCCGGCAGCACGCTGACGTGGACGGTGGCGAGCCGGTGGTTGTCGTGCAGCGGCATGACGACCTGGGCCGCCCCGACGGCGGCGCCGTCCGCCTCGAGGGCGACCACCGCCTCCCGCTGCCGGTCGGTGGCTCGCCACAGGCCGAGGAGGTCCTCCACGGTCCAGGCCGTGTGGCTGTCCCCAAGCGCCGCCCGGCCGGAGGCCTCGGACACGGCCGCCCACTGCTCCAGGCGCGGGCGCTGTCGCGGGTCCAGTCCGTCGAGCGGCTCCAGCGTCACCATGTCCCCACCCTCGCAAACGACACGCGCTCGGCCCAAGCCGGTTCCGGGGTCACGCGCGCTCGCGGCAAGGCGTCACAGCGGCGAGTCGGGCAGCGGCTCCGGCGGGGGCGGCGCCGGCCGGACGGTGAGGACCGGCAGGGAGAGGTGGATGACCGGCCCGATGGCGAGCGCGAAGACGACCGTCCCGATGCCGAGGTTGCCGCCCAGCAGCCACCCGACGACCACGACGCCGACCTCGATGGCGGTGCGCACCACCCGCACGGAGCCTCCGGTGCGGCGCACGAGCCCCGTCATGAGCCCGTCGCGCGGCCCGGGGCCGAGCCGGGCGCCGATGTAGGCCGCGGTGGCCAGCCCGTTGAGCACGATCCCGACGGCGAGGTAGGCCACCCGGAGCCAGAGCGCGTTCGGAGCCGTGAGCAGGGAGAGGAACAGGTCGAGGAAGAGCCCGATCGAGAGGACGTTGACCACGGTGCCGACCCCCGGCCGCTCCCGCAGCGGCACCCACAGCAGCAGCACGACGACGCCCACGAGGATCGACCACTGCCCGATGGTCAGGCCCAGCTGGTGCACCAGCCCCTGGTGGAGCACGTCCCACGGGATGACCCCGAGTGCCGCCCGGACGATCAGCGCCTCCCCGAGCGCGAACGCGGCCAGCCCGGTGACGAGCTGGAAGATCCGGCGCGGCAGCCGTGTTTGCCGGAGGGAGACCACGCACGGACCGTAGCGCCCGCGTGTCCGTGTGAGACTGGAGGCTGTGATGTTCGGAACCCGCGCCAAGACGACCCTGCCCACCGCCGAGACCGCCCTCCCGGGCCGCGAGCACCGCCTGTATGCCGTGCCGGCCCGTCACGAGGTCCTCGGCAGCCCGCTCGAGGGCCCGTGGCCGGAGGGGACCGAGGTCCTGTACGTCGCGATGGGGTGCTTCTGGGGCGCCGAGCGCATCTTCTGGCAGCAGCCGGGCGTGGTGACGACGGCCGTGGGCTACATGGGCGGCCTCACGCCGAACCCGACCTACGAGGAGTGCTGCACCGGGCGCACCGGCCACGCCGAGACGGTCCTCGTCGCCTACGACCCCACCCAGACCTCACCGGAGCTCCTCCTGAAGGCCTTCTGGGAGAACCACGACCCCACCCAGGGCAACCGGCAGGGCAACGACGTCGGCACGGCATACCGGTCGGCCGTCTTCTGGACCACACCGGACCAGGAGCGGGCCGCCCGCTCGACCCTCGAGGCGTTCCAGAAGGTGCTGGACGACAACGGGTTCGGCGGGATCACGACCGAGCTGCGCTCGGCCGAGGAGGCCGGACCGTTCTACTGGGCCGAGGACTACCACCAGCAGTACCTCCACAAGAACCCCGGCGGCTACTGCAACCACGGCCCGAACGGCATGACGTGCCCGGTCGGCATCGTCCGCCAGGACGAGCTGCCGTCGCAGCAGGAGATCCTGCCGCCGACCGCCTGAGCCGGCCGCTTGCCTTGCCCCTCCGCGGTGCCTGACGTCGGCGCGTGCTCGTCCGCGAGGCCACCGACGACGACCTGCCGGCGATCGGGCCGTTCTTCCGGGAGATCGTCGCGGACGGGGAGACGTACGCCTTCCCGGAGGACCTCGACGACGCAGGCGTGCGGGCGTGGTGGTTCGCGCCGGCGCCGGGCCGCACCGTGGTCGCGGTCGACGACGACGGCACCGTCCTCGGCACCGCGAAGATGGGTCCGAACCGGCCGGGACGCGGCTCCCACGTGGGCACCGCGAGCTTCATGGTCTCGCCCGCTGCGCGCGGCCGCGGGGTCGGCCGGGCCCTGGCCGAGCACGTCGTCGCGTGTCACCTCGAGCAGGGCTACGACGGCATCCAGTTCAGCGCCGTGGTCGAGACCAACACCGGCGCGGTCGCGCTGTGGAGGAGCCTCGGGTTCGAGGTGCTGGCGACCGTCCCGGGAGCCTTCGACCCGCGGCGCCACGGCAAGGTGGGCCTCCACGTGATGTTCCTGCCGCTGCGCTGAGACGGACCTCGCCACGTCGAGCCCGTCGCCGCGGCGTGTCGTGCTGAGTTGCTGAGGGCCCGGTCCGGGCTCGCGTGCTCAGGGCCGGACCGCCCGCAACCGCAGCCCCGCACGACACGCCGGGTCCCGGCGCCGGGACGCGCGGTCGGGCGGGAGTCAGTGGCCGATCGAGCCCTCGCGGCGGCGGACGGGCGGGAGCGTG
>JAICIN010000103.1 GCA_025924375.1 Dermatophilaceae bacterium | reverse complement strand
GACGTGGAGGCGATGGGTGCGCGGCTGCGCCGCCGGCGTGCCTACACCCTCCTCGCCCTGACCCTGGTGGTCCCGGGCGCGGCGCAGCTCGTCGCCGGGAACCGGTGGGTGGGCCGGGCCGCCCTGCGTGCGTGGCTGCTCGTGTGGGCCGTCGTCCTCGGCCTCGCGGCGCTGTTCCTCATGAGCCGGTCGCTGGTCGTCGGCATGGTGGGGCGCTCCTGGGTGCTCGGGGTGCTGCAGTGGGCACTCGTGGCCGGCGCCCTGGTGTGGGCCGCGCTCTTCGTCGACGCCTGGCGCCTCGGGCAGCCGGGCCGGCTGGTGCTCTCGGCGCGCCGGTGGCTGACCGGGGTCACGGCGGCGTTGCTCGTCATGACCTCGGGCGGGCTCGTCTACGCGGCGAGCAACGTCGCTGCGGGCCGGCACGCCCTCGACAGCCTCTTCACCGGCCAGCGGGCCGTCCCCGCCACCGACGGCCGCTACAACATCCTCCTGCTCGGGGCCGACAGCGGCAGCGACCGCGTCGGCACCCGGCCCGACAGCATCCAGCTCGCCAGCGTCGACGCGACGACCGGCCGGGCGGTCACCTTCGGCTTCGCCCGCGACACCGAGAACATCAACTTCCGCGCCGGCTCCGTCATGGCGCGGCTCATGCCGCAGGGGTGGAACTGCGGCGACCAGTGCCTCCTCAACGGGCTCTACACCTGGGCCGAGGACCACCGCTCCCTCTTCCCGGCCGGCACGAGGAACCCGGGCGTCCTGGCGACGGAGGAGGCGGTCGAGGCACTCAGCGGCCTGACCGTCCACTACTACGTCATGGTCGACCTCAAGGGCTTCGTCCAGATGGTCAACGCGGTCGGCGGGATCGAGCTGACGGTCAAGCACCGCACGCCCATCGGCGGCGGCACCTCCCGCATCACCGGCTGGATCGAGCCGGGCACGCAGCACCTCGGCGGCTACCGGGCACTGTGGTACGCCCGTTCCCGGCAGGGCTCGACGAACTACGAGCGGATGGCCCGCCAGCGCTGCGTCATGACGGCGATGGTCGACCAGCTCGACCCGCAGACCGTGCTCCTGCGGTTCCAGAAGATCGCGGCCGCGAGCTCCGGCCTCATCCAGACCGACCTGCCGCAGTCCGAGCTCGGGTTCTTCGCGGACCTCGTCCTGAAGACCCGCTCGCAGAGGATCCGCAGCGTCAACTTCGTGCCGCCCCTCATCAAGCCGTGGAGCTACGACCCGGCCGTCATCACGACGACGGTCAGGCGCACGATCGAGGCCTCGGAGAAGTCGGGGGAGAAGCCCGTGGTCCGGCCGGTCCCGGGCCCGAGCGCCCAGCCCGCGAAACGGGCCGCCGCGACGCCCGGGGCCACGCCCGCGGCCACGCCGCGCGCCACCGGCGCCCAGCAGACGAGCAGCGCGGGACCGGTGACCGACCCGGCGAAGGCGGCGGGCAGCGCGGCGGAGAGCGACCTCGCCTCCGTATGCTCGTCAGCCTCATGACGACCCACCCGAGCAGCGCACCAGAGGCAACCCCCCGGCATACCCCGCGTGTGGGGGTCGTCATGCCGATCCTCGACGAGGAGCGGCACCTCGAGGAGGCCGTGCAGGCCGTCCTCGACCAGGCCTACGACGGCGCGCTGGAGGTGGTGCTGGCCCTCGGACCGAGCACGGACGCCACCGACGAGGTCGCGGCTCGCCTGGTGGCGCGCGATGCCCGCGTCCGCACTGTCGCCAACCCCTCCGGCCGCACGCCGGAGGCCCTCAACGCCGCGCTGGGCGCGCTCAGCCCGGAGGTCGAGGTCGTCGTCCGGGTCGACGGGCACGGGATCCTCGACCCGGGGTACGTGCGGACGGCCGTCGAGGTCCTCGCGGAGACGGGGGCGGCCAACGTCGGCGGGCTGATGGACGCGGAGGGCGCGACGGCCTTCGAGAGGGCGGTGGCCGCCGCGATGACCTCCCGGCTCGGTGTCGGCGCGTCCGCGTTCCACACCGGCGGCGACGCGGGTCCCGCCGAGACGGTCTACCTCGGCGTCTTCCGGCGCGAGTGGCTCGACCGGATGCACGGCTACGACCCGCGCTTCGTGCGCGCCCAGGACTGGGAGCTCAACCACCGGATCCGCGAGGCGGGTGGGCTCGTGTGGTTCTCGCCGCGGCTCCGGGTGGCCTACCGGCCACGGGCGACCCTGCGGGCGCTCGCGCGGCAGTACCGCGACTACGGCCGGTGGCGACGGGTCGTCGCGCGCACCCACAGCGGCACGATCAACCTGCGCTACCTCGCCCCGCCCGTGGCGCTCGTCGGCGTGGTCGGCGGGCTCGTGGGCGGCTTCGTCTGGGCGCCGCTCTGGGCGGCGCCGGCGGGCTACCTCGCCCTCACCACCGTCGGCGGGCTCACCCTGCGCGGCGACCTCTCCCCGGTGGAGCGGCTGCTCGAGCCGGTCGTCCTGCCGACGATGCACCTCAGCTGGGGCTGGGGGTTCCTGACCAGCCCGCGCTCGCTCATGCCGTCGGCCCAGCCCGTGCCGGTGGAGCAGGAGCAGGAGCGCGCGGCATGACCGAGCAGCCCGCCGCGCGGACCCGCCCTAGCCTCGAGGAGCTGCGCGCCGTCACCCAGCCGGAGTCGACGATGAGCCGGCGCAACGCCGAGCACTGGCTGGCGCGGCTCTTCCTCCGCAAGGTGTCACTGCGCCTGACCGCGCTGCTCATCCGGACCCCGGTGACCGCCAACACCCTGACCGGCTGGATGGTCCTCGTCGGCCTGGCCGCGGCGGTCGTCCTCGCCTTCGTGGGGGGCGGCTGGGGTGCGGTCGCGACGTTCGTGCTGGTCCAGCTCTACTTCCTGCTGGACCTCTGCGACGGCGAGGTGGCGAGGTGGCGCCGGGCCACGAGCATCGTCGGGGTCTACCTCGACCGGGTGGGGCACTACCTCGTCGAGGCGGCGCTGCTGGCCGCCCTCGGCTACCGCGCCGGCGGCGAGCACCTCGGTGGCTGGTCGACGCTCGGGGTGGCGGCTGCCCTCTGGGTCGTCCTCGTCAAGGCCGAGACGGACCTCGTCGACGTGGCGCGGGTGCGCTCGGGCGCGGGCACCATGCCGGAGGCCTCGGTCGAGCTGCGCAGCGGCACCCTCGGCGCCGCCCGCCGCGCTGCCCAGGTGCTGAAGATCCACCAGGTGACCGGAGCCCTGGAGCTGTCCTTCGTCCTCCTCGTCGCCGCCCTGGTCGACGCGCTCCGGGGCGACCTCCTCGGCACCCGCGTCATGATGGTGCTCATGGCGGCGGTCGCCGGCGTGCAGGTGGTCCTCCACCTCGCGAGCATCTTGCTCTCACGGCGCCTCGACCGGTGAGGGCCGTGGCGTGAGCGGTGAGGGCGGAGGGCTGTCGGTCAGCTGCGTCGTGCTGACGATGGGCAACCGCCCCGAGGAGCTCGCCCGGGCGCTCGAGAGCGTCCGCGCCCAGGACGGAGACCCCGTCGAGCTGGTGGTCGTCGGCAACGGCGTCGAGGTCAGCGGCCTGCCCGGCTGGGTCCAGCACGTCGTCCTGCCCGGGAACGTCGGCGTGCCGGCCGGACGGAACGCCGGCACGCGGGCCACCGGCGGCGACCTCGTGCTCTTCCTCGACGACGACGGCTGGCTGCCCGAGCCCGGCACGGTCGAGCACCTCCGCCGGCTCTTCGGAGCCGCCCCGCGGCTCGGCGTCGTGTCGATGCGCATCCGCGACCCGGAGACCGGTGAGAGCCAGCGACGCCACGTCCCGCGGCTGCGTGCCGGCGACCCCGAGCGGTCCTCTCCCGTCACGACGTTCCTCGGTGGCGCGAGCGTGGTGCGCCGGGCTGTGCTCGACGAGGTGGGCGGGCTGCCGTCGGCCTTCTTCCTCACGCACGAGGAGACCGACCTCGCCTGGCGGGCGCTCGACGCCGGGTGGGACATCCGCTACGACGCCGATGCGGTGATGTGCCACCCCGCGACGTCGCCGGCGCGACACGAGCGCTTCTTCCGGCTCAACGCGCGCAACCGCGTCTGGCTCGCCCGTCGCAACCTTCCCGGCCCGCTCGTCCCGGTCTACCTCGGGGTCTGGGCGACGCTCATGGTGGCCCGCAACCGCAGTGCCCGCGACCTGCGGGTCTGGGCTGCGGGGTTTGCCGAGGGCTGGCGCACCGACCCGGGACCGCGCCACCCGATGTCATGGCGCACGGTGTGGCGGATGACGCGGCTGGGCCGGCCACCCGTGGTCTAGGTGACGGGTACGCCTAGGAGGGGAGCAGGCCGACGATGTGCCGGGCGATCTCCAGCGAGCTCGTGGCGGCCGGCGAAGGCGCGTTGAGCACGTGCACGATCCCGCGGTCCTGCTCGATGAGGAAGTCGTCGACGAGCGTGCCGTCGGCGTTCATCGCCTGGGCGCGCACCCCCGCCGGGGCCGGCACGAGGTCCTCGTCGCGGATCTCGGGGACCAGCCGGCGCAGGCTGTCGCCGAACAGCCGCCGCGAGAGCGAGCGGGCCATCTCCATGCTCCCGGCCCGGTAGTTGTGCCGGGCGAGGCGCCAGAACCCGGGGAAGCGGAGGGTGTCGAGCAGCTCGCGCGGGACGACCCGGCTCCAGGCGTAGCCCTCCCGGGCGAACGCGAGGACGGCGTTCGGGCCGGCGTGGACCCCGCCGTGGATGCCCCGGGTCAGGTGGACCCCGAGGAAGGGGAAGCTCGGGTCGGGGACCGGGTAGATGAGGCCGCGCACGAGGCCGGCGCGCTCGGCGGTGAGCTCGTAGTACTCCCCCCGGAACGGCACGATCCGGGCGGACGGCCTGTGGCCGAGCCGACGTGCCACGAGGTCGCCCTGGAGCCCGGCGCACGACACGACGACGTCGGCGAGGACCTCGCCCCGGTTCGTGCGCAGCACCGTCTGCGCACCGGACCGCACGCCACCGAGCACCTCGGCGCCCAGCGTCAGCGCCGCGCCCGCGTGGTCCAGCCGACGCACCAGTGCCTGGCACACCTCGCCATAGTCGATGATCCCCGTGCTCGGCACGTGCAGGGCCGCCACGGCCGAGACGTGCGGCTCCACCTCGCGAGCCTCCTCGCCGGTGAGGCGGCGGACCTCCAGGCCGTTGTCGAGGCCGCGCTGGTGGAGCCGCTCGAGCCCGGGCAGCTCCGGCGCCGACGTGGCGACGACCAGCTTCCCGCAGATCTCGTGGGGGATGCCCTCCTCCCGGGCGAACGCCACCATCGAGGCGGCCCCGGCCCGGCACATCTGCGCCTTCTTGGAGCCCGGGGGGTAGTAGAGCCCGGAGTGGATGACACCGCTGTTGCGCCCGGTCTGGTGGGCCGCCCAGGTGTCCTCCTTCTCGAGGACGGTGACGTGGGCGCCGGGCCGGTCCCGGACCAGGCGGTCCGCCACGGCCAGCCCGACGATCCCGCCACCCACGACGACGTAACGGGTCGGGTTGGTCACGTGCCCTAGACTAGGGCGCACTGTGCCCGGAACCCCAAGGAGCCTGATGAACGACCCGATCGCCCTCGGCCAGCCCACGGTGGGCGCCGAGGAACTCGCTGCCGTACAGCGCGTTTTCGACTCGGGTTGGCTCTCCGGCGCCGGTCCCACGTGCCAGGAGTTCGAGCGGCGCTTCGCCGGGACGGCGGGCACCACGCACGCACTCGCGACCTCGAACTGCGGCTCCTCGCTCCACCTCGCCCTCCTCGCACTGGGCGTGGAGCCCGGTGACGAGGTCGTGGTTGCCGACTACACCTTCCCGGCGACGGGGCACTCCGTGATGTGGGCCGGCGCCACGCCCGTCTTCGCCGACGTGCGCCAAGACATCTGGAGCATCGACCCGGACTCCGCGCAGGCGAGCATCACCGAGCGCACCGTGGGCATCGTCGCCGTCGACCCCTTCGGCCAGCCGGCCGACTACGACGAGCTGCGGGCCCTCGCCGACCGCCACGGGCTCTTCCTCGTCGAGGACGCCGCCTGCGCGGCCGGCGCGTCCTACAAGGGCCGTCCCGCCGGAAGCCTCGCCGACATCGCCTGCTTCAGCTTCCACGGCCGCAAGGGCATCACGGCAGGCGAGGGTGGCGCGCTCGCCACCGACAACCCGGAGTGGGCCGAGACGGCCCGCAAGCTCCACACCTACGGCATCGCGCCCGCGCTGAGCCGTGAGGGCGCCGCCACCCTGCCCGTGCCCTCCTTCGACGCCCTCGGCTACAACTACCGGATGTCCGACGTGCAGGCCGGCATCATGCTCGCCCAGCTCGACCGGCTGCCCGACCTGGTCGCCCGCCGGCGCGCGGTCGCCGCCCGCTACGCCGAGCTCATGGGCGACGTCGAGCAGGTCGAGCTGCCGGTCGAGGCGCCCGAGCGGGTGCACCCGTGGCAGTCCTACGTGGTCGCCGTCCGTCCCGAGCTCGACCGCGGCAAGGTGGCCCTCGAGCTGCGCGCCCGCGGCATCGGCTGCAACTTCGGCACCTACGCCTCGCACGAGCAGCCGGTCTACGGCGAGCAGAAGCCGCTGCCCGTCTCGGCCGACCTCTTCGCGCGCCACCTCGCGATCCCGATGCATGCCAACCTCACCGAGGCCGAGGTCGAGCGCGTCGCCAGCACCGTCCGCGAGATCGTCGGCCTCGACTCCGTGGGCGCCTGACCGGCGCCACCACCTGCCCGAACACCCACCAAGGAGAACCGATCACCCATGGCTGACACCAAGACCGTCCTGTTCACCGGTGGAGCGGGGTGGATCGGCCTGAAGACCATCCCGCACCTGCTCGAGCGCGGCTACAAGGTGCGCATCTTCGACAACATGTTCCGGGGCGACCGCGACACGGTGGCGAAGCTCGTCGAGGGCGGTGACGTCGAGCTGGTCGACCAGGACGTCCGCTACGGCGGCGCCGTGCACGCGGCGATGAAGGGCTGCGACTACGTCTTCCACTACGCCGCGGTGTCGATCAACAAGAGCCAGGCCGACCCCTACGAGTCCATGGACATCAACATGATCGGCGAGCACAACGTCTTCGCCGCGGCCGCCGACCACCAGGTCAAGCGGCTCGTCTTCGCCTCGAGCGCCTCCGTCTACGGGCCCCCGCAGCAGCTGCCGATGTTCGAGGACGACCGCCTGGACCCGCAGACGCCCTACTGCATCAGCAAGCGTGCCGGCGAGGACCTCCTGAAGTTCTACCAGCGGCGGGCCGGCCTCTCGTGGGTCGCCCTGCGGTTCTTCAACGTCTACGGCCCGGGCCAGAAGACGACGGCCTACTACACCTCCGTCATCAACCACTTCGTCAACCGCCTCAAGAACGGTGAGCCGCCGGTGATCGACGGCCGCGGTGAGCAGTCGATGGACTTCATCCACGTCGAGGACGTCGCGCGCGCCGGTGTCCTCGCGCTCGAGTCCGCCGTCGACAACGTCGCCGTCAACGTCGGCACGGGCGTCGACACGACGATCGCCCGCCTCGCGGAGATCCTCATCGACGCCGTGGGTGTCGACGTCGAGCCGCAGTTCAACCCCCGCGACGTCCTGGTGGACCGGCGGGCCGCGTCGACGAAGCTGGCCAAGGAGACCATCGGCTTCGACGCGTCCATCGACGTCGTCAAGGGCATGACCGACCTGGTGCGCGAGAACCTCAGCTGATGCCGAGCCAGGGCGCCGGCCGGCCCGCCGCGCCGACCGGGCCGACCGCGCCGACCGGGAGCCGGCCCCGGGGACCGGCCGGCCTGCCGCCCAACCCCTACCACGAGCACGCCTGGGTGGTGGGCGAGCCGACGGTCGGCGAGGGCACGTGGGTCGGGGCGTTCACCCTCCTCGACGGCTCGGGCGGCCTGACCATCGGCCGCGGCTGCGACATCAGCTCGGGCGCGCAGGTCTACACGCACTCCAGCGCCCGCCGCTGCGTGAGCGGCCGCGCCTACCCGCAGGTCGACCGTGCCCCGGTCACCATCGGCGACTGCGTCTTCATCGGTGCCGGTGCGGTCGTCAACATGGGCGTCACCATCGGCGACCACGCCATCGTCGGTGCCGGTGCGGTCGTGACCCGCGACGTGCCGGCATACACCGTCGTCCAGGGCGTGCCCGCGCGCCCCAGTGCGCGCGTCGTCCTCGACGGCGCGGACGTGCGCTTCGAGCCGCTGAGCGAGGACTGAACCGTGCGCATCGCCGTCGTCAACAACTTCTTCCCGCCGCGGGTCGGCGGCAGCTCCCACCTCTCCGACGCGCTGGCACGCGGGTATGCCGCGGCCGGCCACGAGGTGCTCGTGCTCACCGCCGCCTACGAGGACGCACCGGCGGAGGAGGAGCGAGACGGGCTGCGCATCGTGCGGCTACCCGCCGCGATGATCCCCAAGAGCCGGCTGTCGGTCAGCTTCGACATCGCCTTCACGCTGCGCCGCGGTGCCTACCGCCGCGTCGCCGAGCTCCTCGACGCCTTCCGGCCCGACGTCATCCACCAGCACGGCCAGTTCTTCGACCTGACCTGGCTCACGGGGCTGTGGGCACGCCGCAACCACGTGCCCGCGCTGCTCTCGGTGCACACCCGGCTCGAGAACCCCACCGCCGCCTACCACGGCGTCTTCCGGGTCCTCGACGCCACGATGGTGCGTCCCGCGCTGCGGCTCTACCGGCCGCGCATGGTGGTCATGGACGTCCAGATGGACGACTACATCAGCAGCCGCTACCGGGGCGCGTACTCCGGCCTCGACTACATCCCCGTCGGCGTCGACCCGGACTGGGTGCTCCACGGCGACGGTGCCAGGGTCCGGGAACGGCACGACCTCGGCGACGCGCCGCTCGTCGTGAGCCTGGGCCACGTCATCCCGCTGCGCGACCGGCTCCTGCTCGTCGAGGCGATGCCGGAGGTGCTGGCGCGCCACCCCCACGCCCGGCTGCTCGTCGTCGGACGGGTCTACTACGACCCGTTCCTCGAGCGCGCCCGCGAGCTGGGCGTCGGGCACGCGGTGCTCGCCGTCGGCCCGGTGCCCAAGGAGGAGGTGCCCGGCTACCTCGCCGCCGCCGACGTCGAGACCCACGACCTGCAGGGCTACGGCCTGGGCACCGCGAGCCTGGAGAGCATGGCGGCCGGCGTGCCCATGGTGGTCGCGGTCCGCCCCGACAACTTCCCCGGCATCGAGCTGGTCAGCGGCGAGAACGTCGTGCTGACGCCGGAGGGCGACGCCAAGGCGCTCGGTGCCACGCTGGCGGACCTGCTCGACGACGCAGAGTGGCGCGCCCGCATCGGCAAGGCGGAGCAGGCCCTCGTGCGCGAGCGCTTCTCCATGGACGCCGTGCTGCGCCAGCACCTCGAGACCCTCGAGGCGATGGCCGCCGGTCGGCGCTGAGCGCGCCGGCGCCGAGCCCGTCGGTGCCGGCGGCGTCGTGCGCGCCGGCGCTGCACGCGTCGGCGCGGCGGGCAGCGGTCAGCGCACGGCCGCCGCGGTGGGTGTCGTGGCGTCGTCCCGGGGGCAGGTGTCGACGACGCGGAAGACCTCCAGCGGCCCGGTGCTGAACGCCGCACGCAGGTAGGGGCTGCGCCGAACGGCCTCGGGGGAGTAGGTGCGCCGCCCGCCGGGCATGTGCTCGGCGCTGATGACGACGAACCTCACGCCGTAGGGGTCGGTCAGGCAGGGAGCCTCGCCCGGCACCGCCTCCGCGCCGGTGAGCCGGCGCCAGAGCTCCTGACGGGCGTCCCAGTCGGCGTGACCGGCAGGGGAGAGGGGGTAGAGACCGTCCAGCACGCCGATGCCGTAGTCGGTGTCGAGCCACGTGACGAAGTCGCGGTGGAAGTCGTCGGCCACGACGTCGCGGCTGGACAGCTGATCGCGGAGCCACTCGCCGGTGCGTTCGTATGCCGTGGGGTCGGCGGGTGCGCGCCGCGCCAGTGCCGCCCGGGTCTGCTGCGTGACGGGCAGCGCCGTGACGCCCGCGACGGCGGTGGCAGCGGCCACGAGCGCCGTCGCCGCCGGCCAGAACGGGCTGGCGCCACCGCTGCCGT
>JAICIN010000102.1 GCA_025924375.1 Dermatophilaceae bacterium | reverse complement strand
CTGCTGCAGGTGCTCGAGGACGGCCGCCTCACCGACTCCCAGGGCCGGATGGTCGACTTCAAGAACACCGTGATCATCATGACGACCAACCTCGGCACGCGGGACATCGCCAAGGGACTCTCGCTCGGCTTCTCGTCGGGCGGCGACACCCACAGCGACTACGAGCGCATGAAGAACAAGGTGCAGGACGAGCTCAAGCAGCACTTCCGGCCGGAGTTCCTCAACCGCGTCGACGACACCATCGTCTTCCCGCAGCTCACGCAGGAGGAGATCGTCGCCATCGTCGACCTCGAGATCGCCAAGCTCGACAAGCGGCTCAAGGACAAGGACATGGGGATCGAGCTCACGGTCGCGGCGAAGGCGCTGCTGGCGAAGAAGGGCTACGACCCCGTGCTCGGGGCGCGGCCGCTGCGCCGGACCATCCAGCGCGAGATCGAGGACGTGCTCTCGGAGAAGATCCTCTACGGCGAGCTCAAGGCCGGCGAGATCGTCCTCGTCGGCACGGAGGGCGAGGGCAAGAAGGAGACGTTCACCTTCCACGGCACCCCGCACCCCGGCTCGCTGGAGCTGCCGGTCGTCGAGACCGTCGGCGGCGACGCCAAGGAGTGAACCGAGGCGGCGCGGGCGCCGAGGTGCTCGGGCGCGGGCGCTGACGGGCCGCGCGGGCGCTGAGGCGACGCCCGCCGGCGCCGGGGCGCCACGGGCACTGGGGCGCCGCGCGAAGGGCGGCGACCAGCCGGCATACGGACGAAGGGCCCGGGACCACACGGTCCCGGGCCCTTCCTCGTGCCCGGGCGGGACCCGCGCCTTCGCACGGAATTCATGGCGGCACAGCGGGTCTGGCCCGGTGCCTGCACGGGCTGCCCGTACTGTGGGGGCCGTGCGAGCCCAGCCCCGACCCGTCCACGTCGTCCCGGCCGCCCTCGCGGCCCTGACCCTCGTGGCCGCCGGCTGCTCCGGGGACAAGCCGAAGCCGGCCGCCTCGACCAGCTCCTCCACGACGACGACGACGACCACGACGGCGGCGCCCCGGCCCGCCACGGTCACCGGGAAGGGCCTTCCCGCCGACCTGCTCGCCACCATGAAGACCGTCTACCTCGGAGGCACGGTGCCGGTGACCGCGTCGATGGGGACGACGATGACCAAGCGCCGCACCGGCAAGGGCTCCGTGGCGCTCGCCGGCGGACTCGGCACCTGGAAGGGCACCCCCGTCGCCGCGGTGACCTACGGCAAGGACGTCACCCTGCTCGCCAAGGACAAGAGCTGGAAGGTCGTCGGGGGCTGGTGGCCGTCGCTCGGACTGCCGAACCGCGTGCCGTCGCGCACCAGCCGCATCCTCGTCATCGGCTCGGACGCCCGCCCGAACCAGACCGTGGCCTCGTCGCGGGCGGACTCGCTGCACATCGTCGGGTTCGACGCGAAGGGCATCGGCGGCATCGTCGGCATCCCCCGGGACTCGTGGGTGCCCATTGCGACCGGCGGCACCGACAAGATCAACGCCGCCCTGGTGTTCGGCGGCGCGGGCGGCCTGGTCCGGACGGTGGAGCACACCACCGGGGTGCAGGTGGACGGCTACGTCATGACCGGCTTCGCGGGCTTCCGGGCGATGATCAACCGCATGGGCGGGCTCAAGTTCGTCGCGACCAGCATCCTCAGGAACGACCAGGGCAAGACGCTGCTCAAGGAGGGGCTGAACATCCTGGGCGGCGAGGGCACCCTGAGCGTGGCCCGGGAGAGGCACACGCTCCCCAACGGCGACTTCGGCCGGTCGGCGAACCAGGGCCGCATCATGCTCGCCGGCATGACGATGGCCAAGGGCCAGGGGCCGGCGTTCCTGCCGAAGTACCTCACGGCCATGAGCCCCAACGTCTTCAGCGACCTGACGCCGGAGCAGGTGCTGAACCTCTGCGCGACGATCTTCTGGACCAACCCGAACGCAGTCCCCAACAAGGTCGCACCCGGAGGGGTCGGCACCCGCGGTGGCGGCCAGTCCGTGGTGCTGCTCGGGAGCGGGGCCAGCTCGCTGTTCGCCGACATCAAGGACGGCCGGCTTGGCGGCTGACCGGCCGGTCACCGTCCGGCACGCGCGCACGGCGGACGTCCGGCTGATCCGCGGCATCGTCGCACCGCACGCGCAGTCCCGGGTCCTCGTCGCCAAGGACGCGGTGACCTACTACGAGTCGCTCCAGGAGGTCCGGGTCGCCGAGATCGGCGACCGGGTGGTGGGGTGCGGCGCGCTCCACGTCATGTGGGAGGACCTCGCGGAGATCCGCACCCTGGCGGTGGAGCCGGCCGCCAAGGGCGCAGGCGTCGGCTCGGCCATCCTCGACGCCCTCGTCGCCGACGCCGTCGAGCTGGGCGTCGAGCGGCTGTTCTGCCTGACCTTCGAGGTCGAGTTCTTCGCTCATCACGGCTTCCAGCCGATCGAGGGGCAGGCCGTCGAGCCGGCCGTCTACGCCGAGCTGCTGAGGTCCTACGACGAGGGCGTCGCGGAGTTCCTCGACCTCGAGCGCGTGAAGCCGAACACCTTGGGCAACACGAGGATGCTGCGGGTGCTCTGACCGGTCGGTATGCCGGTCGGGCAGTTCGGTGTGCCGGTCCTGTTGCGGCTGGCGTGGGGTGGGCGTTCTCGGGCGAGTGGCCGAAAGTTCACGCCTGTCGCACGCGTGGGGTGGGCGCTCTCGGGTGAGTGGCCGAAAGCTCGCGGGGCAGCTCGAGCGGGTCGTCACACCGCTCGGGCCGGCGGACGGCGGTCGCGCAGCCGGATCCGCACCGAGGCGAGGACCACGAGCGCGAGCAGGGCCGCGACGACGCCGAAGCCGAGGTGGGGGATGAGCGGGAGGGCCAGGCCGATGCCGCCGCCGACGACCCAGGCGATCTGGAGGACCGTCTCCGACCACGCGAACACGCGGGTCCGCACCGAGTCCTCGACGTCGCGCTGCACCACCGCGTCGCTGGCCAGCTTGAGCAGCTGGCCGGAGAGGCCGGCGACGAAGGCCAGGACCAGCAGGGTCGAGACGGAGTAGAAGAGCGCCGTCGCGGTCGCGGCCAGCACGTCGGCGACCAGCGCAGCCGAGCCGATGACGTCGGGCCGGTGCCGGCGCAACGCGTTGCCGACGACCGTCCCGAGAGCGTTGCCCGCGCCCGCAGCACCCACGACGAGCGCGAGCACGAGCGTCCCGGAGAGCCCCGGGAGCGGGTGCTCCCGCATGAGGAAGGCCACGAAGAAGGTCAGGAAGCCGGTGAGCAGGCGTCCGCCGACGGTGCGGCACAGCGCGGCCAGGACCGAGGTGGGGAGGGCGGCCACCCGCGCGCGGAGGCGGCCGGGCAGGGAGCGGGTCTCCGGCTGCGAGCGGGTCTCCGGCTGCGAGCGGGACTCCCACTGCGAGCGCGACTCCTCCTGCGGCGCCGAGTCCCGCTGTGAGTGCGACTCCCGCCACGTGCGGGACTCCCGCCACGTGCGGGCCTCGCGCTGCGTGCCGTCCTCGGGCTGCGTGCCTTCCGGGACCCACGCCCGGGTGCGCAGCTCGCGCACGTCGAGCGGCGCCGTGTCCTCGATCGACTGCTCGCCGGCGGAGGAGTCGACCCGCGCCGGAAGGCGGATCGCCAGCACGGTGCCGACGACGTAGACGGCGAACGCCACTCGGAGGGACCAGGATGCGCCGCCCAGCCGGGCAACGGCACCGGCGATCCCGCCGCCCACCGCCATGCCGGCGACGCCCGCCAGCGAGATCCGCGAGTTGGCGCTGACGAGCGTGAAACCGGTGGGCAGCAGCCGCGGTACCGCCGCGGCACGGGTGACGCCGTAGGCCTTGGACGCGACGAGGCAGCCCAGAGCGGCGGGGAACAGCCAGGCCGAGTGCTGGGCCACCGCGTCGGCGAGCACCCAGCAGAGGAAGGCGCGCAGGGCCACGGTCGTGCCGATGGCCCAGCGCCGGCCGTGCCGGAAGCGGTCGAGCAGCGGGCCGATGAAGGGCGCGAGCAGCGCGAACGGTGCCATGGTCAGCGCCAGGAACTGCGCGACCTGTCCCCGCGCCTCGTCGGTCGGGATCGCGAAGATCGTGCCGGCGAGGGAGACGGTCAGCGCGGCGTCGCCGACGAGGTTGACGAAGTGCAGCTCCACGAGACGTGCCAGGCCGCTCTCGCCGGCCCCCGCCGAGCTGACGTAGCCCCGTGCCCGGCGCGTCCCCGCCCGGCCTCCGCGGGTGGCGAGGCGGAGGCCGGCGACGGTGCCGCGGCCCACTGCTGCGCCTGCTCGTGTGCCCGCCCGCCGGAGCGTCTCCTTCCTCACCTCACACACCGTCCGTGGGTGCGGCCGTCCCGAGCCCGGGGAGCCGGAACCGGCCGTGCTCCAGCGGCTCGACGAGGCCGTCCGCGACGAGCGAGTCGAGGCAGCGCGCACGCTGTTGCTCCCCCGGGACCGCGGCGGCCAGGGCGGCCGGACCGACCGGTGAGTGGCTCCCGCGCAGGACGGCGAGGAGCGCCCCGCGGGCCTGCCGGTCGGTGCCGTGCCAGGCCTGGCCGCGCCGCGGCGGGCCGTCGTGTGCCGGCCGGCCCGCGAGGCGCCACGCGCAGCTGGCGGTGAGCGGGCAGTCACCGCAGCGAGGGGCGCGGGCGGTGCAGACAAGGGCGCCGAGCTCCATGAGTGCAACGCTCCAGCGCGCCGACTCGGCGCCGTCCTCCGGGAGCAGCCGCCGGGCCAGCGCGGTCTCGGCCGATGTCAGGGACGGCGCCGCCTGCGCCTGACCTCCCACCACGCGGGCCAGCACCCGCCGGACGTTGGTGTCGACGACGGTCGCGCGCCGACCGAAGGCGAACGCCGCGACGGCCGCCGCCGTGTAGGCGCCCACCCCGGGGAGGGCCAGCAGCTCGACCTCGGTCGTGGGCACGGCGCCGCCGTGGTGGTCGCGGATCGCCGTCGCCGCGGCGTGCAGCCGCAGCGCCCGGCGCGGGTAGCCGAGCCGGCCCCACGCCCGCACCGCCTCACCCGACGCGGCCGCCGCGAGGTGGGCGGGCGCCGGCCAGCGACGGAGCCACTCGGCCCAGACCGGCTCGACGCGGGCGACCGGCGTCTGCTGGAGCATGACCTCGGAGACCAGGACGCCCCACGGCGAGGCGCCCGGCCGGCGCCACGGGAGGTCCCGGGCATGCCCGGCGTACCAGTCGAGCACGGCGCCGTGCAGCGCCGCTGCCCCGACCCCGCTCACACGTAGCGTTCGAGGATGCTCGACTCCGCCAGCCGGGACAGGCCCTCGCGCACCGCCCGCGCCCGGCCCTCGCCCACGCCCTCGACGTCCATGAGCTCCTCGAGGTTGGCGGCGAGCAGCTTCTGGAGGCTGTCGAAGTGCTCGACCAGGCGGTCGACGATCGCTCCGGGCAGCCGCGGGATCTTGCTGAGGAGGCGGTAGCCGCACGGGCTGACCGCCGAGTCCAGGCCGTCCCCGACGATGGAGAACCCCATCGCCTTGGCGCCCGCCGAGAGGTCGAGGAGCTCGGTCGAGGTCAGCTCCTGGAGGGCCTCGAGGGCCTCGCCCACGGTCAGGCTCGTGCGGGCCGCCGCGAGGTAGTCGCGGATGACGAGCTCGCGGTCGTTGCCGAGGCCCCCGGTGAGCTCCTCGAGCTGGAGGGTGAGCAGCCGGCCGTCGACCCCGAGCTCGACGACGTAGCCGGCGATCTCGTCGCTGATCCGCCGCACCATCTCCAGCCGCTGGAGCACGCTCGCGACGTCGCGCACGGTGACCAGGTCCTCGATCTCCAGGGCGGACAGCGCGCCGGTGACCTCGTCGAGGCGGGACTTGTAGCGCTCCAGGGTCTGCAGCGCCTGGTTGGCGCGCGAGAGGATGGCGCTGGAGTCCTCGAGGACGTGGCGCTGGCCGTCGACGTAGAGCGCCACGATCCGCATGGACTGGCTCACGGAGATGACCGGGAAGCCGGTCTGCTTCGCGACGCGCTCGGCGGTGCGGTGCCGGGTGCCGGACTCGCTCGTCTCGATCGACGGGTCGGGGACCAGCTGGGTGGCGGCGCGCAGGATGCGGCTGACGTCGCGGTCGATCACGATGGCGCCGTCCATCTTGGCCAGCTCGCGCAGCCGCGTCGCGGAGAACTCCACGTCGAGGGGGAAGCCGCCGGTGGAGATCTCCTCGACCGTGCGGTCGTGGCCGAGCACGATGAGCGCGCCGGTGCGGCCCCGCAGGATGCGCTCGAGGCCGTCGCGCAGCTCGGTGCCGGGGGCGACGGCAGCGAGGGTGGCGCGCAGCAGCTCGTCGTCGCGTTGCTCCACGGTGGCCACCCCTCGGTTGCTGCTGCCGGTTGCTGCCGCCGGCCGGTGCCGGAAGTCTAACCGCGCAGCGGGGGCAGGGCGGCGCTCACCGCGCTGGCGATGTCGCGGCACTCGACCACCCGGATCCCCTCGGGAGCGGGCCCCCCGCTGCGGACGCCGGCAGGCACGTATGCCGTGGTGAAGCCCAGGCGCGCAGCCTCCGCCAGGCGCCGGGGGATCCCCGTGACAGGGCGCAGCTCGCCCGCCAGCCCCACCTCGCCGAAGGCGATGCTGCCGGGGGCGAGCGGGCGGTCGAGGACCGCGCTCATCAGGGACAGGCATACGGCGAGGTCGGAGGCGGGCTCGGTGAGGCGGACCCCTCCGACGGTCGACAGGTAGACGTCGGCACGGCGGATGGGGGCCCCGACGCGGCGGTCGAGCACCGCGATGGCCATGGCGACGCGCGAGGAGTCGAGCCCGCTGGTGGTGCGCCTGGGGTTTGGCACGTCGGTCGGCACGACGAGCGCCTGCACCTCGGTCAGCAGCGGCCGGCGGCCCTCGAGGGTCGCGGTGACGCACGTGCCGGGCACGGTGGTCGTGCCGTGGGAGAGGAAGAGCCCGCTGGGGTCCGGCAGCCCGACGATGCCGACGTCGGAGAGGTCGAAGCAGCCCACCTCGTCGGTCGCGCCGTAGCGGTTCTTCACCGCCCGCACGAGCCGCAGGCGGGAGTGGCGGTCGCCCTCGAACTGCACGACGACGTCGACGAGGTGCTCGAGCACCCGTGGACCGGCGATGGAGCCGTCCTTGGTGACGTGGCCGACGAGGAGGACCGCCGTGCCGCGCGACTTGGCGACCTGGATCAGGGACGCAGCGACCTCGCGCACCTGCGCGACGTTGCCGGCGGCACCCTCGACCTCGCTGCTCGCGACCGTCTGGACGGAGTCGACCACGAGGAGGTCGGGCTGGACCTGGTCGACCTGCCCGAGCACCGTGGCGAGGTCGGTCTCGGCGGCGATGAAGAGGCTCCGCGCCATCGCCTCGATCCGCTCGGCGCGCACGCGCACCTGCGCGGCGGACTCCTCGCCGCTGACGTAGAGGACGGTGCTGCCGTCTCCCGCCCGCGCGGCCCGGGCCGCGACGTCGAGGAGCAGCGTCGACTTGCCGATGCCCGGCTCGCCGGCGACGAGCACGACGGCGCCCGGCACCAGGCCGCCGCCGAGGACGCGGTCGAACTCGCCGACGCCGGTGCTGCGGGCCAGCGCCCGGCGGGCGTCGACCTGGGCGATGGGGACGGCCGGTCGCTCGACGCGGGCCGGCGTCGTGGTGCGCACCGCCACCGCGCCGACCTCGCTGACGCTGCCCCACGACTGGCACTCGCCGCACCGGCCCACCCACTTCACGGTGGACCAGCCGCACTCGCTGCACCGGAAGCCGCTCGCCCTCGCCGTAGCCCTGCTCGCCATGGCCCTCAACCTAGGGGGGAGGGCCGACACCCCGGCCAGCGGCGCCACCAGAGGTTGACCGCGTAGTCCACCGAGCTGCCCTCGTGCTCGGCGAGGATCCCGTCGGCGGCGGTCTCCGGGAACTCGATCCGCACGACCGCCTCGAGGTCCTCCCGCGAGTCCAGCTCCCACGCGATGGTGAGCCGCTCCCTCGACCAGCCCTGCCTGGCCCAGAAGCGCTCCACGGCCGCCGGGTCGTAGGCCGGGTTCGCCCGTCGGAACCAGCGCCCGAAGGTCGAGCGCGTGGCGTCGTTGTCAACCACGAAGGCGACACCACCGGGACGGACCACCCGGTCGAGCTCGGCGAGCCCCGGCTCGGACCCGGCGCCGAAGAAGTAGGCCCAGCGCGCGTGGGCGACGTCGACGGAGGACGCGGCGAGGGGCAGCGCCTGCGCCGTCCCCTCCAGCACCCGGGTGCCCGGCAGGCCCGTCACGCGCGCCCGCGCGGCGTCGAGGAGCGGGCCGTGCGGCTCGACGCCGGTCACGCTGCGGCACCCGAGGGCGGCGAACCGCGGGAGGTGGAAGCCCGTGCCGCACCCGATGTCGAGGAGGTCCGACCCCTCGAGGGGGTGGATCCGCCGCATCGCCGCCTCGAGCAGGCCCTCGCGGTCCGCGCCGAGGTTCTCCAGCTCGTAGACGTCGGGTGCGTCCCAGATGTTCGGGCTGCGGATCGCGCCGCCCGTCACCGGCGGCGCTTCCCGGCGGTGCCAGCCGCCAGCGTGGCCGGGTGGACGAGCAGCGGCAGCAGGCGGCGGGAGCCGTTGCTGCTGGCCGCGCGCACGGCGGCCAGGTGCGCCTCGCACCGGAGGACCAGCTCGGCATACGCCTCCTCGCCCATGAGCTCGGTCAGCTCGGCGCAGTTGCTGCGGAACACCGGCTCGCGCCCGACGTGCGCCTCCGCGTTGGAGGAGCAGTACCAGTCGAGGTCGTGGCCGCCGGGGCCCCAGCCCCGGCGGTCGTACTCGCCGATGCTCACCTCGAGGTAGGAGCTCTCGTCGGGCAGCTCGACCCGGCGGTAGGTGCGCCGGATGGGCAGCTGCCAGCACACGTCCGGCTTGACGGTGTGCGGCTCGGCCCCGTGGAGGACGGCGTGCTGGTGGAGGGCGCAGCCCGCCCCCGCCGGGAACCCCGGCCGGTTGAGGAAGATGCAGGCCCCGTCCACCACCCGGGTCTTGACCGCGCCGTCCTCGGGCTCCGTCCACGCGCTGGTGCGGGTCGAGCCGGGGTGGTGCTGCCACTCGTCCTCGCCGAGCTCCTTGACCACGGCCTTGACCCGCTTGAGGTCGTCCCTGTCGGTGAAGTGGGCACCGAGGGTGCAGCACCCGTCGTCGGGGCGGTCCGCGTAGATGCCGCGACAGCCCGAGCCGAAGATGCAGGTCCAGCTCGAGGTCAGCCAGGTGAGGTCGCAGCGGAACCGCTGCCCCGGGTCCGCCGGGTCGGTGAACTCCACCCAGAGGCGAGCGGTGTCCAGCGGCGTCTCACTCACACCGCAACCCTAAGCCGGTCGGTGGGTAACCTCGCAGCCATGTCGACGCCCGTCTCGGTACCCGGTGCGCCGGTCACCCTGTCGACGGCGTCGGTCTACCCCGACGGGGCGGCGGCCGCCTTCGCCGCCGCCGGCCGTCTGGGCTACGACGGGGTCGAGGTGATGGTGTGGACCGACGCGGTGACCCAGGAGGCCGGCGCGCTCGCGGCGCTGGCCCGGCACCACGGCATACCGGTCCTGTCGGTGCACGCGCCCACCCTGCTGCTCACCCAGCGCGTGTGGGGACCCGACGCCTGGACCAAGGTGGACCGGTCCATCGAGCTGGCGCAGGACCTCGGGGCCGGCACGGTGGTGCTCCACCCGCCCTTCCGGTGGCAGCGGGACTACGCCCGGGGCTTCGTCGAGGGAGTGGCACAGCGCGAGCGGGCCAGCGGCATCACGCTCGCCGTCGAGAACATGTTCCCGTGGCGGGCCCGCGGCCGGGAGTACCTCGCCTACCTGCCCGGATGGGACCCGGTGCCGCACGACTACGCCGCGGTGACCCTCGACCTCTCGCACACCGCCACCGCAGGCTCCGACGCCCTGCAGATGGTCAGCGACCTCGGGCCCCGGCTCGCGCACGTCCACCTGGCCGACGGGAGCGGCTCGGCCAAGGACGAGCACCTCGTGCCCGGACGCGGCGGGCAGCCGTGCGCGCAGGTGCTCGAGACGCTGGCGGGTGGTCGGTTCACCGGCTGCGTGGTCGTCGAGGTCACCACGCGCCGCCGGACCGCGCAGGAGCGTGAGCTGGACCTCGCCGAGGCGCTCGCGTTCGCCCGCCTCCACCTCGCCGCGCCGGCCGGGACGGCGGGG
>JAICIN010000101.1 GCA_025924375.1 Dermatophilaceae bacterium | reverse complement strand
TCTCGACCATCTCGCCGATCCCGGTGATCGACCGCTCGCGGACCGGCCGGGTGATCATCCCGGCCTGGCAGAAGCGGCACCCGCGGGTGCACCCCCGGAAGATCTCCACCGACATCCGCTCGTGCACCGACTCAGCGAGCGGCACGAGGGGCTGCTTCGGGTAGGGCCACGCGTCGAGGTCCGTGACGGTGTGCTTCGAGACACGCCACGGCACACCGGGCGCGTCCGCGCGGGGTGCGACGCGCTGGATCCGGCCGTCCGGCAGGTAGCTGACGTCGTAGAGCGAGGGCACGTAGACGCCGCCGGTGCGCGCGAGGCGCAGCAGCAGCTCACGCCGGCCACCCGGCATACCGGAGGCCTTCCAGGCGGCCACGATGTCGGTGACCTCGAGCACCGCCTCCTCGCCGTCGCCCACGACCGCGGCGTCGACGAAGTCGGCTACCGGCTCGGGGTTGAAGGCGGCGTGCCCGCCGGCGATCACGACCGGGTGCTCGCCGGTGCGGTCGGCCGCGTGCAGCGGGATGCCCGCGAGGTCGAGGGCCGTGAGCAGGTTGGTGTAGCCGAGCTCGGTCGAGAACGAGACGCCCAGCAGGTCGAAGTCGCGGACGTCGCGGTGCGCGTCGACGGTGAACTGCGGCACCCCGTGCTCGCGCATGAGCGCCTCGAGGTCGGACCAGACGGCGTAGGTGCGCTCGGCCAGGGTGTCGGGGCGCTCGTTGAGGACCTCGTAGAGGATCATCACGCCCTGGTTCGGCACGCCGACCTCGTAGGCGTCGGGGTACATGAGCGCCCAGCGGACCGTGAGGTCCTCCCCCTGCGGCCCCACGCCACCGCAGTCCCACTCCTTGACCGTGGAGTTGAGCTCGCCGCCGACGTACTGGATCGGCTTGCCGACCCGCTCGAGGAGCGGCTCGAGGGCAGGGAAGACCGACTCGCCAGACATGTCCCCAAGGGTAACGGGGCCGCGGCACCCAGCCCGCTCCCAGACGTCGTTCCTACGGTGCCGCCGTGCGCCTGCCCTCGATCCGCGTCCTCGTCACGGTGCTCGCCTGCCTCCTGCTCGCCGCGTGGGCGACCCGGCTCGGCACGCACCCACCGACGGCCGCGCCGGCCCCCACCCCGACGGCCCCCACCCCGACGGCCCCCACCCCGACGGCCCCCACCCCGACGGCCCCGTCGCCGAGCAGCCCGTCACCGACCGCGTCCGCGTCCGCGTCGGCGTCCGCGTCCGCGTCCGCGTCGGCGTCCGCGTCGGCCGCCGGCATGGTCGTCGGCCTCGGGGACTCCGTCACGGCGGGCACGGCGTGCGCGTGCGCGCCGTTCGTCCAGCGGTATGCCGTGGGGCTGGGGCGGCGTGACGGCGTCGCCGTGCCCGCGGCGAACCTCGGGCAGCCCGGGCTGACGACCGCGGGGCTGCGCAGCCAGCTCACCGGCGACCGCACGACCCGCGCGGACCTGTCGCGAGCGCGGACGGTGCTCGTGACGATCGGCGCCAACGACCTGGTGCCGCTCACGGGAAGCTGGGAGGACGGAGGCTGCGACACGGCGTGCGCCACCCCCGCCGTGGAGGCCATGGAGCGCGGCCTGGACGGGGACCTCGCCCTGCTGGCGACGCTCACGCCGGCCCACACCACGGTGCTCGTGACGAACTACTGGAACGTCTTCGAGGACGGAGACGTCGCGGACGCCACGCGCGGGCCGGGCTTCGCCGGGTGGAGCGACGGCGTCACGAAGCTGGCGAACACCGCGATCTGCGAGGCCGCCGCCGCGGCGTCGGACACCTGCGTGGACCTCTACGAGCCGTTCGAGGGCAGCGACGGCACCCAGAACCCGACCAACCTGCTCGCCGCCGACGGGGACCACCCCAACGCCGCCGGCCACGACCTCATCGCCCGTGCGCTGCTCGCGGCCACGCCGAGCTGACAGCCGCCCCGCCCCCCCTCTCTACCCCCTCCCACCGAGATTGGGTGCCTGGACGACGGCCCCAGCTGTCGTTCAGGCACCCAATCTCGAGGGGTGTCGAGATTGGGTGCCCGGACGACGGCCCCAGCTGTCGTTCAGGCACCCAATGTCGGGAGGGGGGCGAGAGCGGTTGGAAGAGCGGTCGAGAGGGGCCGAGCGGGCGGGTCAGGCGCCGAGGTGGCTCGACAGCCAGTCCACCGCGGTCGGCAGGACGACGGCCCAGCTGCGGAAGTTGTGGCCGCCGCCGGGCTCGAAGACGGCGTCGACCCGCAGCGGCGGCCTGGCGAGGGCGATGAAGCGGCGGGTGTCCGACACACCGTTCTGCCCGTGCTCGGACAGGCCGATCGTCACGAGCAGCGACACCGGCGGGGGCGGCTGGTGGGCGAGGAGCCACTCGGGGCTGTTGAGGTCGCGCAGCACGGCGGAGCCGTCCCAGAGGTCGCCCGTCGTCGCGTCCCTGAGCGCGTGGTAGTAGCCGGACAGGGACACCGCCGCCCGGAAGACGTCGGAGTGGGTGAGCGCCAGCTTGGTCGCGCAGTAGCCCCCCGTCGAGTCGCCGATGGCGCCCCAGTCGGTGGGGCGCACCCGCGCGACCTGCGCGACCCCGCTCGGCACGTCCTCCGCGAGGTAGGTCATGACGAGCGGGCCGCCCGGCACGTCGGTGCACTCGGTGTCACGGGGCGGCACGAGGGTCGGTCGCAGCATCGCCAGCACCATCGGGTGCGCGAGCCGCTTCTCGAGCTGCGCGAGGAGGACGTCCGGGTAGTGCATCCGGTCGACGAGGGCGCGGGTGATGCCGGGGTACCCCGTCAGCACCTCGACGGCAGGAAACGCCTGCCCGGCATACGCGGGCTGGAAGTACTGCGGCGGCAGGTAGAGCAGCACCTCCCCGGAGAGGTGGGAGCGCGGACCCCGCACCTCCAGGCCCTCGATGCGTCCGCGCGTCGACCACTGGGAGGCCGTCGACCACTGGGTGCCGATGGCGTCCGTCGTCTGGCGCGTGGTGTCGACGGTCGCCGGCGCTGGGGTCCGCACGCCCAGGGCCTGGACGTGCTTGCCGGACGCGACGACGTGGCG
Organism: Dermatophilaceae bacterium; assembly: GCA_025924375.1. Classification (GTDB taxonomy): domain Bacteria; phylum Actinomycetota; class Actinomycetes; order Actinomycetales; family Dermatophilaceae; genus JAICIN01. Next base: position 7,234 of record JAICIN010000101.1, on the reverse strand, counting down.
CACGGTGTCGCCCCCGGCCGGTCCGCCGAACAGGTCGGACCAGGAGCCGTAGAAGTAGCCGTAGTTGTTGACCGCAGCGGCGAGCACGAGGAGGGCGGAGAGCTGGCAGCCGAGGATGAGCAGCACCCGCTGGGCGCCCTGGGCGGCCCCCGGACCTCGCACCCGGGCCCACAGCAGCAGCGTGGCCGCCACCGCGGCGACCGTCAGGACGCCGAGCACCGCGACCAGCGGCCATCCGAGCAGTGGCATGGTCCTCCCGTCCCGAGCCGACACCCGCAGGATCGTTCGACGCGATGCGAGCGCGCTGGAGGGTCGCTGGGTGTTCACTGGGCCGCCTGACCGGCCCGCCGGCGCACATACTGGCCTGGTGGACACCGTGGAACGGGTCCGCGCGGCGATGGAGGCGGTGCCCCGCGAGCGGTTCCTCCCCCGCGCGCAGCGGCGGCACGTCGGGCTCGACCGCCCCCTGCCCATCGGGCACGGGCAGACGAACTCCCAGCCGACCACGGTGCGCCGCATGCTCGAGCTGCTCGAGGTCGCCGACGGCGACCGGGTCCTCGACGTCGGAGCCGGCTCCGGCTGGACGACGGCCCTGCTCGCGTGGCTGTGCGGCCCGCGCGGCCGCGTCGTGGGCGTGGAGCGGGTGCCGGCGCTCGTCGACCTGGGCGTCGCCAACGTGCGCGCGTGCGGTATGCCGTGGGCGCACGTCACGGACGCGCGCCCCGGGCAGCTCGGGTCACCGGCACACGCGCCGTTCGACCGGATCCTCGTCTCGGCGGAGCCGCAGGACCTGCCGGGTGAGCTCGTCGCCCAGCTGGCGCCCGGTGGGGTGCTCGTGATCCCGGTGGCCGGGACGATGCTGCGGGTGACGGCTCGCGACGACGGGCCGGTCGTCGAGCGGCACGGGCACTACCGGTTCGTGCCGCTGGTCCGCGACGACCACCGGGACGCCGGCAGCGGCACCCCCGCGGCCGGCGGCGGTGAGGAGTAGCGGCGGCCGGGAGTGGGCGCAGCCAGGAGTAGCGGCGGCCAGGAGTAGCGGCGGCCAGGAGTAGCGGCGGCCGGGAGTATCCGCGGCCAGGAGTATCCGCGGTCAGGGGTGGCCGCGGTCAGGAGTAGTGGGCGTCCAGCGTGGCGCGGTAGCGCTCGCCGACCTCCTTGCGGCGCAGCTTCAGGCTCGGCGTGACCTCCCCGGCCTCCACGGTGAGGTCACGGTCGAGGATCGTGAACTTCTTGACCGTCTCCCAGCGGTTGAGGCTGGCGTTGAGGCGGTCGATGTAGGTCTGGACGAGGTCGTGGGCCTGCGGCGAGGTGACGACGTCCCGGTAGGACCGGCCCCCGAGGCCGTTGGCCTGCGCCCACTCCCCGATCGCCTCCGCGTCGAGGGTGACGAGCGCGGAGACGAAGTTGCGGTCCGCGCCGTGGACGAGGAACTGGCTGACGTAGGGGCAGATCCCCTTGAAGCGGGACTCGATGACGGCGGGCGCGACGTACTTGCCGCCCGAGGTCTTGAAGAAGTCCTTCTTCCGGTCGGTGATCCGCAGGAAGCCGCGGTCGTCGACGGACCCGATGTCGCCGGTGTGCAGCCAGCCCTCGGCGTCGAGGGCCTGGTCCGTGGCCTCCGCGTTGCGGTGGTAGCCCTCCATGACGCCGGGACCGCGCAGGAGCACCTCGCCGTCGTCGGCGACCCGGACCTCTGTACCGGGCAGGGGCCAGCCGACGGTGCCGAAGGCGTTGGCGTGCGGACGGTTGACGAACGACGCGGCGCTGCTCTCGGTGAGGCCGTAGCCCTCGAGGACGAGCAGGCCGACCGAGTCGAACCACGCGGCGACGTCGCGGTTGAGCGCCGCCGAGCCCGAGATGAAGAACCGCACCCTCCCGCCGAAGCGCTCGCGCACCTTGGCGAGCACGAGCCGGTCCGCGAGGGCGTGCTTCCACGCGAGGACTCCGGATGGCTGCTGGCCACGCTCCCGGAGCCGGGCGACCTCGGCGCCGACGGCCGTCGCCCAGTCGAACAGCCTGGCCTTGGCCCCGCCCTCCTCGGCCATCATCATCGTGATCCTGGCGTAGGCCTTCTCGAAGATCCGTGGCGCGGCCCCCATGAACGTGGGCCGGACCACGCCGAGGTTCTCGACGATCCTGTCGATCCGCCCGTCGACCACGGTCGGGAAGCCGATCTGCAGCGGCAGGGTCAGCAGGACCTTGCCGAAGACATGCGAGAGCGGGAGCCAGAGGTACTGCAGGTCCTGCGGACCGAGGATCCCGATGGCGTCGACCGCGGCCGCCTCGTAGGTCCACGCGTCGTGCGTGAGCCGCGCGCCCTTGGGCCGGCCGGTCGTGCCCGAGGTGTAGATGATCGTCGCCAGCCGGTCAGGCGTCAGGGCGTCGATCCGCTCGTCGACGACGCCGGAGCGGCGTGTGGCGAGCTCCTCCCCGATCTGCTCGAGCTCGGCGAGGCTGATCACCCAGTCGCCGTCACCGGGCCCGTCGAGGACGACGACCCGCATGACGTCGGGCACGTCGGCCCGGCGCTCCTGGAGCTTGGCCACCTGGGCCGCGTCCTCGGCGAAGACGACCCGGCTGCCGGAGTTGTGGAGGATGAACGAGACGTCCGAGGACATCGTCGTCGGGTAGATCGTCGTGGTCGCCGCCCCGGCGCACATCACCGCGAGGTCCGCGAGCGCCCACTCGTAGCGCGTGCCGGAGGCGATGGCCACCCGGTCCTCGGGCTCGACGCCGAGGGCGACCAGGCCCGCGGCGAGCCGGTAGACCTGCTCGCGGACCTCGCGCCAGCTGACGCTCTGCCAGCGCTCCCCGAAGGCGTAGCGGAACGCCTCGGCGCCGGGGGTCTTGGCCACCCGGTCGCGGAACAGGTGGGCGACGCTGGGCGCCCGGTTCCCGATCGCGTACTCGTTGACCTCCTCGTCCTGGGGGGTGCGGTACTGCAGGGTGCTCACGGGCGCCATGGCCGTCCTCGGGGTCGTGGGTGCGTGTCGTGCGTCTGCGGGTCGTCCGGCTCGTGCAGCTGCCGGTGGTGCCGGATGCCCGGATGCCCGGATGCTGCCACGCGGCGGTGGGGTGTGGGGCGCTTTCGGCGGAAAGGTGCCGCAAAGCCCGACCGCCCTCCCTCCTGCCGGCTAGCGCTCCTGGCTGGCGACGTGCACGTTGTTCACGAGACCCACGGCGAGCCAGCAGGCCAGCATGGAGGAGCCGCCGTAGGACAGGAAGGGCAGGGGCAGGCCGGTCACGGGCATGATGCCGAGGTTCATCCCGACGTTCTCGAAGACCTGGAAGACGAGCCACACCGCGACGCCGAGGGCGAGGAGCCGGCCGAAGGCCTCGCGCGCCCGAGCCGCGACGACGACCGCCCGGAGCACCAGGAAGGCCAGCAGGAGGACCAGCCCGGCGGCCCCGAGGAAGCCGAGCTCCTCCCCCGCCACCGAGAAGACGAAGTCGGTCTGCTGGAACGGGATGAACCCGCCCTGGGTCTGGCGGCCCTCGAAGAGCCCCTGGCCCTGCCAGCCGCCGGATCCGATCGCGATGCGCACCTGACGGGTCTGGTAGCCGATGCCCTGCGGGTCGGCGGAGGGGTCGGCGAAGGCGGTGAGGCGGTCGCGCTGGTAGGGGCTGAGCAGCGGCGTCGTCAGGGCGAGGGCGACGCCCGCCACGACGAGGCCGAGGGCCGCCGCGAGCCACCGCCGGGGAGCACCGGCGAGCGCGATGACGCCGAAGCCGAGCGCGCCGAGGACGAGGGCGGAGCCGAGGTCGGGCTGGAGCATGACCAGGCCGACGGGCACCGCCACGAGGACCCCCGCGAGCAGCACCTCCCGGCCGCCCAGGGACGCGCCGCGGTCTAGCCGCTCCCCCAGGAGGATCGCCAGGCCCAGCGCGAGCGCCACCTTGGCGAGCTCGGAGGGCTGGACCGAGAACCCTCCCGGGAGCAGCACCCACGAGTGGGAGCCGTTGACGGTCGACCCCAGGGGGGTGAGGACGAGCACGAGCCCGAGGACCGACAGTCCGTAGAGGAGCGGCGCCGCGGCGCGCAGCCACTGGTAGCCCAGCCGGGTGACGGTGGCCGCGAGCCCCATCCCGACCCCCGCCATGAGCAGGTGGCGGAAGAGGTATGCCGTGCCGGCGGCGTGGTGCGTCGCCGACCACACGAGGAGCGCACCCATGAGGGAGAGCCCACCGGCAGCCACGACGAGGCCCCAGTCGCTGCGCGCCCACCGCGCGGTCCGGCGCCGCGGCGCGGGGCCGCGCGGCGTCAGGAGGGGACGATGGAGCTCAGCACCCGACGGCACTGCTCGACGTCCTCGGCCATGGCGGTGAGCAGCTCCTCGACGGAGTCGAACCGCAGGGTGGGCCTGATGTGCTCGACGAACTCGACCGAGACCTCCTCGTCGTAGAGGTCGAGGTCCTCACGGTCGAGGACGTAGGCCTCCACGGTCCGCAGGACGTCGTCGAACGTGGGGTTGGTCCCCACGGAGATCGCCGCGGGGAGCAGCCGGTCGGGGTGCTCCGGCGACAGCTCGAGCCGGGTGAGCCACCCGGCATACACGCCGTCGGCCGGCACGAGGCCGAGCGCGTCCTGGCTGAGGTTCGCCGTGGGGTAGCCCAGCTCCCGCCCCCGGTGCATGCCGTGCACGACCGTGCCGACGACCTTGTGCGGGCGGCCGAGGACCTCGGCCGCCTCGGCGACGTGGCCGGCCGCGAGGTGGGCACGGACCGCGGAGGAGCTCCAGCGCTCCCCGTCGCCGATGTCCTCGAGGACGACCACCTCGAAGCCGTAGCGGGTGCCGAGCTCCCGAAGCAGGTCGGCGTCGCCGGTGTAGCCCCGCCCGAAGCCGCGGGTGTCCTCGCCGACGACGAGCACCTGCGCCCGCAGGGTGTCCACGAACGTCGTGCGCACGAACTCCTCCGGCGTCTGGTCCGCGAACTCCTGGGTGAAGGCGAGCACCAGCACGCCGTCGACTCCGGTCGCCTCCAGCAGCTCGTCGCGCAGCCGGCCCGGCGCGATGAGCTCCGGGGCGTGCTCCGGGTGGAACACCGTGACCGGGTGGGGCTCGAACGTCACCGCGACGCTCGGCAGGCCGCGGCGGGCGCCGGCCGCGACGAGCTCGGTGAGGACGGCCCGGTGCCCGCGGTGGACGCCGTCGAAGTTGCCGAAGGTGGCGACGCATGGCCGCAGCGACGCGGGGGTCTCGGAGGGGTCGGTCCAGCGCTGCACGGGGGACACTCTACGAACCCGCCGGGGCGAAGACGACGCGCGGCCTCGCGAGCGGGCCGGACTCGTCGAGCACGGCCACGAGCCGGCCGTCGGGTGCCAGCGCGGCGACCGGCCCGTCACGGCCGGGCCGCGCCGAGGGGACCCGCTGCCCGTGGCCGAGGGCGGTCGCCTCCTGCGCCGTGAGCTCGCGCACGGCGAACGCAGCGCGGGCCGCCTCTGCGAGCGCGATGACCTGGACCTCGTCGGCGTCCGCCTCGCCCTCGAGCTGCTCGAGCGACCGGGCCTGCGCGAGCGTGAAGGTGCCGACACGGGTGCGGCGGAGCGCGGTGAGGTGTCCCCCCACACCGAGCGCGGCCCCGAGGTCACGGGCGAGCGCGCGGACGTAGGTGCCCGAGCTCACCTGCACCTCAACGTCGACGTCGAGGACCGGGGTCCCCTCGTCCGCACGGCCGGGGCGGACGGCGCGCACGTCGAAGCGGCTCACGGTGACCGGCCGGGGTGGCAGGACGACGTCCTCGCCGGCCCGGACGCGGTGGTAGGAGCGCCGTCCGCCGACCTTGACGGCCGAGACGGCGCTCGGGACCTGCTGCAGGTCACCGGTCAGCGCGGCGACCGCCTCCTCAAGACGCTCCCGCACCTCCTCGGTCACGGGGGCGCTCGCGGTGACCTCTCCCTCCCGGTCGTCGGTGACCGTCGTCTGCCCCAGGCGGATGGTCGCGGTGTAGTCCTTGTCGGAGCCGACGAGGAAGGTCAGCAGCCGGGTGGCGCGACCCACGCCGAGGACGAGCACGCCCGTCGCCATGGGGTCGAGGGTGCCGGCGTGGCCGACCCGCCGCGTCCGGCAGAGCCGCCGTGCCCGCCCGACGACGTCGTGGCTGGTCCAGCCGGCCGGCTTGTCGACGACGAGCAGGCCGTCAGCGGCGGTCATCCGCGCGGTCGTCGTCCTCGAGCGCCTGCTCCCCCTCGGCGTCGTCCTCGGTCCCGGGCTTGCGGTACGGGTCGGCGTCACCGGCATACGTCGCCTGCGCGGCGGCCGCCGCGAGCTCGGCGTCCCGCTCCTTGGCGCGCACGAGCAGCTCCTCGAGCTGAGCGGCGGTCTCGGGGACGGCGTCGGCGATGAACTCCAGGGTCGGGGTGAGCCGGATCCCGATCTGGCGACCCACGAACGAGCGCAGCCTGCCGAGGTTGCGGTCGAGGAGCTGGGCCGTTGCGGCCCGCTGCACCTCGTCGCCGTAGACGGTGTAGAAGACCGAGGCGTGCTGGAGGTCGTTGGTGACCCGCACGTCGGTGATGGTCACGAACCCGAGGTCGGGGTCCTTGACGAGCTGCTCGAGGTTGGCCGCGACGACGACCTTGATCCGGTCGGCGATCTTGCGGGCCCGGCCCGGGTCGGCCATGGGGGTCCCTCCTCGGTCTCGGTGGGTGCGGACGCGGCAGACGGTGTGCCGGGTGGTCACCACCCGGCACACCGTCACCGCGCTCACTCGCGGGGCTTCTCCCGCATCTCGTAGGTGGCGATGAGGTCACCGAGCTGGAGGTCGTTGTAGGACCCCAGGTTGATGCCGCACTCGTAGCCCTCGCGCACCTCGGTGACGTCGTCCTTGAAGCGGCGCAGGCCGGCGATCTCGACGTTCTCGGCCACGACGACCCCGGCGCGGGTGATCCGCGCCCTGGCGCCGCGGCGGATCTCGCCGCTGCGGACGATGGACCCGGCGATGTTGCCGAACTTGCTCGAGCGGAAGATCTCGCGGATCTCGGCGGTGCCGAGCTCGACCTCCTCGAACTCCGGCTTGAGCATGCCCTTGAGGGCTGCCTCGACCTCGTCGATGGCCTGGTAGATCACGGTGTAGTACCGGATCTCCACGCCCTCGCGCTCGGCGTAGTCGGCGTTCTGACCCTCGGCCCGCACGTTGTAGCCGATGATGATCGCGTCGGAGGCCATCGCGAGGTTGATGTTGTTCATCGTGATCGCGCCGACGCCGCGGTCGATGATCCGCAGGTCGACCT